>DNGG01000610.1:5650-7904 GCA_003486675.1 Cyanobacteria bacterium UBA11372
CTCGATGTTGGTCATCTTGCCTACCGATACCAAGCTTGTTCCCATTGCTGCATCTGCCGAATTTCAGCATTTTGAGTCCTGATAATCGACTGAGCTAGGTTGCGAATTTCCGGGCGGCTAGCTCTGTTGAGAATCATCTGCGCCATCCTGACAGCCTCTTGATGATGGGGAATCATCTGCCGAATGAACTCCCGGTCAAAGTCAGAGGCATTCCTCAGAGCTGTTAAATCCATCTCCATGCTTCCCATGTTTGAGTGCATCGAGTCCATGTCCCGTCCCGTACCTTGACCCATGCGATGATGGGCAGGTACTTCGGTGCGATACCACTGCCTGTACCAAGTTCGCATCTGCTGAATTTCTCGGTTTTGGTCTGTTTTAATCGCTTGAGCCAGTCTTTTGATTTCGGGACGTTTGGCGCGGTTTAAAGCCAGATCTGCCATTTCTACGGCATCCTGATGGTGGGGAATCATCATTTCGATGAAATGCTGCTCCGACTGAATCATCATCCCTCTTTGGGCAGGGGGACGTTGAGCCAATCGGTGGTGAGGATCTTGCCCTGACATGGGAGACTGAGCTGGCGTGGGATTAGGGAGCGTGAAGGAAGCGATCGCGCTGCTGGTGAATAGACCTACGAAACCGTAAATTAGTGTTTTCTTGTTCATAGTTCCACCTCATTTAAAAAATGGCTGAGTTATCTCTTGATGGGAATGCAGTTCAAATTTTGACAAGTAAGACAATCAGGAACTCTCCGAAATCGCTGGTTAAGCGGCTCAATGCAAGCGAGAGCTATATTCGTCTCTGTTTGGTAGAGTCTTGCGGCTGAAGTAGTTGTAAAGTGGGACAAACAAGACTCCCGTATAAACTCCGTAGAAGATAGACCAAAACAATCCATTTAAAAAGCCTCCGAAGCTGAACCATTTGAAACCAGGTAACAACATCTCTAATACCTGTCTAAACTGATGCCCTTGCCCAGGTAAAATCAATCCGAGAAAGATGCACAACAAATACGTAATTGTTAAAAAACTACTTAAGGAACAAGCAACTGGCAGAAAATAAAGGCGTGGCATAATATTTATTTTTCCTCTCCGTTCAAAGATGGCTGAAATGTTAAAATAGTGACCGCTCAAATATCCAGTCAGTCAAGGAGTTGCTCGTTGCCCTTTAAAGTACATTCAGAAATAGGTTCTTATTCTTTAGCTTTTCACGAGCAAATGAAATTAGGATGAAATCGTCAGGCGGTCAGATTTTATTAAAATTTCTTAACAAATTGACAGTCACCCAAGTCTTTTCCTAACTGAGTGTTGAGATACAAAGCAAAAGTTAGTGCTTAGGAAGTGACCAATTTTGCCAATTTTTTAACTGAAATTTCATCTGAATTTCATAACGCTCTGCCAGCCCACCCATAGAACTGAACCCTGGGAGCGTCAATTCAATTCCTTCCAAGTCTTGCCACCATCTTGAGATTGGAAAATGACGTTTTCTTCGTTGGCTGCATAGATAATGCTGGGCTTGCTCCCAGGGATGGCTAGTTTTACAATCGTTCCCCTAGCACCAGTGCCTAGTGCTTGCCACGTCTTGCCGCCATCGGCGCTGCGATAGATACCCGGTGCTGATTTCAGGAGTCGATACCCATACATCACAACGCTGTTGGCTGACTCTTCAAGTAAAGTCAGCGCGATGATGGGAGTATCGCGGGTATTGGGTACTAGCGTCCAGTTATTGCCACCGTCGCGACTTTCGTACAGCCCTCCACGGGTTGTTGCATAAACCCGGTTAGGTTGTCGCGGGTAACCTACCAGCTCAAAAGGAGCATCCTTTAACCCCACCGCACGGGGTTGCGTCCAGGTTTTTCCACCATCCTTGGAGGTATACAGCTCATTCTTCCCAGAAACTGCCCAACCGTAGAAGGCTCCTTTTCCGTGTGGATGGTCAGCAGAAGCTTTGGTTAAGGTGTGAAAATCTACCCCTGGCATGGCAATTTGTTGCCAATCTTGCCCGTGATTTTCGCTCATCTGGAATCCCAGGTTGCCTCCTGTGGAGGGGTGTCCGCTGGCATAGAAGCGCTGGTTATCATCAGGGTCAATGGTAAAGCCCATGTAATCAGCTCGTTCTTTTCCCATCCAGAACCACTCGCCTTCTGGGTTGCGCTGGAGTAACCCTTTATGGGTCGCTACATAAATGATGGCAGGATGGTCGGGATTCACTGCGAGTCCGTGTATGTGGTTATTCTCCCGCCAGTTCTCTGAGGCTGGGG
>DNGG01000078.1:0-10848 GCA_003486675.1 Cyanobacteria bacterium UBA11372
TGTACTATCTTATTTCCATGTTGAGCAATGCCGTAACCGCGCTCATCTAAATCTTCGATATTTAAAGTCAGTATGGGAAAGTTTTTTGGCATATACAATAATTCCACTCAATTAAAATTTTACTCAATGTTTCCCTAGCTGCGGCATTTGAGCCAGACTATCTACTTAATCTTAGTGCGAAATTTTTTAGGAAAACGAATATAATCTGGATCTAGAAAATCAATAAGTTCTACAAGCTCGTGCTGTAATTTAATCAGCCGTTGAGAATGGTTAACTGGTTCATTAGCTAAAATTTCAATATCCTGACGAAGTTTTTCAAACCAACGGCTAAAATCTGGGTCTTTTTGCTTTAATACAAAAGTTGCATAACCGATGCACTCACGACTGGGTGAGTTATTATTTGCAGACAGAGGCGTCATCATAATTTCTCCTATAGCTCTCTGTTCTCCTCTAAATATACGAAATGTTCGATCTATTCTGCCTTCTAAAAATGTTTGATTAATTTGGTTTATTAGCTGCACAAACTTAAGGTTTTCAATCACATCAATCAAATTTAAGAATTGAATTTCACGGCGAATAATTTCCACCCATCCCAAATACTCTGCTATGACATATAGAGTATTTTCAGATGCATATTCTTTTTCCAATTTTGTACCATTTATGTAGTAAATTTGTAAAAAACTAATTTCTACAATATTGTAAATTCTACTTTGCAAATCAAATGCAGCAGTTAGCAATGGTTCTCGGTACTTGCCGATCAATTCTTTAACTAACTGCTCTTTGGTTTGCTTTTTGCTTTCCTGTTCTAGCTTGTGTTGTAGCGCTATAAGTAGCTTTTTTTGCTGTTCTTGAAACGCAACTCCATAAAGACTTATTGCTGCACTTACTAGCGCCACGCAACCTGAAATAATGGCAACATAAATTGCAGCATCCATTCTATACTATATCCTTCGGAGTTTTTCCAATCAGCTTTCAATAACAGCGCCAGCACAGGAGAACTAGCCTAAACATTAAACCGGAACAACATCACATCTCCTTCCTGCACTACATATTCTTTACCTTCACTCCGAACTAAGCCTTTTTCCTTGGCAGCAGTCATCGAACCTGTTTCGACTAAATCTTTGTAAGCAACGGTTTCGGCACGAATGAAACCGCGTTCAAAATCTGTATGAATCACTCCCGCTGCTTGGGGTGCTTTCATTCCGGCAGTAATTGTCCAGGCTCGGGTTTCTTCGGGACCAGTTGTTAAGTATGTCCGCAAGCCTAAAAGTTCGTATGTGGCGCGAATTAAAGATTTCAACCCGCCTTCTTCTACCCCCAAAGATGCTAAAAATTCCCCTCTTTCTTCTTCTGGTAATTCGACTAATTCCGCTTCAACTTGAGCGGAAACAATGACGACTTGGGCATGTTCCTGTGCTGCAAGTTGTCGCACCTGTTCTACCCATTGATTACCCGTCGCCAGGTCATCTTCGGATACGTTAGCGGCGTAGATAATCGGTTTGCGAGTGAGCAGGCAGAGTTGTTGAATCAGCGGTTCTTCTTCTTCGGTTAAAGAGATTTGTCGCGCTTGTTTGCCTTCATTTAAGGCAGCGCTGATTTTCTCCAAAGCTGCTAGTTCAATTTGGGCTTCTTTGCTGCCGCGTGCTTGCTTGCGGGTGCGTTCTACACGGCGTTCAATTTGTGCTAAATCTGCTAATGCTAGCTCTAAATTGATTACATCTATATCCCGCAAGGGGTCAACCGAACCAGCGACGTGAATGATATCATCGTTCTCGAAACAGCGCACGACGTGGACAATGGCATCGACTTCGCGGATGTGGGATAAAAATTTATTCCCCAGTCCCTCGCCTTGACTTGCGCCTTTCACCAATCCGGCAATATCGACAAATTCAATCCGCGTCGGCACAATTTGCTTGGATTTGGAGATTTCCGCTAGCACGTTTAACCGTTCGTCGGGAACTGCTACGACGCCTACATTGGGTTCGATGGTGCAAAAAGGAAAGTTGGCTGCTTCGGCTTTAGCGTTGGCAACTAAGGCGTTGAACAGGGTAGATTTTCCGACGTTGGGTAGTCCGACTATTCCGGCTCTGAGCATTTGAGTGTGAAGGTTAAAAGGTGAGAAACTGGGTTGATTTTGAACCTTATCTATTTTAACCATTTGAGGGGGTTTGGGGAAGCTATAAGTCCCGCGCCATAATCTACGATTTAGCGCTGGGATAAATCGACTCCCCCAAGCTGATTTTATCCGGAAGGGGAGAGGTAAAATCAGCAACAGGCATAGGTTTATAGACCAATAGTTCCGTGTTAGAATTAGTGGCATGACTCTCATTATGAACTACTGCTACAGAATTTATCCCAACGCTAGCCAAGAGCAAACAATGCTGCACTGGCTGGAAATTTCTCGCAAGGTGTACAACTACGCTTTGCGGGAAATCAAAGATTGGGTTAATTCGCGTAAATGTAGTTTGGACTATTGCTCGCTGGAGCGTGAATACATCATTGGAGCCGACAAACCCTTTCCCACCTACTACAGCCAGCAAAACGCACTTCCTAAAGCGAAGAAAGAATTCCCCATATTGGGAGAAGCCCCTTCTCAGGTTCTGCAAACTACCATTCGTAGATTGCATGACGCTTGGAACTATTTCCAAGAGAGGGGGTTTGGCTTTCCACGCTTTAAGAAGTTTGGACAAATGAAGTCGATGCTGTTTCCTCAGTTCAAGACCAATCCGATTACTGGATTGCAGATAAGTCTTCCCAAGGTCGGGAAGATGCCTATCAACTTGCATAGACCTATCCCAGAAGGGTTTGCAGTCAAGCAGGCACGGGTGCTGAGGAAAGCTAATAGGTGGGAAGTGGTTGTCACAATAGAGTCTGATGTATCGATACCAGATGCTCAACCACACGGGAATGCACTGGGTATCGATTTGGGATTGGAAAAGTTTTTGACAACATCGGAATTAGAGTTTATTGCTAGACCCCGATTCCTGACATCCTTGTACCGCCAGATGGAATTGCTGCAACGCAAGTATGCCAGAACGAAAAAGGGTTCTAAGAACCGCGAAAAAGCTCGGATTAAGGTTGCCAAATTCCACAACCACATCGCTAGCGTGAGGAAAGATTGGCAGTTCAAGCTGGCTAACCATCTGTGTACAAAAGTTGGTATTGGGATGGTGTTTGTTGAGGACTTGAACTTGAAAGCGATGTCTAGAGGAATGTTGAGAAAACATACTCTGGATGCAGCTTTTGGTCAGTTTCTCAACCTGCTGGAATGGGTGGCAAAGAAACATCAAATCTACTTTCTCCGAGTCAATCCAAATGGAACGTCTCAAACTTGCCCTAAATGCGGAACACATACGGGTAAGAAAGAACTGTCAGAACGAGTCCATAAGTGTGATGTTTGTGGATACGAAACAGACAGAGATCATGCAGCATCAGAAGTAATCAGGTTGCGCGGTCTAGAACTGAGTACGCAGGGACTCTGCGGAATAGAAAACGCCTGTGCAGTCGGTCTGCCGGGGACGAAGGAAACTCCGTCTAGGTCAGAGGCGAAACCCCGTAAGGGAAAAACTAGGAATGCTCAACAGTGATGTTGGGAAGCTGGCGCTGTAATCTAAGGGTTCAGCGCCGGAGGATGTCACATAGGTTCGGGAATTGTTTGGGGAATTGGTGCCGGAACTGTTTGAGGTATTGGTGCTGGTACGGTTTCTGGTACTGGTGCTGGTATTGGTTCTGGTACTGGCGCTGGTACTGGCTGGGGTATTGGTGCTGGTACTGGTTCGGGTACTGGTGGTTGGGGTATTGGTTCTGGGTTGGGAATTATTGGTTCTGGGATGCCGATCATGAGATTTGTTATTTTATCGTTTAACCCTATAAAGTTAGGTAAAAACTGATAAGATAACATCCCTCCCATTAGCTATATCTGGGGACGTTTGCTTTACTGCCTTCGCGGTAGAAGACTATTTAGCTCTTTCTTCTTCCTTCTTCGTGTTCTTCGTGTCTTCGCGGTTTCTTAAATAGTTATTCTTCCGGCGCGGAGGGAGTAATAATGTAGCGATTTTGCATCGGTAGTCAGCCGAGGCAGAGCCTCTAGCTTTTCGTACCCAGGCTGGAGCCTGGGTACGAGTGGCGAGTGGGAGCCTGGGTACGAGTGGGATCGATTTAGTGAGTTCAAAACTTTAGCAGGGAATGAGTGTAAGTGAAAGTTGGCGGGATTTTCAAGTACAAACGCCTTTGTTGGATGCTTTACGACTGTGTGCGAATCAGCGGCACGCTGCTTTTTATACGCCTGGTCATAAGCGGGGGGCGGGTATTGCTGCTAGTTTGGCTGATTTGGTGGGAAAAAGTGTTTTTCGAGCGGATTTGACTGAATTAGCCGAATTAGATACTTTATTTGCGCCTGATGGGGTGATTCGCGCGGCGCAGGAACTGGCGGCGGCGGCGTTTGGGGCCCAAGAAACTTGGTTTTTGGTTAATGGTTCTACTTCTGGGATAATTGCGGCGATTTTGGCTACTTGCGGTACGGGGGATAAGATTATTTTGCCGCGCAATGTGCATTCTTCGGCGATCGCTGCCCTAATTCTCTCTGGTGCTATCCCAATTTTCATCCTCCCAGAATACGACCCGATTCTAGATATTGCCCACTCTATTACACCGGCTGCGGTAGCGGATGCTTTACAGCAGCATCCGGATGCGAAGGCGGTGATGATGGTGTATCCAACTTATTATGGGGTTTGTGGAGATGTGGGTGCGATCGCTCGCCTCGCTCATCAATATAATATTCCTCTGCTAGTAGACGAAGCCCACGGCTCCCATTTCGCCTTTCATCCGGAATTACCAACCTCGGCGCTATCGGCAGGTGCAGATTTAACCGTACAGTCTATCCACAAAACTTTGGCTGGGATGACTCAAGCATCGATGTTACACGTTCAAGGCGATCGCATCGATCGAAACCGCCTCAGCAAAGCTTTACAGTTAGTCCAATCTACCAGTCCCAGTTATATTCTCTTAGCTTCCCTTGATGCGGCGCGCCAACAAATGGCTTTGCACGGGGAAGCTTTGATGACTAAAACTTTACAGTTAGCTGATGCAGCCAGACACCAAATTCAGTGTATTCCAGGATTGTCCGTTCTAGACTCCGTACAATTACCGAGATGTTCTACTTTAGATCGAACGCGGCTGACGGTGACGGTATCCGGTTTAGGTTTAACTGGGTTTGAAGTTGATGATATTTTCCATCAAGATCTGGGCGTTACGGCTGAGTTCCCATCCCTGCAACATCTAACTTTTATTATCAGTCTGGGCAACACCGAAGCAGATATTCAACAGCTGGTGCAAGCTTTCACCACCCTCGCCACAGAATATCAACGCAACGCCGACTCGCCACCAGGGGCGGGTGCGCGCAGGCGCGGGTTTAACGAAATATTTCGTGGTTGCACAGATTGGTTGGTAAAACCCGCCCCTACTGTTTTTCCCCAACATTGTTGGTCAAATCCGCCCCTACAACCTCCCCTTTCCCTCTCCCCCCGCGAAGCATTTTTTGCTCCAACGGAAATTTTACCGATAGAACAGGCGGAGTCTCGCATCTGTGCCGAAATCATCTGTCCTTATCCGCCAGGAATCCCGGTTTTGCTACCCGGTGAAGTCATGACAAAATCCGCCCTCGACTACCTACAACAGATTCAAACTATGGGTGGCGTCATTAGCGGTTGTGCCGATGCTACGCTAAAAACGCTTAAAGTCTTGACACTACGCCAATAAACCGGGTTTCTATGAGGTTTCTCAGATCGTTGTGCGTAAGTGCTGAATATGTCTGTTTTGTAAAGATTTTGTTAACTTTCCGGCTCTACCGACTTCGGACTTTACTATAACTTTAATTTATCCACCTACGTATTTACGTAATTTTACTGCCTTCCTTTCTTTAAGAAATATAACATTATTTTTATTTATGTTAAGGGATGGGAAACTATATTGCAATCCCAAGCCGAACTAACTCTTAACGATACATAAAAATTAAACATTTAGTCTAAAAGCACACCCGGTGGGATGTCGCGATTTGAGTTTGAGGGAGCGATCGCATCAGTGCCAGCCTTTATTTAATAAGCTTTTCGGTGTTTTGAGCCAAAATTAACCCGCTCAATATTTAAAATACTAATATTTTACAAAATTTAAAGATGTAAAGATTTGAGTAAGATAGCGCTTTCTGGAAAAAAGATTTCAATTATTCATTACTATGATTCACAGCTCACCGCTTGGGTCAAGACGATTATAAAGCAATCTAAGAAGACAAACTCATGGACGCCTTAACTTTATCTAAACTCGCAGTCAAACATACTCAGAATGCTGTCGCTGAATCGCTTTACATAAATTACAATTATGACATGACCAAGCCGGTCTCGTTTTACGGGATTGTCAACGAGCGGTGCAATGTTAAATGCCGTCAATGCGAGTATTGGCGTCTCAAAGAATACAAAGAGGAAATGACCATTGAAGAATGGCAGAATGCATTATTGAAAATTAAAGCATTTGTCGGCGATTTTTCCATAAACTTTAGCGGTGGCGAACCCTACATTAAAAAAGGTTTTGTTGACTTGCTTGCCTTTGGTCATCAAAATGGCATAAACTGCGGCGTTACAACCAATGGTTACTGCATGACGAAAGAAAATGCAGCCAAAACTGTAGCAGCGCATCCCTTTAACGTGAACATATCCCTCGATGGTCACAATGCAGAACTCCACGATTATTTGCGCGGACAACCGGGATTATTTGACAGGCTTTCTCAAGGTGTTGGTTATCTGCGCTCTGAGCAAGAAAAACAGGGAGTAAAGTTTCCGATCGCGATCAAACCAACAATTAATAGACTAAACTTCCGCCATCTTCCAGAAATAATAAAGTGGGCGGAACATATTGGAGCGACGACTGTTAATTTACAGCCAGTGAATCGTTGGACGCCAGAAACTTACGAAGAATTGTGGATAGAAGAAGAAGAACTGGCGGAATTTGAACAGATGATCGAGCGCGTAATTACAATGAAGAAAAACGGCGCTCCCATTATGAACAGCGATGAAATTATGCGGCTGATGATTCCCCACTTCCGCGAAGAAAAAGCACCCCCCGAATCTCGTCCTTGTCGCGTGGGCTTGCGTAATTTCTTCATTGACACGCGGGGAGATGTGAAATTATGCGAAGAATTTCCCGTGATTGGTAATATCAAAGAGCAGAGCGCCCAGGAAATTTGGTATGGGGAAAAAGCTGAGAAAATCCGCCAACAAACCGTGGGGTGCGGCAAATTATGCCTAATTACCTGCCTGTCGCAAAAAACGCTTTTAGACAAGGTTGCAATGGGGTTGAAATTGTTGCGAAAATAACGCTATTAGGAATGACGCAAAGAAACTGGGTTTTGATGAAAAATCCTGGGTTTGACAGGGAGAAATCTGCGAAAAAGCGGGTGGCTGTCCGGCTAGCGTTTCTATTAACAAAACTGACGGGATTGTTATCCCGTCAGTTATTAGACCTGTTGCCAAAGACTTTTTTCGATTAATTTTTGGGCAGGCGGGACGCCTACCCCACAAGAAAAAAGCCTGTTGTGGGATGGGCAGGAAAGCCCTTCCCAAGAATTTTTGCCACAAGTCTATTGTATTGATCCCGATCAATAAAGATTGAAACAACTGAGATAAAAACCTGCAAGGCAGGTGGGATTTTAACTTGGCAAGCAGATTTCGTAAAATAAACGGTCATTCTGGTATTGTGGTGCAACGGGTATCTTGATACTCAAAAGCTTTAGCGTAGTTCCCCATCGCATAACAAGCAATTCTGAGGCTTCCCAGAGACTGTTGTTCGACTCGCTTGTCTTGGAGTTGGCGCGCGATCGCTAAGCGTTGTTCGTAGCACTCAATCGCTTTGGTAAAATTACCAATTGATTCGTAAGCAACGCCTAAACTCCCTAAAGTTTGCTCTTCGATGCGGCAATCATTCAGACGTTTGGCGATCGCTAACCGCTGTTGGTAGTATTCAATCGCTTGGGTGTAATTACCCAAAGCATAGCAAGCACTACCTAAATTTCGCAGCACTTGTCCTTCAGAGCGCCAGTCTTCCATTTGACGCGCCATCTCCAAGCGCTGCTGGTAGTACTTAACTGCTTGGGGATAGTCTTCCAAGGCATAAAATGCATTACCCAAGTTTCTCAGCACCTGTGCTTCTCCCTCCCTATCTTGCAACTCCCGCATTAGAGCTAGACTTTGCAGTTGGTACTCGATCGCCTCTTTCAAATTACCCAATGCTTTGTATGCCAGTCCCATGTTATTGAGTGCTGCAACTTCGCCGCGCCGATCTTTAATTTCTCTGGAAATTACCAAACTTTGCTGCTGATACTCTAGCGCTTTGGCGTAGTCTTCCAGGTGACGGTAAGCGTTTCCTAGGTGTCCTAGCGTTTGTCCTTGGCTCTTGCGATCTTGGAGTTGGTGCGCGATCGCTAAGCGCTGTTGGAAATACTCAATCGCTTTTACGTAATCTCCCGCACTATAGTAAACATTACCTAAATTTCCCAGCGCCTTGCTTTCTCCTGGAGCATATTGCAGTTCGCGGTAAATTTTAACTGCCTCCTGCAAATACTGCAATGCTTCTTTAAATTGGTTGCACGAACAATTCTTTACTCCTTCCTCCATTAATTGGTTTGCCAAACTGAGGCGGGAATTACTTTCCGTTTGATCCAGGATTTTGCTTTGCATGTATGCATCGAGGGAGTGCGCCATCGTCGCTCGCTCGCCTTCCCGCAGCTTGTCCGAAGGACTATCGCGGTTTTCGCGCATTTGCTCCTCATTTCCTCGGTAAACCCGATTCTTCATAGCTTCTATCTCCTGAACAATTTTTCTCCGCAGTATCTCTGTTCTTATGGGTTTCATTTGTGACATAAGTCACTTCAGAACGGTTACGCACATAATTTCCTTGAAAATTATGTAAAGAACTTGTTTTATTTTTCCCAAACCTGCGAATAATTTCACAATCGTGAAAAAATTAATACCAACTTTGCCAAAGTCCTTTCAGGGTATTTACCATGGTGAAACTGTTGGAACCGGAAGTAATGGATAATTTGGCAGCAGCCATTGCCTATGACTCGATCGACTTCACCGAAGTAAATCAAGCCTTTGCAAAGCAGGCGATTAAATTCGGGCAAATCAATGCCCTGGTGGTAGATGCCTGTACCGGCACGGCGCGGATTCTAGTTTTACTCTGCCAGATGTCTCCGGCGTGGCAGCCAAAAGCCATCGATTTGGCAGAAAATATGCTGCGAATTGGTTCTGAGCATGTCACGCCAGCTGCCTGACCCTGATGTTGAGTTTGATATGGTTGTTTCCAATAGCCTAGTCCACTATTTGCCAAACCCGCTACCTTTCTTTTTGCAACTCAAGCGCGTGCTAAAGCCACAGGACTTTGGTTTGGCAAGGAGAGATTGACTCACAAACAAAGGCGATCGTCTCTAGCTGCGTCAGTCCTGAGCCAGATGAAAAACCTTCGATCCCCGATTTGCTACGTTATTTTAAAACAAATTATAAAAATATTATGGTTTTTGAAGTTATTTTAAATTTAAATTAAAAGATGTTTCATAAATGAGCAAGCTCATAGAAAATTTTTATAGAATTTTTTGTAAGTGATGGTGAATGAGGAACTAAATTCACTGCAATCAAAGAGCTTGAAATCACTGGCAGAAGCGGAGAAAAAAATTAATCCACAATTGTGACAAAATTCTCCGATTTTAGCTGGCTGTTTAATTTCCTTTTTTTTCGGCGTAGTTTTGGAATTGAGCGCTTTTCCTATGAACACTATTACTCAACGTCGTGGCGAATTAGATATCGCAAAATATTGGGATCGGTTTTGCGATTGGATAACCAGTACCGAGAACCGGATTTATGTTGGCTGGTTTGGCGTTCTGGCGATACCTAGTCTGTGTGCTGCTGCGATTTGTTTTGCGATCGCATTTATAGCAGCCCCATCCGTAGATCTCGATGGCGTGAGGGAACCCGTCATCGGTTCTCTTATGGGCGGTAACAATATCATCACGGCTGCTGTAGTACCGACCTCTGCGGCAATTGGCTTGCATTTTTATCCGATTTGGGCTGCGGGTTCTGTCGATGAATGGCTTTACAACGGCGGTGCCTATCAATTAATTGTCCTGCATTTCCTGATTGGAATTTGGTGCTACCTGGGACAAATGTGGGAACTCAGCTACCGCTTAGGAATGCGCCCCTGGATTGCTGTGGCTTTTAGCGCGCCGGTTTGCGCCGCGACATCAGTATTGCTGGTTTATCCCATCGGTCAAGGTAGCTTTTCTGATGGGTTGCCTTTAGGAATTACCGGCACGTTTAACTTCATGTTAGCCGTGCAAGCCGGTCACAATATTCTGATGCATCCTTTCCACCTGTTAGGCATTATCGGTGTGTTTGGCGGTGCATTTATGAGCGCATCTTATGGTGCATTGACAACTGCGAGTCTAATTCGGCAAACAACAGATATTGAATCGGCAAATGCGGGTTACAAGTTTGGTCAACTCGAAGAAACCTACAATTATCTGGCTGGGTTTTCTGGCTACTTAGGACGCCTATTTATTCCATCCTTAGCCAGCCGCAATAGCCGTGCCGTACACTTTTTGATGGCAGCTTTACCGACGATAGGTATTTGGTTTGCTACGGCTGGGATTTGTTCGGTTGCCTTTAACCTCAACGGTTTCAACTTTAACCACTCGATCCTAGATAGCCAAGGACGAGCGATTCCGACTCATGCGGATATTGTCAACCGTGCAACGATCGGCATTCAAGTGATGCATGAAGTGAACGTTCACCATTTCCCACCGCTTTT
>DNGG01000078.1:11088-15886 GCA_003486675.1 Cyanobacteria bacterium UBA11372
GGTTTCTTAAAGAAACCGGGATTCTGTTTGTTTTGATGAAAAAATAGCGATAAAATCCTGAGATCTGCCACTTTGGTCGGTAAAATATAGGATGTCCCAAATACAGGGAAATCCGCCCGCAGATAGATTTATGCGATCGCGCTTTCCTGTAATCGGGAGGCTGTATTTATGAAAAAACTTTAATATGGAAAACCGTAGCGCCTTTTTTTGCTATCCCAGAAAAGTCACAACTGCGATCGCTGTCACAGGGTTGTTAGGCATTTCCCTGCTGTTACCCTCACGTTTAGCCGATCCTAAACTGCCAAATCATCTACAGCAAGCCGACAAGGAAGCCGTCACCGGGCCGATCTTTGCTCCCCCCCTGGAGTTGCAAGGGAAAATTGTCAGACAGGTGCAATTGGGTGAGAAAGAAAAAGCGATCGCGCTCACATTCGATGATGGCCCTTGGCCTGAAACTACGTTTCAGGTATTAAACATTTTAAGGCAAAACAACATCAAAGCAACGTTTTTTTGGATCGGTAGAAACCTGAAAAAGCATCCAGACATCGGGCGGCAAGTAGTCGCAGAAGGCCATGCAATTGGCAACCATACGTGGCATCATTGGTATTTTCACATGAATCCAGCAACGGCTGCGGCGGAAATAGAAAATACCTCGAAGCTGATTTATGAAACTACAGGCGTACAAACATTTCTTTTCCGTCCGCCGGGTGGCTTTTTGCATAATGGGCTAGTCGCTTATGCCCGCAGTAAAAATTATGGGATTATGATGTGGAATTCCGAGCCAGGAGAATTTCAACCCCGCAATACAGCTGCTGCCTATGTTAAAAATGTGCTGAATTTGGCAAAACCAGGGGGAATTGTCTTGTTGCATGACGTTCACCCAAAAAGCGTGCTGGCTTTACCGCAAATTATTGCCGGACTTAGACAGCGCGGCTATCGGTTTGTAACGGTGCCCGAACTGTTGGAAATGCAGGCACAAGCACCAAAGTCGAAGCCAAAAGTTGAGCAGGTGAGCAGGTGAGCAGGTGATAGACTTCTACAAAAAGGAATCTCTATGGCAGGCAGGATGCCTACCCTACAAGAGTTTTTGCAGAAGTCTAATGTAGGGGCAGGTTTTACCCATAATTTTGGCTAAAACAGACTATTTAACTCTTCGAGTCCCTGTATGCGATCGCATCCTCTGGGAAAATAGTTTTAAAAGATTAAACTGCTCCACAACGCAGAGGAAGAATAGAGTGTCAGGTATGTCTGAGAGTCTTGAGGGTTTTGTTAGTTTTTGTCAGCAGCATATTAGGGGAGATGAGAAGGGGGAAGCGCAGGTTTTTCTCGACCGTTTTTTTCGGGCGTTTGGACATGCAGGAGCGTTGGAAGTTGGGGCTGTTTATGAGGAACGGGTAAAAAAGGGTAGTAAGAAAGGCAAGACGGGTTTTGCAGATTTAGTTTGGAAACCCCGCGTATTAATTGAAATGAAAAAACGGGGGGAAGATTTAAGCAAGCACTATTCTCAGGCGTTTGATTATTGGACGCGCTTGATACCAAATCGTCCTCGATATGTTTTGTTGTGTAATTTTGACGAGTTTTGGATTTTTGATTTCAATGTCCAGTTGGATACGCCAGTAGATAAAGTACCGCTGAAAGATTTATCCAAACGTGCCAGTGCATTTGGGTTTATGGAGTTGGGTAACCATGTGCCGATATTCCGTAATAACCAAGTGGAGGTAACGGAACAAGCTGCCAGTCGCATGGGTTTGTTGTTGCGAGAAATTAAAGAACGGAGAAAAAAACAAGGACTTGATGAGTTAACAGCGCAGCGGTTTGTTTTACAGTGCGTGTTGGCAATGTTTGCCGAAGATCGCAAGCTGCTACCACGCGATATTTTTGTTTCTTGCGTTCAAGATTGTTTAAATGGAGCCAGTTCTTACGATCTGTTGGGCGGGTTATTTCGAGAAATGAATCAGCCGGGAATTACTCCGGCGGGGCGGTTTAAGGGGGTTGATTATTTTAACGGTGGTTTATTTTCGGTGATTCATCCAATTGAACTGACAAGGCAAGAGTTGGAAATTTTAGATGTATGTGCGCGGCAAGATTGGAGTAAGGTACGTCCTGCTATTTTTGGCAATATTTTTGAGGCTGCTACAGATAAGGAAAAGCGTCATACTCATGGTATTCACTTTACGTCGGAAGTGGATATTATGCAGATTGTTCGCCCGACGATTAGCAAATATTGGGAGTCACGAATTGATGCGGCAAATACTATTGCTGAATTGAATGCGCTGCAAATGGAATTGCAAAGTTATCGGGTTCTCGATCCGGCTTGTGGTTCCGGAAATTTTCTCTATATTGCTTATCAAGAACTGAAGCGAATCGAACAATTATTATTAGATAAAATCAGCGAACGCCGTCGCTATAACCGCGAACAAATGCAAATCAGTTTTGTGACACCGCTCCAGTTTTATGGTATTGATATTAATCCATTTGCGGTGGAACTGGCGCGGGTAACTTTAACAATTGGTCGTAAGATTGCTATTGATAATTTAGGATTGCACGAACCTGCACTACCGCTGGATACTTTGGATGGGAATATTGTTTGCAAAGATGCGCTGTTTAGTGAGTGGCCTAAAGCTGATGCAATTATTGGTAATCCTCCGTTTTTGGGTGGAAAGCAAGTGAGAATTGTTCTGGGAGATGAATATATTGACAGAGTGTTTGAACGGTTCCCAGATGTTAAAGATTCTGTGGATTTTTGCTCATACTGGTTTCGTTTATCCCACGATAATTTGGCAGAAACTGGCAGGGCTGGTTTAGTTGGTACTAATTCAGTTAGCCAGGGTAAAAGTAGGGCGGCTGCTTTAGATTATATCGCTAAAAATGGCGGTTATATTCACGAAGCGGTTTCTACACAACCTTGGTCTGGTGAAGCAAAAGTTCACGTTAGTATCGTAAATTGGACTAAGAAAGAACCTAAGAGCTACTATCTGGATAATCGGATTGTATCGCGGCTTAATTCATCGCTGCAATCGACGATTGATGTTTGGCAAGCTGTTGGATTATCGGCTAATGCCAATAGGTGTTTTCAAGGAGTAATTCCTGTGGGGAAAGGCTTTATTATTACCGAGCCAAAAGTTAAGAATTGGATTGAAGCAGATTCCCGCAATCAGGCAGTTTTAAAACTTTTCTCAATGGGTGCAAATCTGGCTAAAAATCCTCACGGTAAGCCCGAGCGTTGGATTATTGATTTCAATGATATGAGCATTGAGGAAGCAAGTAATTACTTGCTTCCTTTTGAACATATTAAATTGACAGTGAAGCCAGAGCGAGATAAAAATCGCCGAGAAGTAACCAGAATTAATTGGTGGAAATATGGCGAAAAAAGACCGGCTATGAGGAAAGCGATCGCTCCCCTATCTCGTTACTTTACAGTACCCAGAGTATCGAAATGGGCTGTCTTCATCCCTGCATCTCTAAGCTGGTTACCAGGTGACTTAAATATTGTTGTCGCTGCGGATGATTTTTACATACTTGGCATTCTCTCATCCCAAGTTCATCGCCTCTGGGTCAAAGCTCAAAGTTCTACTCTCAAGGGCGATACTCGCTACACTCACAACACCTGCTTTGAAACTTTCCCCTTTCCCCAAACTCCCAGCAATAAGTTAGTCGAACAAATTCGGGCAACTGCGGAACAGTTGCATCAATATCGCACCGAACAAATGGAAGCAAAACAGTGGGGAATTACTCAACTTTACAATAAATTTTTTGACGAACCGACGAGCCAACTGTTTAAACTTCACGACCAATTGGATAAATTGGTGATGCAGGCGTATGGGTTTGAACCCAGCGATGATATTTTAGAAAAATTGCTGGTATTGAATATAGAATTAGCAGAAAAGGAAAAACGCGGTGAGTCGGTTGTGGGACCGCGATCGCCCCGATGAGAAACCCGGTTTCTCGGAAAAATCATGCGTTTAGCAACCAGAAATCGCCGTAGAAACCGGGTTTCTGGTTGCGATCGCACCCCACCCTTTAAAGTTCAAGCACCGCCGCGCAATTTATCCAAAACGCTGCGATCTTCGAGTGTAGAGGTATCCCCCGCAACTTCTTGACCTGATGCTAGATTTCGCAGCACGCGCCGCATAATTTTACCAGATCGCGTCTTGGGTAAGGCTTCGCAAAATTGAATCGTTGCGGGGCGCGCTAGCGCACCAATTTCATTCGCAACATGTTGCTTGAGTTCTTTTGCTAGTTGATCGCTAGGAAAATAACCTTCTTCTAAAGTTACGAAACCAACGATTTCTTCCCCTTTAATATCGCTAGGTTTTCCCACCACAGCAGCTTCTGCTACCGCCTGGTGAGATACTAAAGCTGACTCAACCTCCATCGTACCTAAACGGTGTCCAGCAACGTTAATCACATCATCTACCCTCCCCATAACCCAGAAGTATCCGTCTTTATCTTTCCTAGCTCCGTCCCCAGTAAAGTAGAGGTATCGATTGTTTTTGGGTGGAATATGCTCCCAATAGGTGGTGCGGTAGCGGTTGGGGTTGCGATACACTGTGCGAATCATGCTAGGCCAAGGATTTTTGATCGCCAAATATCCGCCTTGATTTTCACCCACCCGATTGCCATCTAAATCTACTACCTCTGCCTCAATTCCGGGGAAGGGTAAGGTTGTTGCACCTGGTTTCATCGGTGTTGCACCCGGTAGCGGTGTCAGCATGATGCCACCAGTTTCTGTTTGCCACCAAGTATCTACTATCGGACAGCGTTCACCTCCTATGACTCGGTAATACCACATCCAAGC
>DNGG01000435.1:0-3627 GCA_003486675.1 Cyanobacteria bacterium UBA11372
AGCAAATCGATCACTTTAATCCCAGTTTCAAAAACGGAAGGCTTGGTTTCCAAATCCGTTAGTTTGGGCGCTGGACGGTGGATGGGGAAGGTTTCAGTAACGTTTACTGGACCCTTGTTATCTACAGGTTCGCCCAGTACGTTGAAAATGCGACCGAGGGTAACAGTACCAACTGGCACGCTGATGGGAGCGCCCATGTCTACCACTTCCATGCCGCGAACTAAGCCATCGGTGGTACTCATAGCAACGCCGCGGACTTGGTTATCGCCCAGCAGTTGTTGCACTTCGCAGGTGACGGACACGTCTTGTCCGGCTTCGTTTTTGCCTTCGATCTTCAATGCGTTGTAGATTTGGGGCATTTTGCCGGTGGCAAACTCTACGTCTACCACGGGGCCGATGATTTGGGTAATACGCCCGATGTTTTTGTCTGTGGTGGCTACCATGCTGTGCCTATGTGTCAGAAACGGGAGTTGGTCTTAACATTTAGCAATGCTAATTTTTAGAGTACCACTGAAGGGGTACTATATTTGGCTTCGGGCGATCGCATCAGCCACCCCCTCTGGCGGGTGCGGTCAATCATTTGTTGGTTGAGATTGACGCACCGGACGGGGGGACGGGGGGACGCGGGGAAATTTGTTCGATATCACCAACAGGTTTTGACCACACCCCCTCTGGCGGATACCATCCGATCCGGCAAAAAAACGCTACAGCCCAACCCTGGTCTGATGTATCGGGAAACACCCAAGTCTTTTGGCTGGCCAATCTTCCCTAGCATCCCAGCTGGCAAAAAACTGCTGTGTCTCCGTAAAAGTGAGGTTGACTATCTGCGTTGCTGTTTGCCCAAAAGCAGCTTCAGAGCAGCGATCGCTCCCAGCGCCATTACACTCAACCCAGAAGAAGGTTCCGGAATCGATACGTTTGGCGATATCGCCTGGGGCAAAGCAACAGAAGGCAAAAGAATCGATTCGGGAGCAGGGTTGGTATCCGGCAACGTAGAAGAAGGCAAAGGAATCGGTACCTGCTCAATGTTTCCAAAGGTCATATTATCGAACCCAAAAAAGTCGCCTTCTCCAGTAGACATGTTGAATAACACGCTGGTGAAGTATTCATCAGGGTTGTTGGCAATAATCCCAAAGTAAAGCACCGAACCATCAGTACTGCCATAGCTACCAATCGTGTTGGGGACAGTCACTTGTCGAGTGCTGTCTCCTCCAAGAGTCAGGACAAGCTGACCCCCAAAATCGCCAATGTCTATCCCGTAAAAGCCGAAAGCTGCTACTTTTTGATTGAAAGTAATTGAGAAGTGACCCGACTCGGCATTGGCTTCCCAATAGTTGCTGCCGGAAATAGCGTAACGACCAACTCCGTTGGTTCTACCAGGGGTGACGCTGTAGATCGATCCGCTCCCATTTAGCGTTGCTGTTTTCCCTCCTGGGAAATTTAAAGTCAAAGGACTGGCAGTTCTTGGGGCAAAACTATCAAAAGTTTCAATCCCTGTGTCGGTTAACCTAGATAGGAAATTGGCTGCTGCTGTTTGTGCATTGGGAAGGCTCGAAAGCGGGGTATCATAACTGTGGTTTAAATCTTCGCCAAAAAAGATAGTGTAGGCATGAGTCGGAGCGGTAACTCCGATCGCCGCAGCAGCCGTAACCCCTGCGATTGAAGATAGCTTACTAACTTTTTTCACCAAGCTGGAGATAGCCATAGATCTTAGTCTTAAGACACTTTGACGGTTGAGAGGCGACACAAGAGCGATCGCGAGTGCGTGCCTCTGGCATATCGCTCAAACGACGCGATTACAGAGCCTTACCGCACGGCATCAGCGATTGATTGGTTATTGATAGATGCTAAAAATATGTAATTCGGGATATTACTTAGAGAGTTAATCTAATCGCGGAACTTACATAAGTGGCTGGCAACAGATGCTTTCTGTAAAGTGTTATGCAGCCCCCCTCACTCGTATAAGTTCTGCGTAATTACTTGCCTCATTCCCAAGTTATCACCGATCAAACTGTCCCATAGTCTCGTTAAATTTATCAATCCTTCCGGCTGCTCTTCATCAAGAAAATATAAAAATGGGTAATTTTTGTAAATTTTAAGTTAAGAAAACAGGACTTACGCTCATCTATGCTGGTTTCTCGGCAAAATCCGGGTTTCTGGCGTTTTTGGGCGTAAGTCCCTGGGAATTTAGTCGCTCAAGCCACCCAGTCTACTGTTGGCGTTGGGGTTTGCCCTTGCACTTGTGAGCAACACCCATGACGCCAAGCGCCAATAAACCCAAGACTGAAACAGGTTCGGGGACTTCCTTGGCTTCATCTAAGCGAAAGAAAGCTGCACCCTTTTCAAAAGGACTTGCTGTGGGTACTATCCGCAGCGAGTACTGTCCCGCGGCGAGATTGAACGTACCTTTACTAACCAAGGGATCTGCGAAGCAGGTGTCAGGGTTGCTGCCACAGCCTTCCTCGTCTTGAAAGGCCGTGGAAGTTGTTCCGATTAAAGTATTAAAGTTGAAGATACTGAACGCATCGCCGCGGAAAAAGGCATCGGTGACTTTTAAAATAGCTCCAGCTGCTCCAACTTCAAATTCCCAAGGCGAAGCGCCTGCGAACACCGAGTTTCCAGCCTCACTTGGCGTACACAACGGACCATTAGGATCGGCTGGCTGGCAACCTTGGGCATCTTTTCCTGCCTTACCAAAACTGAATTGATACCAAGCGCCGCCAAGAGCGATCGCACTAGCTGGCGCTAACTCGGGCATCGCCGCGAATCGCCCAAAAGAAATACTAGCTTCTTCACTCTCAGGCAAATCTAAACTTTGCCCGTTCAATGTCAATGCCTCTGCCTTGGCTGTTACTCCCAGAGCGATGAATACACTTCCAGCAGTAGCCATTAATAACTTTTTCATTACTGTTGAACTTGCCATAAAACTCATGCCTCCAAAAAGGTCTATGTTGACAGAGGGAATCAGCCTCACTAACTGGGGCAACCGTAGCTTTTGCAACTTGCTTCACTGACTTCGCTTGCCCCAGGCGTTTTCTGGATCTGTCTCACGACCGATTGCCAAAATTTTTGTATGCGTAGATGCTAAAAACCTGTGTTTTCGTAAGATTACCGATCTTGTTAATCTTGCGTTCATTGCCGAGTTATCACTGAAAATAATTTGGCACATCTGCATCGCTCTTGTCCGTAGTTTGAGAGCATCTTTACCAAAAAACTTAATAAAAGCGACCTTTGTGAAGGCTAAATAAAATTTTTAACCCAAGCATTAAATCATCACTACAGGATTATACGAAACCACGCCGGTTAGAAAGTTTCCTTTGTCAATCGCATCTTGATTGAAAAAACACAATTGACCAACTTGTATCAATTGTTTGTTAATTTTTGCAACAAAGTCATTTTGAATACAGTATTAGGTGCTAAGTTAGGTATAAGTCCAAGACTTACCCACGACGAGGCCAGAAACCGGGTTTCGACCTGGATCTATAGTTTCTGACGCCACGATTTTTAAGAGAAACCCGGATGGGTGAGCCTAGATCCTATAACTCTTGTGGGGTGGGCATCCTGGCTGCCCATGAGTTTCTTTGTTGCAGAGATATATAGCGGATTTCAAATGGGTGAGGTACAGCC
>DNGG01000435.1:3859-4101 GCA_003486675.1 Cyanobacteria bacterium UBA11372
CCGCTACACAAACTTTCGCCGTATGAGGTACGGCTGCTTTCCCGCTGTAATGAAGAAACGGGGTTTCTAGCCTCGTCCTGGGTAAGTCCTGTCTGAGTTGATTATTTCTGTTTCAGCCAAATATGGGAACCTACTCCAAGCACACCAAAGGCTAACGTAGCCCAAGCAGAGTTCGCTTCTGGAATCGACTTTGGCGGTAATGCTGGCTCAATCTTGACGCTGCCAATACTTAGGTTATCGAA
>DNGG01000435.1:4325-4515 GCA_003486675.1 Cyanobacteria bacterium UBA11372
GAAACCGAAAAAATCCCCCGTTTCTCCAACGTTGCCAAAGATGACTTCGGTGAAAAATTCAGAGGGATCTTGGGCAATGATACCAAAGTAAAGTACTGAACCATCGAGGCAGTCAACCGAGTCATCTGGGCAATTGGGGGTGCTGGGAATGGTGAGCGTCGTGGCGCTGGTATCGTTTTTGAGCGTCAGG
>DNGG01000493.1:0-3216 GCA_003486675.1 Cyanobacteria bacterium UBA11372
TCCGAGATATATATAATGCCGTGTCCCTACGCAACGACTCTGTACGGTTTTTTTATTATGGGCAATTCAACGGGCATCATATAAGAGGCGTTATGGAAGCAGATTTTGTATTACACAAAGACACTAAATGGTAGATGGTGCCGTACTCTGCTGGAAGAGAGTACCCTACATATAGAAACTTTGCGTAATTCCTGGAAATAAATGTAGGAACTATGGCAAATTTCCCCCCTTAAATAAGGGGGGTTAGGGGGGATCGATTCTCTGTTTTAAACGGATTCACATACAAAGCATCCTGACATTCTCTACCCACTTCAAACTGACAATCAGAACGGGGATAAGCAACGCAAAGCAACACATAACCCATTGCAATCTGTTCCGGTTTCAGACAAATTGCCGCCGATTGATCTACTTCACCCTGAATCAATTTAGCCGCGCAAGTAATACAAGCACCATAGCGACAGCCAACGGGTAATAGCAACCCAGCTTGCTCAACTGCCTCTAAAATGTACTGGTTTTCGGGAACTTCTATTGCAAACCCATTGCGATTCAACAATTCAATTCGATAACGTTTTACCATCCTAACTAAATCCAAATATCCGAAGTACAATCGCCTCCTGGATAGCGCATTTCATGAGCGCGAGATGGCCCATTCGGTTCGGCACCGAAATCAAGATAAAAGTCGGGATTAATAGAAAGTCCACCCTTTTCTGTATCGCAGTCAATTTGCAGAATATAGGAACCCGATTTAGCCAATTCTGGATAAAACTGATTATCCCAAGTACTAAATAACGAGTTCGTTGCATAAAGCCGCTTGCCATCTAAACTCAGTTGCAACATTTGCGGCCCCCCGACCAGTTTATGTCCTTTAACTTCGCCGCTTTTACCCAATAAACCGCCGCACCAAACTTGACCCGTTAGTTTAGGATTAGCCGGATCGCTGATATCGTATTGGCGAATATCACCGTGCAGCCAATTAGAAAAGTAGAGATAGCGGTCATCTAAAGAAAGTAGCAAATCTGTAATCAACGAAGGAACGGGAATAGGCCAACCTTCCAACTCAATTGAAGGGATATCTACGGCTTTATTAACTTGCCAATTTCCGTTATTTTTGTGCCAGTGCCAGATATTGCTGCTGAGTGCCGCTCCTACATATCCGTGGGTGCTGTCGGGATTGTGGTGAAAGCGAACTTCTAAAGGAATTAATCCTTCTTCTCCCAAGTCAAAACTTTGCACGATGTCGTGAGTTTGCCAATCCCAAAAATGCAGTTGGCGACCGTAATTTCCAGCAGAAACATCGTTCAAATCGAAGCCGGGATAAAAGGTTTTGGGTGCGCCCCATTCGCTGCTGACCATGATGTTATGACGCGGTTGATACCAGAAGTCATAATTAAACTTCATGGCATCGGCTTGATGTTCCCAACGACCCGCAATATCAAAGTTTTCATCTAATAGTAAAAAGCCGCCAGGGCCATTTCCCTCGCTGTCTCCCAACATCGAGATCATGACCTGACTATTTGCCAAACAGTGAACTGTATGGGGAGCGGTGAGATTGGCTTTTTCCTTAAGTTCTTCCGCTTCAATCACTTTATGAATTTTGGGTGCTTTGGTGTCAGCCGTATCCACAATATAAATGCGACTGGAACGTATGGCTGGAATGACTAAAAATCGGCGGGATTTGCTGGCATCTCCGTGACAAGAACTACAAGCATTCCAACCAAAATGATGCAATTCGTCGCCAATGTAGGGCATGGGTAGGCGATGAATTACCTGGGAGTAGGTGGGAGATGCGGGGTCAACATCGACCGTTGCTAGATAGTCGGGTGCTTCAATACCAGTTCCGGTGTAGAGAGCAATGGTATAAAGCAGCTTTTCTCGGTCTGCTTTTATCGCTGCTTCTGGGGAGGCATAACCGGGACCGCAACATGCGTGTGCCATTATTTCACCTCGTATGCGATCGCTTTCTAGAACCTAAACTACTGATTTCAAGAGAGTTCTGCCTTTCTCGTGGCTATTATACACGGTATTTCTACCGATTTCCCGTATTTTTCAACTTACATCAAGGGAGTTAATTGTCAAGATATCCTAACATTAAACTGTAACAAAAGCTATTTTTTATCTCTATGCCTTTTTTAAAAGATTATTTTTCTGGCAAATGCCTACCCACTGGAGTTTAGACTAACCGCGCCAAGCAAGCGCGGTTAGTCTAAACTCCTAGAGTCAGCTTGTATTTACCTACCCCTGGGAAATAGATGAAAGTAAAAGAAATGAGAAACTTGAAGTACTTTTGTACTAATGACCCGAGTACTTCAGTCTGGTAGAAGCTGAAAGTTGTACTCCCGTAAACGCCATCAAATAGCGATAATATGTTGAAATGTTCAAGAATGCGCGTGGCATAAATATGCGGTTTTGAAGTCGCAACAAAGGTTTTATAACCAGCCGAGCGAATAGTTTTTAATGTTGCTGTAATTTCAGGATAAAGAGAGTTTTCAAACAATCCAATTGTCGAATAGCGACGGCGATAAAGTGAAAGTGCTTGCTCGATTACCCGATCGTTTGATGTCTTCAGTAATTGCGAAAAAGAACCTTTTAATGGCGGCCCAATACACCAATGCAATTCATCTGCATTCGGTGGTGGGTGACCGAGTTCAGAGAGAGCATACTGAATGCAGCGAGTAATTCCAGGTTTGGGATCGGTCAGCGTTCCGTCTAGATCGAAAAGGACAGCGTAGGAAAGCATTTACTTTAGTTCCAATGTTTTAACCAGCCTTTAAAACCTCAATATTTAACTTTAGTTTCTCTCCCAACCATAGGGCATGTTTTGTATGATCTGCCACAGCATCGCCCGTCTCAGGGTGAACGAGAATATCCAATCCCTCGCGATGCAGCATTAACCACGGCACGACTCGATCCAACTGATTCGGTAAGAAGGCAACTTGATACATCGATTTCGGATGCGGGCCGATGGGTTGGTCGTGCCAGCGCCCTAGCCGCACTTCAAATTGAGCGCCCAATCCTTCCCGCACACGGGCAGCCGCATCGCGAGTATCGGTATCAAAATACACGTGTGCGTGAAAACCAGTAATCTTGATAGAATCTTTTTGCATCGCTTTTAACTAATCATATGATGTCCGGTCGATTACCCATAATTATAAGCCGGGACACGGCACGAACAACGTTATCTGTTTGTCCGATAAATCTATGATGCCGTGTCCCTAC
>DNGG01000493.1:3458-15026 GCA_003486675.1 Cyanobacteria bacterium UBA11372
GTGATGTTTTTTTATTATGGGCAATTCAACGAACATCATATCAATTAAAATGGCTCAACCCAAGGTCTTAATTCGACTTCCCATGTCCAGGCACTTCGAGGTTGGCGCAAAATGTTGAGATAGGTTTGAGCGATCGCATCCGGGTCGAGTAAACTATCGGGTTTATCGGGTGATTCCAAACGAGCTGCAGAGCGAATTGCACCATCAATGACAAAATGCGCTACATGAATATTCTGAGGAGCTAGTTCGCGGGCAATACTTTGAGCTAAACCTCGCAGGGCAAATTTACCCATTGCAAAGGGTGCCGCTCGAGGATATCCTTTAACACTTGCGGAAGCGCCGGTAAAAAAAATTGCTCCTTCGCCTAATTTCAACATCCGTTTGGCTGCCGCTTGTGCTACCAAAAAACCTCCGTATGCGGTGATTTCTAATGCTTTGGCAACCTCGATTGGGTCGAGTTCGATTAGCGACCCCGCAATTCGTAACGCTGCATTGTAAATTACAACTGTTGGCGTTCCTAGCCGTTCTTCAACCTGACTGAAGAGTTGATTTACTTCATCGGGTTTAGCAGCATCAACGGCAAAACTTACCGCGCCAATTTCCTCAGATAAAGCGTTGAGTTTATCAATTCGACGCGCCGCTCTAGCGATGGTGAAGCCTTCTTTGGCAAACAAACGGGCTAGGGATGCACTCAATCCGCTGCCAGCACCGATAATTAATGCGATCTTTGACATGATTTGCCTTCAGTACAGAACAAAAACTTTAAAAGTTTATCGCGATCGCTCCTCTATAAACTCCCGCAGTTCGCGATTGGGGCGATCGCTATCTTCCCAACACCGAACACATCGCTCAACCATAATGTTGAAGCCTTCTAAGATTACTGAGGTTCAAAAAAATCATTTCCGATCCAATCAATGCGTTGGCGCAGCCTCTCCTCTGGAGAATCGTTTGGGGTTTGGGAAGGCATTACCCCAATAAAGTTTGCGGCATCATCAATGCTTCCCGTGCCACTGTACCGGGCTAGCATCGGGTAAGGAAATATTGGTCTTGTTCTGACAATAGTTGCATTGCTGCTGGTCGATCTTTCTGTAGGGTTGCTGAATCCACCGCTGACTGAATCATCACCCGTTTGGGATGCAACGATCTTAGTTGGGGGAGTGCCTTGTTCAACCCATGCCACAAGCGGTGCGAGCCAATCCACGCGGCTTGGACCCGTTCCGCCCTGACAGTGATACACTCCAGGCAGCATAAACAACCGGGCAAACTGCTGCACGTTGGCAAGACCGCCCATTGTATCTTGAACAGCCTGATAGTAAGCGAGCGTGCCGTGAGGAGGAATCGCTGGATCTGCCCACCCATGATAGAGAATCAGTTTCCCACCGCTCGAGCGAAACGCTGCAAGGTTAGGGTTGGTTGCATTGTACACCTCGCCCAGAGGACGCAATCGATCGAATCCCTCCGCCGTAAATTCCCAGTCTCGGTAGGAGAAGGAGGGCGGCGGACTCTTGGGAAAAGCAAGATATTTCAGATAGCTGTTAGAAATCTCCGCTGCAAAGGGTGGCATTCCATTTGTGCCGATGCTCGAACCTGCCCACGCAAGTTCCGATCCAATCGTTTGACTGCCTGGATAGAGCAATTTTCCTTGAGAATCTACGACACCGCCATATAGTTTATTAACCACTGCAATCTGAGCCGCTGTTAAACAATCTGCTCGATCGCGATCGCCAGCACAACGGAGCGATTGGGGCTTGAAAGTACAAACTCTTGGATCTGCGATCTGTCCATCAACTAACCCATCCTTGCCGTCACAATCTGCAAGTGCAGAGGAATGAATTAGCGGCAGTTTATCGGAAGGCAGAATCGGATTCCCCTGCGAGTCAAGATTCGCTCGCGCATTCCACGTTTCGTATTCCCCATTCAATGGTGCTTGGATTGCAGCAGGTGCGCCCGCAATAATGCCGTTAAAGTCGCTGGGGTATCGCTGTGCTTCCATCAAGGCTTGTCGTCCTCCATTGGAACAGCCCTGGAAGTAAGAGTAACTCGGACTTTCTCCATAGAATGCGCTGGCGATCGCTTTTGCCGCGAGTGCCGTGACGTGTTCTGAGCGATAGCCAAAATCAATCCGTAGCTGAGGTTGATCCAGTCCCCAGAGTGCGCTTGCTGCGCCGATGCCGCCGCCAACGTGTCCCGTGTTGTCAAAAGCCACTGCAAAGTTTTGATTAAGTGCAGCGATACTTTCTGGTGAAGCTCTCAAACTGCCGCAATACCCGCCGCAACCAACCTGAAGATAGCGACGATTCCAATTCTGAGTGGGCAGTCGCACCTCAAACTGAATCTGCGGTGTAACGTATCCTTTCACCTCACAGTATTGGGGTGTTTGAGCCGTAGCAGGAACCACTTGAGCCGAAAAAAGTGCGGTGGGGGCATCGGGAAGGGAGGCAAAATCTCTTTGCACCAAAGCACTACAGGGATTAGATGGCATCGATTGCATTGGGACTTGTGCAATTGCAGAAGTCTGAAACAATCTTGCCTGAGAGATTAACAGCAAGACTGAACCGACAAGGGCGATGATCGACAAGCGCAGAACGAGCGCGCGATCGCAAAACAGCGATCGCTTAATTCGAGATCTCACAACAAATCTCCTCTGCTTGGAAAGCAGCCCAGGTTAAGAGCATCCCATACCTGCAACAGGAAAAAATTCAGATGCTTCAAATGGGCGGACGATTTGATCTGTTTTAGTGGGCAGTTCTGGAACTTTCGTCTCTCTACAGCATTAAGTTGAAGGACTTTGTGCGATCGCGCCCGTGCCAGACAATTTTTCTAGCCAACCATCAACTGCGCTTTTTGTCAACTTCTTTTACTGGACTGGCGCTCTAGCAGCTTCTCGCAGCCGCTCTACATCGCGCATCGGCGGCGCACCAAAGAGCCGCTTGTACTCCCGGTTGAAGTGCGAGGCATCATCATAACCCACACGGTAGGCAGCACTGGTAGCGTCAAGGTTTTCCCCCAGCATCAGCCGACGAGCCTCCTGGAGCCGCAGTTGCTTCTGGAACTGCAACGGACTCATGGCAGTGACCGACTTGAAATGATGGTGGAAGCCTGAGACGCTCATGCCAAGATCTCTCGCGATACTTTCAATCCGAAGCGGTTGATTGAACTCTTTCCGCAGTCGATCGACAGCTCTGGCAATGTGATGTGTGTAGCCACCCAGAACGGCAATCTGACGGAGCCGATCCCCTTGATCTCCGATCAGGAGCCGGTAAATGATTTCCCGCTTGATCAGCGGTGCGAGAACATGAGCTTCAGCAGGAGAATCTAGAAGCCTAACGAGCCGCACTACAGCGTCCAGCAGATTTGCATCCAACGGACTCACATCGATCGCTTTCACCTCAGCACGGCTGCGCGATGAAGGATGCCCTGCCTCAACCATGACTGAGCCAACGAGGGTAGGGTCGAGATCGAGGCGCAGGCTGAGGAACGGTTGCGCCTGGGACGCTTCCAGAATTTGGCTGACGATCGGCAGTTCGACGGTTGCCAGCAGATAATGCATCGGGTCGTACTGATAGCGATCGCTACCCAGCAAAACTGCTTTACTGCCTTGAGCGATCGCACAAAAGGCAGGAATAGAGACACTATGATTGCATTCCGAAGGTGTACAGGAGCGGTTGAAGTGCAATCCTTTCAGCGGTTCGATCGTTCCATCCGTGGGAATCGCCTGTGCAATCCGCTGGGCCAGTTCGTCTCGGTTGGCTTGCGCTCGGTCTGCCTCTCGTTTTACCTGTGAGGTTTTGAATAAATTCCGATCAAATGTTTCACTTATTTTTGCAGCATTCATGTCTAACTTTGCAGAATCGTACAACAATCTTAGACGATCGTTCTATGGCTTGCCCTTGAGAATTCCTAGAATGAAGCTAAAGAAAGAAAACGATTCCAGCATTTTGTAAGCATTCTGGAGTTTTATGCAAGAGAAGACTCTGTTTCGATTGGGCAACCGATTCGCCCAGTGACAACCCATCTGGCATCAAGACTAACCTTGCTGCTTCAAAAAATCCCATCTCTACCGATAGAGAAAGCGATCGGTGTTCAATTTCTACTCTTGGGACAGCAACCCAAAAGGCATCAAGTGAAGGAATTCAGACAATGGATATCAAAAGAACAGGAAGCAATCGATGGCAAGGCTGTGAATTGGATGGAACAAGTTAGCGACGAGCAGTATGAAGGAAGATCCTAATGTTTTTGAGAAGGTTCTCCACTAAAGGGAAAAACTGCCAGAAGAGAATGCTGATTTGGGTTCTCGCTCTAGCGATGTCCCTGAGTTACTCAGCCTGCCGTGCTGACAACAGGATGCCTAGCAGTGCCGCATCGAAAATGCCGACTGAAATATCAACCCAGCAGGCAAACAGTATGAAGATCGACATCAAGGTCGGAGACCAAGTTGTTACAGCCACTTTGAACGACAGCAAAACGACGCGGGATTTTGTTTCCCTGCTGCCATTAACGCTGACGTTAGAAGATTACGCGAGAACCGAAAAAATCAGTAATCTGCCAAAAAGATTATCGACAGAAGATGCACCCCCAGGCAGCGATCCTGCTGTTGGAGATATTGCTTATTACGCTCCCTGGGGAAATTTGGCGATCTATTATCGAGATTTTGGATACTCAAACGGACTCGTTATTCTCGGAAAAATAGATGGTGGAATCGAGGCATTGAATGTACCTGGCTCTGTAAAAGTGACAATCGAGCGAATTGAGTAGAAAACCTCAAAGGAGATAGAAATGAAACTGCTTGCGATCGCGATCGCGTCATCTTCTCTGCTTGCTTCAGGTTTCTCTCCTGTAGAACAAGCACAAGCCCCATCGAGCAATAATGCACCAATCGTAGAGGTGAGGCGAAACGGTTCGCAGCCCTCCACAAAAGGACCAGCCGAAAACTTTACAGGTTCCGTCCGCATCGACCCTTTGTTCTCAGCACCCGATCCATCCCGCATGGCTGGCGGTAGTGTGACGTTCGAGCCTAGTGCGCGGACTGCATGGCATACCCATCCGTTGGGGCAGACGCTGATTGTGACGGCTGGATCTGGATATGTCCAGCAATGGGGCAGACCCATTGCTGGAAATCAGACCCGGTGATGTGGTGCAAATTCCGCCGGGAGTGAAACACTGGCACGGCGCTACAGCCACGACCGCGATGACGCACATCGCCCTTCAGGAACAGCTTGACGGCAAGAATGTGGACTGGATGGAACAGGTCAGCGACGACCAATACCAGCAATGAATTTGTCAGGACTTATAGGTATATAAAGTTCCCCCATCAAAAACACTTGGAGAAAAACAATGCAAAAGGTTGTACTGAACAATGGTGTTGAAATGCCCATTTTAGGGTTCGGTGTCTATCAGGTTCCTGATGCCGAAGAGTGTGAAAGAAGTGTATCTGAAGCAATCCGGGTTGGCTATCGTTCGATCGATACCGCCGCTGCTTATGGAAACGAAGAAGCTGTTGGCAAAGCCATTGCAAGAAGTGGTGTCGCCAGGGAAGAGATCTTTGTTACCACAAAGCTTTGGATTCAGGATGCTGGTTACGAGAGTGCTAAAAAGGCTTTTGAACGATCGCTCAAGAAACTGCAATTGGATTATCTGGATCTCTATCTAATTCATCAACCCTTTGGAGATGTCTACGGTTCCTGGCGAGCGATGGAAGAATTGTATCAAGAAGGCAGAATTAGAGCGATCGGTGTCAGCAATTTCGCACCCGATCGGTTAATGGATCTGATAATTCATAACGAAGTGATTCCTGCGGTCAATCAGATCGAAACCCATCCCTTCAACCAGCAAATTGAAACCCAGAAATTTTTGCAGGATGGCATGAATACTGGACTGACCGAGGCACAGTTGAACAGTCTCGTATCCGTTCTCAAGTCTAAAGTCGGCAAGCCTGAAGCCGATAATGCTGCTGAAGTATTGAATCAGGTTTTAAGCCACTGATTGGCAAGTCCGAAGAAAGCGGAACTCAGTCGTTACTCAACAAAAAGAGGAATCAGATGATTAAAGATAAAGTTGTGATTATTACCGGCGCATCATCTGGGATTGGTGAAGCAACTGCGAAATTGCTGGCAAGCAAAGGCGCTAAAGTCGTATTGGGCGCACGACGCGAAGACAAATTGAGACAACTGGTTGATGCAATTCAAAGCGCGGGCGGACAAGCAGCCTATCAAGTGATGGATGTGGTTAACCCATCGGATAACGCTGCGATCGTCAAGCTTGCCCAGGAGACATTTGGAGGCGTTGATGTTATTTTCTTGAACGCTGGCATCATGCCAAATTCTCCACTTTCTGCATTGAAAACTGATGAATGGAATCGAACAGTTGATATCAATATCAAGGGTGTCCTCAATGGTATCGCTGCTGTATTGCCAATGTTTATTAACCAAAAGTCTGGGCATGTTATCGCCACTTCATCGGTGGCTGGATTGAAAGCTTATCCAGGGGGTGCGGTGTATGGTGGGACGAAATGGTTCGTGCGCGATTTTATGGAAGTTCTCCGCATGGAGTCGGCTCTTGAGGGGACTAACATTCGGACTGCAACAATTTATCCTGCTGCAATTAACACTGAGTTGTTAGGTCAGATTACCAACCAAGAGGTGGCTGAAAAAATGACAGCGTTGTATCAGCAATATGGCATCTCACCCGATCGAGTCGCTAATGTTGTGGCGTTTGCGATTGACCAGCCAGAAGACACAAACGTGAACGAATTTACGATTGGCCCAACCACACAGCCTTGGTAAGGATAGTGCTGGTGGTTAGGCCCAGTGCGCTCGAAGTCATAGTGCGCCCCTAAAGAACCTGACTTAATCTAATCCAGAGGATGGATTAATCACCATCAGACAACAGCTATGATTTGCGATCGCTATCCGTAGAAGCTTTGCCCGAGCGTAATGTACCACCTATAAGAATTCAAAGTCTGGGAGATAGGTTCCCAAGAATCTAGCACCGATTGAGAAGAAACGATCGGCAACAACACCCTTTGCATACACGAGCATCAACCAGAGGAGCATTAATCTATGTAGGGCTTGCTGAATTTCTGAGCGATCGCTCTCACCAGCGATCGCAGGTGGAGGAAAATAAGCGTCAGGGAGCCGGTATCAGAACCCAGTTGACCTTTGGATGTGCCAAGAAAGTGCAAGGATATGGGCTAAAATAGCTCAAAACCCTTGTAGCAACGTCGGCGACCATGTACCGAAAAACTGGGTTACAGACAACGACAGCGTCAGAATTTGAACTGCCGTTTGGCGGCAAGCTGGCAGAAGATAACCGTTGGGTAATGATGGCCCAACTAATCCCTTGGTCAGAATTTGAACAAGAATATGCCGAAAATTTCGCCACAGAGATGGGGGCACCAGCCAAATCGTTTCGGATGGCATTGGGTGCATTAATCATTAAAGAAAAACTCTCTATCAGCTTTCTTAGAAACAGTAGAACAGCTCCGGGAAAACCCTTACTTACAGTACTTTATCGGCGAGAAATCCTCTAGTAATAAAGTACCATTTGACCCATCGCTATTAGTTCATTTTAGAACTAGAATCAAAGCTGATATAGTCAATAAAATCAACCTGGAAATAGTCAGGAGAATCGGGGACGCCAACGACTCTTCATCTGAAAAAAAAAAGATAATGTAGAAAACAATCAGCCAACCAATCGAGGCCAATTAATCCTTGACGCCACCTGTGCGCCAGCAGACATTAGCTATCCGACCGACTTAGGGCTGTTAAACCAAGCCCGACAACAGACGGAAAAAATCATAGATACTCTCTATAAAACCGTGCAAGAGAGAGTGATAACCAAACCAAGAACCTACCGGAAGATAGCAAGAAAAGAATACTTAAAAGTTGCACGCGCCAGACGACCATCGCGAAACCAAAAACGAAAAGCAGTTAAAAAAAAACTTCAGTATATCAAAAGAAACTTATCTCACATCTTCAGGTTAGTCGAGTTAGGTGCGACTCTAGAGAGCTTAAATAAAAAACAACATAAAATGTTGCTAGTGGTGACAGAATTGTATCGTCAACAATCATGGCTAGCTGAACATAATAAACAAAGTATTTCAGACAGGATCGTCAGTTTAAGCCAACCTCATATTCGTCCCATAGTGCGTGGAAAAGCAGGAATTCCCGTAGAGTTTGGGGCGAAGCTCTCGGTCAGTTGCTATGAAGGATACGTATTTTTAGATCGGATTAGTTGGGATAACTTTAATGAATATGGAGATTTAAAATCTCAAATAGAAGCTTATTATAACTTGACAGGATACTATCCTGAATCGGTTCATGTTGACCGCATTTATCGTACCAGAGAGAACCGAGCTTGGTGCAAAGAGAGAGGAATTAGACTCAGTGGCCCCCCGTTAGGAAGACCGCCTGCTCATGTGAGTGCTGCACAAAAGAAGCAGGCTACAATTGATGAGAAAATTCGCAATTCGATTGAGGGAAAGTTCGGACAAGCTAAACGAAGATTTAGCCTTAATCGGGTGATGACAAAACTTTCTCATACTTCTGAAACTGCCATTGCAATTACTTTTTTAGTGATGAATCTTTCCACCTGGATCCGACGGGTTTTTTGTGCTTTTTTGTGTCAAGAACTCAAAACAAATCCTTTTCACCGCTCAGCGATCAGCTTTAATTATAGGTATTGGCAGCTAAAGCATTATCAACTTATGTTCGCGACCGCTTTGAATTAGTCATTGATCCTCCTGTTGCGATCGCAGACTTATTCAGCAAGTCCTATGTACAACGCAAAAGCTTATTCTGCTGCCAGTGCGACTGCACCGCTCACTGCCGACTCGATCGAGCGGCGCGATCTGACAGAAAACGACGTTCAGATCGAAATCCTCTTCTGCGGTATCTGCCATTCCGACCTCCACATGGTACGAAACGAGTGGAGTGCCACGCCTGCGATTTACCCGATCGTTCCCGGTCATGAAATCGTCGGTCGAGTCACTCAAGTTGGCTCGGCAGTCATCATGCAGAAGCGCAACGTTGACCGCAGCAACGACTGCTCGCAAAGGAGGTGAGCGTGGATACCAACCGTTTGGAAGCATTCAGCGACGGCATCTTCGCGATCGCAATTACCCTGCTAGTCCTCGAAATCAAAGTGCCACCACCCGACACGGCACTCGGAGCGGAACTCCTCCATCTCTGGTCGTCTTACCTTGCCTACGTGGTGAGCTTCCTGGTGATCGGCGCAATCTGGATCAACCACCACGCGATGTTCAAACACATCGTCCGCGTTGACGGAACGCTATTGCTGCTGAACGTCCTCCACCTGATGCCGATCGCATTCCTGCCGTTCCCAACCGCCGTGCTTGCCGAAGCCTTCCATCGAGGAACAGACGAGCCAGTTGCCGCCGCATTCTACGGTGGAATCCTGACCGTCATCGGTATCTTCGTCAACGCCATGTGGCGGTATGCGGCTCGCGGGCATCGGCTGCTCGGCACCCACCTCACGGCGAAAGAGGCACGGCAGATCGGCAGGCGGTTCCTCGTCGGACCGACCGTTTACGCGATCGCCACCCTAATTGCGCTAGTCTTCCCCTGGCTGGCAGTAATGCTCTTCATCCTCCTCAATCTCTTCTATCTGTGGCCTCGCCGGGGTCATAAGACCGCCCCATCCCGCATCGATGTCCCCACGGTGAGTAGCGATCGCAGCGAAGGTGATTGACAACGACGGGATCGATCGACGGCGAACACTATCAATTCCACATCAAAGGAGAAAAACAATGCAAAAACGCAAACTTGGAAATAGTAATTTAGAAGTCTCAGCGATCGGGCTGGGCTGCATGGGAATGAGCTTTTCCTATGGTCCGCCCAAAGACACGCAGGAGATGACCGCTCTTCTTCATGCCGCCGTCGATCGCGGCATTACCAAAAATTTGGGTTTAAAGCCCCGTCCTTCGAGGACGGCTTTTTAACAAATCTTATTTTTATCCAGTATCTTTTGTGAGAAAAAGAAAGAATGATAGTCAGAGAAGCCAAACTACTAAACGGAACTAAGCAGCAATACCTCGAGCTTGATGATGCCATTCGTACAGCTCAATTCATCAGAGTGCGACGTGAAAGTCGTGTGTAGGCGCATCAGCGCTATCCACCGAGGAAATATTTCCTCTAGAGGACTCATTCTCTCTATTCCCATGTAAAAGGGTCAAGTACCCCGCCTACTTTGAAAGTAAGTAATGAAATCCAAAGGAATGCAAGGCACAAAAGCAGAAAATATGGACAACTCAGTTGATATATTCTGCAAGGGAAAGGCTAGCAAGGGTTAACGAAAGTGAACCATCGCAAGCTCCGTGAACTGGAATAGGCGAAACGAGTTGACACGCCTAACCAAAAGGTGAGCAGGTAGGTCGTTAAACTTCTGATGTTAACGATGAATGAGCAAAACCCCTGCCGGAGTATAGATGGAACCCAAACTAACCGCAAGTGGTACACGCGAAACAAGGTAAACCCCACCAGTTCTTGAGCAAAAGGTCGATAACTCAAGTAGGTCAACCGCAAGGGAGACGGAATTACCGAGGGGGTAAGGGATGCCAGAAAAAGCGAAAGTTAAGGGTAATGCCTTAAATAGGGGTTCAAAATTTGCCCCACATTGAAAGATGGCAGACTTCTGGCGGGTCTTCAACGATAAATCGAAGTAATGGAATTGAACCAACGTGAAAGATAGGGTCAGTGATGACATCGGAGCGAAGGAACCGTTAGAAAAATGGGAATCCATCAACTGGAAACTCGTTAACAAACGGATTAGAAACCTGAGACAGAGAATTGATCGAGCAACCCAGAACGGTCAGTGGAATAAGGTTCGCAGCCTGATGAAGCTGATGATTAGAAGCTACTCCAACCTACTATTGTCTGTGCGAAGAGTAACCCAAGTAAACCAGGGAAAAGGGACGGCTGGCATCGACGGTCAGACGGCAACCACCCCGGCAGAAAGGGTGAAAATCAGTAAAGAAATGAAGGAACTCTCCCTGTGGAAAGCCCACCCTGCCAGAAGGATATACATTCCAAAGGCTAACGGAAAGCAAAGACCACTAGGGATTCCAACAGTCAAAAACCGCATAGCACAAGCAGTAGTACTGAATGCACTGGAGCCTAGCTGGGAAGCCCAAATGGAGGGCAGCAGCTACGGTTTCAGACCTGGTAGAAGCTGTCACGATGCCATAGAACACATTTGGTCACGCCTTAATAAACAAGGCAATGACAGATGGGTATTAGACGCAGATATCAAGGGCGCATTCGATAACATCTGCCACGACTTCATACTCAAAGCAATTGGAGAAATACCAGGTAGAGAGTTGATTAAACAGTGGCTGAAAGCAGGTTATGTAGAAGCCAAAATATTCTATGAAACGGAAAGCGGAACACCCCAGGGGGGGATTATTTCACCCCTCTTAGCTAACATAGCACTGGATGGAATTGAACGATTCCTAAGCCAATTCAAGAAAAGGCAAGGGAAAAACTTTTCACCCAGAGCGCCTAAATATGGATTCGTCAGGTACGCCGACGACGTGCGCCACTTAACCAGGCG
>DNGG01000257.1:0-1697 GCA_003486675.1 Cyanobacteria bacterium UBA11372
TGGCGCGGGTTACAACAAACCGGGTTTTTAGCCCGCCTCCGCAGCCTGTAAGAATTTCAGCCTGGGAGGGCAGGCTTCGTTTGTGTAGCCCCAGGCTTTAGCCTGGGGGCTAAAAACCCGGTTTCTGATTGATTTAATATCGTGTCATGGTGCGTTACGCTATCGCTAACGCACCCTACATATAGCTACATTTTTTGCTGCAATGCTCGATTAACCCCACTGAGAATTGCTAACAACGACGCGGCTACAATATTCGAGTGAACGCCTACGCCGTGCAGAGTTCCGCCGATGAGATCGGTAGCAATTTCTACGTATGCGATCGCCCGCGCATCGCTCCCCCCAGAAAGCGCTCTTTCCTCATAATTATGCAACCGCAAATCCAAATTCAACGCATTCAAAAACGCATCGATCGGGCCATTTCCCCTTCCGCTAATATTGACAGTTTTCCCATCGATTTGCAACGTCGCCGAAATCGCCTCTCCTTCTTCAAATAAATCGTGAGCAACGTACTTCCACGGCGAACAAGCTTGCAAATATTCCCGCTCAAATAATTCCCAAAGGTCAGATGAGGACATTTCTTGACCGCGCGCATCCATTTCCCGCTGTACGATCTGGCTAAATTCAATTTGCAATCGACGCGGCAAGATTAAATTGTAATCTCGTTCCAACAAAAAGGCGATGCCGCCTTTCCCCGATTGACTGTTAACGCGCACAATTGATTCATAACTTCGTCCCACATCCACCGGATCGATCGGTAAATAAGGCACTTGCCAAATTGCATCCGGTTTCTGTACCGCCAAGCCTTTTTTAATCGCATCTTGATGCGAACCTGAAAACGCCGTAAATACCAAATCTCCCACATAAGGATGGCGAGGATGAATCGGTAATTGCGTGCAATCTTCGATCGTTCTTGCGACTTGGTTAACGTTAGAAAAATCTAACCCTGGATGGATGCCTTGGGTGTAAAGATTCAAAGCTAACGTCACCAAATCCACATTCCCCGTGCGTTCGCCGTTACCGAACAAACAGCCCTCGACTCGATCTGCACCTGCCATTTGACCGAGTTCTGCTGCTGCAACTGCACAGCCGCGATCGTTGTGGGGATGTACGCTTAAAATTACCCCTTCTCGTCGTGCTAAATTGCGGTGCATCCACTCAACTTGATCGGCGAAAATATTCGGAGTCGCAACTTCAACCGTCGCGGGAAGGTTGATAATTGCTTTATGTTCTGGCGTTGGTTGCCAAATATCTAGAACTGCATCGCAAATCTCTTTGGCAAAGTCGAGTTCTGTCGCGGTAAATGTTTCGGGTGAATATTGGAAATACCATTCAGTATCACTCTGTGATGCGGCAAGTTCTACGAATAGTTTTGCCGCTGAAACTGCAAGATCTATTGTTCCCTGTCGATCCAAATTAAACACTGTTTGGCGAAATACCGGAGACGTGGCGTTATACAAATGTACAATGGCTCGCTTCGCACCTTGCAAAGATGCAAACGTGCGGCGAATTAATGATTCTCGCGCTTGCGTCAATACCTGAATCGTTACGTCATCGGGGATTAATTGATGTTCGATCAGATAGCGGACAAAATCAAATTCAGTTTGTGAAGCGGCAGGAAAAGCAACTTCGATTTCTTTGAAACCAATATCGACTAACATCTGGAACAAACGCAACTTGCGTTCGACGTTCATCGGTTC
>DNGG01000257.1:1900-2783 GCA_003486675.1 Cyanobacteria bacterium UBA11372
TTGCGTTCGACGTTCATCGGTTCGATTAAAGCTTGGTTACCGTCTCGCAAATCGGTACTTAACCAAATCGGTGGATGAGTTATTGTTTTACCAGGCCAGGTGCGGTTAGGCAAGTTAATCTGGGCAAATGGGCGATATTTTGTCGCAGGATTGTTCAACACGATCGCTTCTTCCTTTTTGTTCGATATTTGTGAGAAATTGTGGCGAAAATAGGGCTGTCAGATTGCCAAGAAAACCAAGTCTGACAACCCAAAAACAGTCGCAGCAACATCCCAAGTGTTTGATGCAGTCGCATAAGATTCTCCAATTGCTAATTGCTAATTGCTAATTGCTAATGTTCGCATCTTGTACCAAGAAAGGTAGAAGCTCCAAGATCTCGTTCCCAGGTTCAACCTGGGAACGATTTGCTAAGATCTCGTTCCCAGGTTCAACCTGGGAACGAGTTGCTAGAGGCTCCGCAAGGGCTGACTACTTGCTAGAGGCTCCGCAAGGGCTGACTACTGGTGCAAGATCCCAATAGCTTCAGATTTCTTGTGAGAAACCCGGTTTCTGTAACCCAAAAAACTTGATTGAAATGGTGAAAAAATTATTTGCGCCCAAGGCGCAGCAGCAGCCCCAGCCCCAGCAGAAGGCTAGTTAGGTGATGTGGAGATGGCTGCTTGGAAAACATAATTCGGATGCGATAACTTGTTTTGATCGTAACTGGAAAACAATCTAGCGGTCAAGTGTATGTGCGATTCTTGGAGCGATCGCAGGCGCGCATCCGCGCCGCGCAAGCGATCGCGCAACCCGCAGCGATCGCTTAATGTCAGTCACCAACTGCACCGAGGCTGGAGCCTCTAATTATTCGTTCCCAGGCTGGAGCCTGGGAACCAGAGGAGTT
>DNGG01000257.1:3088-6705 GCA_003486675.1 Cyanobacteria bacterium UBA11372
GGAGTTCCCCGGAGCCTGGGAACGCGAGAGGCGGGACGTAAATTTTTATTAAATTATTAAAATGGTAGCTTATGCTACAGATTTTTCTGGTATCTTAATTATTAGAAGGTCAACAAGGGAATCAGGAAGAAGGAGAAAAGCATTATGTCTACTCAAGATCAAGCTCGCGCTCTGATGATGCGTCACCATCACTGGATTAAGAATCGACAGCAAGCAATGCTGGGGCGTGCGGCGGCTGAATTTCACTTGTCTGTTGACGATCAGTACTGGACTCATACGCAAGGCAAGCCAGAACCCAGTTTCCGGGCAAGCTATGACCGCAGTAATGCTGCTTTAAGTTAGACGCTGAGAATGAAGGGGCTAGAGGGAAGCAATTTTTGTCGCATAAATCCTCGAATCGGCTGAATAATTTAACAATTTTTTATAGAGTGGGAATTTTTTTTCGGGCGTTGTTATGTGCAAGCAACGCCCTTTAATTTTTGACGCGATCGCCGAGCGAGCGATCGCACCCTCGTGGTAGCGTTGAATTGTCAGAGCTTACACAAAGAAACTGGGTTTCTATGAAAAATCATCGAACAAGGAAATTCGGGGCGGGTTTTACAAGGAAAGAAATCGGGTTTCTTTGTAGATCTCTTTCCTTGCTCAACTATTTTTAACAGAAACCCGGAATATTCCACGAGATATGCAATTTTTACCCGCCCCTACACTAGGTCGAAACCCGGTTTCTCACCTCGTCGTGTGTATGTACCTATTTTTTTTGCAACCCTTGAACTTCTTCGAGGTTGATTTACTATGCCGCTGCTAGAATCTCAAAACAAATACCCCAACTGCCTGTCGATGAAATTAGAAGCAATTCCACTTCAATCGCCGTCAACTGATACCCATGAACTTGACCTGTACTTGACCTTAGAATTTAACGAACAGTGGGAATCTTTCCTGGGTGGTCGTATTAAGTTTGGGCTAACAGGTGGCGAATTAGAACTAAAGCAAGAAGGTGGGGAATTTTCTTTAGCATCTGGTGTCTTCAACGATGCTTTTTCTCAGGTAAGGACAAAGGATTTAAACGAAAATACGGTTTGGGTTTTTCAAGCGAATCCAGGCGAACCAATTTTGAAAGGTTTACTGAATCAAGCGAAATTGGGAAGGGTGAAGCTGTCGGATAGATCCTGTAGATTTGAAGGCAATTTTAAGGTTTCGCCGCCAGATGTGTCTGTAAGGGATGCTGAAGGATTATGGCGACACGATATTAGCCCGAATAAACTGGCAGTAATCGAAAGAAAACTGGTTGTTTGGCTCACTTCGGCTAAATTCCAGCCTTATCTCAGTCAGGCACAGTTATGCTACGAGTGTTTTCCCCGTTTTAGTTCAGTGGAAAATTCCCCCAACTTGGAACAATTTCAAGATCTAATTCACCAGATTAGCGAAGCTAAAACTAACGATTTTCTGGAACTAGCGAAAATTGCCGAACTCGATGTGATGATCGATTTTGCTGGCGGTAACTTGCTGGGAGCTAATTTAAGCAAGGTTGATTTGAGCGGTGCTAATCTTTACCGTAGCAATCTTCGGGGTACAGATTTAACTGATGCAGATTTGAGCGAAGCTAACTTGAGCGGTGCGAACTTGAGCGGTGCAGATTTGAGCGGTGCTTATTTGGAAAATGCCAATTTGAGCTACACAGACTTGCACCGTGCTAGTTTGGCGCTAGCCAATTTGGGCGGTGCCGATCTGTGCGGGGCGAATCTGCGCGATACTAATCTGAGTAACGCTAATTTGAGCGGTGCAAAGGTGAAGTCAGCGCAATTTGGTAACAACCCTGGACTTTCTCAAGAGCTAAAAGAGAACTTGAGCCAACGGGGAGCGATTTTTGAGGATTTGTAAGGCTTTTGCTGGCTTGAAGAAGGGAAAAATGGGAAATTTCTTCCCCTTTCTCCCTCTTCATTCCTTGTTCTATTGAACCGCGATCGCTATTCACTTTTTTTTATTCGTAGCATTATTGCTAATATTTAATCTCAGAAAATCTACTGATGCTTTAAAATGTTTTTACAATTATTTTGAGTAAATCTACGCCATGGGAATGCGATCGCTTAAAACCTATTAATTTACCACCTAAAAAATATATCGTTATTTTATATAAATTTAACATTTATTCAGTGTTTTTACAGTTAAACTTTTCGGAAATTTCAGAGTATGCTTAGAAGCACCAATAACCCCAAAAGAAAACGGGTGTGGTTAAAACAAGTTAATGTTAAATGTGACCGGGAAAACAAGGAGGTCTATTGCAGGATATTCTTAGTATCTACCATTACGACCGCACCCAGAGAAAACAGAGGTTGTTAACTCAGTAATTTCACCAAAAATTTTCACCATCTACCGATTAAAAAAAATTAACAATTTGGGCGCGATTGGATTTGTAATTTTAATCAAAATAGCGGGTAAATTTTGCCTGAAACTATTAGACATAGTTGCTAAAATTCTTGGTAATTATATTCAAGAAAGCATCAAACAAACTATGCCAGTTTGAGCAAAATAGCATCTACCTTTCTGCTGTGAATCATCTGGTTGATTGGGTGTATCTCTAAAATTAAGTAATTTGAGGAATCGCAGAGGAGGTATTAAAAATGAATCTGATTAATTGGGAGCAAATTAGTAGTTTTGAGCCAACCAAGAATAGATTTGGTTTGCTAGTTAAGCCAACAGCTAAAGTCAGTTCACTTTCTCTGATAATGCTGCTGTTGACTGGAGGTAATCCACCGGCTTGGGTTGCAGGATTTACCTTGGCACTGGCTATAGCATTGGCTGCAAAAAGCAAAAAAAAGAAAATCGAAAACCCTCAAGAACTGTTGAAAAAAACTAAAGATTTTGCAGGTGCAAACTTGAGGGAAGTTAATCTCAGCAATGCCAATCTCAGGCATGTAGATTTGACTGTTGCTAACCTCAGCGGTGCTGATTTGAGCAATGCCGACTTAAGATATGCCAACCTGAGAATTGCCGATTTGGGTAGTGCAAACCTCACCAATGCCGATCTGCGGAATGCTAACCTCAGTGTTGCTTACCTTAAAGGTGTCAAATTGAACGATGCCGATCTGCGCGGTGCCAACTTGAATGGTGCTAATTTGTACAATGCCAACCTCAGCGATGCTAATTTGAATAATGCCGATCTAGCTAGCGCCAATTTGAACGGTGCTAACTTATGCGGTGCTAGTGTAAAAAATACCAATTTGAGCCGCGCTAATGTAAAGAATGCTCGATTTAAAAATAACTTAGGGCTTTCTGAAGAAGTAAAGCAGGATTTGAAGCAACGCGGCGCTATTTTTGATAATGCTTCAGACGAGGTTTTTGGAGTTTTGACTGGGATTTAATCGGATTTGTTTTGATGTAGCGATCGCTCTAACTATTATAGCGGCTTGCAGCAGTGTGCAGGCAGCAAAAATGGCAGCGCGCTTGACAAACCAAGCGATAACGCTTTCCCTCATCCACTTGCAATCCGCTGTAACTTATATCAAATCCGGTAGCATCGGTAGCGTCAGGCGGGGCGGGTTTATAGTAGGAAAGCGACTTAGTGGAATACAGCCCTTGGGGCTTTGAATGCAATAGCGGCTGCCATTTTTGCTGCCGCT
>DNGG01000257.1:6909-10137 GCA_003486675.1 Cyanobacteria bacterium UBA11372
TTTTTGCTGCCGCTATACAAACGCGAGCCATCCTACGCGGGCATTAACTGATGACAAAATAAAGTGTATTCTATCAAGTCGCTTTCCCGCTATAACCAGATTTCTCGTCGAATATTCCGGGTTTCTGTTAAAAATAGTTGAGCAAGGAAAGAGATCTACAAACAAATCCGGAATATTCCTTGTAAAACCCGCCCCTACAGTACGAAATATACACAACCGCAGCTAGCAACCATGCCTTTATGCTTTCTTAATTGCAACGAATACACCAGGCTGATTTATCGCAGCTTCAGTCACATCTCCCGCCGCATTTTGGGTGAATTTAATACTAAATCCTGAGCCACCCTTTAGATTAAATTCGCTGTTTTTGTAAGCAACTAATTCCTAATCTGGTTGACCAGTTATTGAGGCAATTAATCCCTCACTTCTTAAAGATATTGTGATAGTTTTTCCCGCCAGTTCATATTCACCTACGAATTTTTATATAAAGCTTACGTCGGTCATTCCTGTTTCAGGCATCCGAGTAAATACAGCATCTTTCAAAGCCGGTTCCATCGGCACGTATAGGCTACTAATATTGCCTTTTTTATCCGTAACGAAAGATATCAAATCCGGCGGCATATCAAGCATTTCTGCCAGTTCCGATTCAGATGTAAAAGTATCGTAATGATAGTGCTGGAGTTGAGAGACAATTGAATTATAAGTTGTGGTTAAATTATCCTCTTTGAGTTCAACTGAAATCATGCCATAGGCGGGATGTTCGTAATTGCCTTTATAATCTTCTAAACCATGGGAGGGTTGAGTTCCAAGTTGGCGTTCGGCTGCGATTTTTTCTTTGGCTTTGGTTGTAGATTCTTTGCCCTTAGCTACTCCTTCTTTGATCCGCTCGTTCCAAGAAACTGGTTCTAAATTTAGCAAGCGATCGCATACATAATAAGTCACAATAGAATGCAGTGGACTCGCGTTTAAATTCGTCAAAACCACAACCCCTATATTGTCTTGAGGCAGCAAGGTTGTCAATGCAGAAAATCCATCAATACCCCCTCCATGTTGCACAATTTTGTACCCTCTATAAGCATAGATAGCCCATCCCAAACCATAACTAGGATTCAAAACTTCGCGCTCTGACTGCGAATTCGGGGTGACAATCTGTGGCGTATACATCTGGGTTATATTGCTGGGTGAAATAATTTGTTTATCCCCAACCTTGCCCCCGTTTAGATGCATTAACAGCCACTGCGCCATATCAGTAATGTTGGAATTTATAGAGCCAGCAGGGCCAACAACGTCAATGTTGAGAAACGGAATTTCTTTGAGTTCATCATCTTTATTTATGTAGGGACAAGCAAAATCATCAGTTTTTTGGGATGCTTCTACAGAAAAATTGCTGTTTGCCATTCCTATTGGATGCAAAATTTCCCGTTGGACAAATTCTTCCCAAGTACAACCGGCAATTTTACCGACTAAGTAACCCGCCGCCATGTACATTAAATTGTTATATTGAAAAACAGTCCGCAGTTCGTGGGTGGATTCCAGATATTGCAAGCGGTTGATAATTTCTTCGCGATTGAAATTAGTTCTATACCACATGGCATCGTGACGGGGTAAACCCGATCTATGGGTAGCTAAGTCGCGGGGGGTGATATGTTCGCTGGCGTAGGAATCGTAAAGTTTAAAACTAGGGAGATAATTTCTAACGGGTTTATCCCAATCTAATTGACCTCGATCGACTAAAATTCCCATAGCCATCGTGGTAAAGGCTTTGGTGCAAGAACCGATAGCAAAGAGGGTTTTGGGCGTGACTTTTAAGTTATTTTTAACATCGCGCCAACCGAAACCTTCGCAGAAGATAATTTGGTTATCTTTGACGATAGCGATCGCTAGCCCCGGTACGTTCCACTGTGGCATCCTATCATTGATGAATTCGCTCAGACCTTCCATGGGAGACTCCCTCCGGTACTCTCACCAGTTTATCTGAGCCTATAAGTTTGACGCTGGGATATATTCTTACAGGCAAGCGCGGTTTCAGTTAAATTAGGAAAGCGCCTACACAGGGAGTTAAATTAACCTCTGGTACGGCATTTTTTCAGGTCGAAGCATGGGGTATCCCTCAATGGTCGGTGCTAGCAATCCCAAACCCAACTCAATTGTCAAACCCGCTACAAGTATATTCCTGTCAGGTTTACTGGTACTGACTGGCACACAAGTTAGTTTCGCCCAAACCCGTAGGAGAGTAACCCAAACCACTACTACACGTTGTCCGCAAGCAGAACCTTATACTTTAGGGGCTGGCGATCGCATTCAACTCGATGTTTTCAATGTGCCAGAATATACCCGTGAATACCAAGTCCTCCCCGATGGTACGGTAAACTTGGCACTCGTCGGTCGCGTATCGGTAGCAGGATTGACCCTAGAACAAGCATCTAACGTCGTGCGGGCGCGATACGCGCCCTTCCTCAGACGACCTATTATTACCGTCATCTTGGTTTCCCCCCGCCCCCTCAACGTGGCAGTATCCGGGGAAATTACGCGCCCAGGTTCCTACAGCATCTCGATTGTCGCAGGCGGTTCGGGGATTCAATTTCCGACGATAACCCAGGCGCTTACCCAGGCAGGGGGCATTACTCAGTCGGCAGATTTGCAACGGGTGCAGGTGCAAAGACCCGGACGCGGTACGATCGCGGTTAATCTTTTGTCCTTGCTGCAACGGGGGGATCAGTGTCAAAATATCGCTTTGCGGGATGGAGACAGCATCTTTATTCCCACTGCCGCTAGTATTAACCCGGCAGCAGCTTCCCAACTGGCTACGGCTAGTTTTGCCCCCGCAGGCAATCAACCGATTAACATTGTCGTTGTCGGCGAAGTGACTCGTCCCGGCCCACAAATTGTCCAGCCCGATGCGACGGGCGCCCTGCCTACGATATCGCGGGCGCTGCAAGTGGCTGGTGGCATTCGCCAATCTGCCGATATTAGCCGCATCCAGGTGCGTCGGGGAACGCGGGGTGGCAGGCAACAAGCGATTAGCGTCAATCTGCAACGATTGTTGCAAAATGGCGATCGCTCTCAGGATTTAGTCTTGCAACAGGGCGATACCATCCTCGTTCCTACAGCTACAACTGCCAATCGCAACCAAGCCCTCGATTTAGCCGCCGCCAGCTTCGCCCCCTCCACGAATCAACCGATAAATGTCGCCGTCGTCGGGGAAGTGACTCGTCCCGGCCCCCAAGTCGT
>DNGG01000257.1:10365-10700 GCA_003486675.1 Cyanobacteria bacterium UBA11372
GATGCCTCCGGTGCCGTCCCTACCGTGTCCCGGGCGCTACAAATCGCTGGCGGCATCCGCCAATCTGCCGATATTAGTCGCATCCAGATACTGCGACCGACGCGGGCGGGCCGACAACAAGTGTTTAACGTCAATCTGCAACAGCTATTGCGTGGAGGCGATCGCTCTCAGGATTTAATCTTGCAACAGGGCGATACCGTATTTGTACCGACTGCTACCACTGCTAATGCAGCCCAAGCCCTCGATCTAGCCGCCGCTAGTTTCGCCCCCACCACGAGTCAACCGATAAATGTCGCCGTTGTCGGGGAAGTAACTCGTCCCGGCCCCCAAGTCGT
>DNGG01000257.1:10929-21235 GCA_003486675.1 Cyanobacteria bacterium UBA11372
GATGCCTCCGGTGCCGTCCCTACTGTGTCCCGGGCGCTACAAATCGCTGGCGGCATCCGCCAATCTGCCGATATTAGTCGCATCCAGTTACTTCGACCGACGCGGGCGGGCGGACAACAAGTGTTTAATGTCAATCTGCAACAGCTATTGCGTGCAGGCGATCGCTCTCAAGATTTAATCTTGCAACAGGGCGATACTGTATTTGTTCCCACTGCTACTTCGGTCAATCCAGCCCAAGCCCTCGATTTAGCCGCCGCTAGTTTCGCCCCCACCACGAATCAACCGATAAATGTCGCCGTTGTCGGGGAAGTGACTCGTCCTGGTCCACAAATCGTGCAACCAGATGCCTCCGGTGCCGTCCCTACCGTGTCCCGGGCGCTACAAATCGCTGGCGGCATCCGTCAATCTGCCGATATTACTCGCATCCAGGTGCTTCGATCGACGCGGGGGGGCGGACAACAAACATTGAACGTCGATCTTTCCCAATTGTTGGATAATGGCGATCGCGCTCAAGATTTAATCTTGCAACAAGGCGATACCGTATTTGTACCGACTGCTAATGCGGTGAATGCAGCCCAAGCACTCGATTTAGCCGCTTCCAGCATCGCCCCCGCGACGAATCAACCCCTCAACGTGGTAGTTGTGGGAGAAGTGACTCGTCCTGGGCCTTATGTGGTTCAACCCGAAGGGACGGGTGCTGTACCTACCCTGGCGCGGGCGCTGCAAGTAGCAGGGGGCATCAGACAAACTGCTGATATTACCCAAATACAGATTATTAGACTGGTGCGGGGCGGCAGGCAACAAACCTTGACGGTGAATTATTCCCAACTATTGCAAACCGCAGATCGCACCCAGGATATTATCTTGCAACAAGGCGATACGATATTTGTGCCTGCTTCGGTTGCACCCACTGCCGCTGACTCTTTGGCGCTGGCATCTAGCAGCGTTGCTCCCACCGGGGCGCAACCTTTAAACATTGCCGTGACAGGAGAAGTACAGCGTCCTGGTAGCTACGTCCTCCAACCAAGTCAGCCTCCCACGGTGATTGTGGGTGCATTACCCAGCGTCGCCGGGTTACCCACGATCACCCAAGCAATTCAAATCGCGGGAGGAATTACTCAATCTGCGGATATTCGCCGCATCGAGGTACGGCGCGTCACCCAAGCAGGGGTGGAACAAAGACTCTCGGTTAATTTTTGGCAGCTGTTGGTGTCGGGCGATCGCTCCCAAGATTTAGTCCTACAACAAGGGGATACAATTTTTGTGCCAACTGCCGCCAATATTGACCCCGCAGAAGCCGCATTGTTAGCCGATGCTAGTTTTTCTCCCGCCAGCATTCCAGTCAACGTAGTAGGAGAAGTCACCCGACCTGGTATTATACAAATCCGCCCCAATACCCCCCTCAATCAAGCCATCCTCGCCGCAGGCGGTTTTAATGCTAGGGCGAGAAAAGCGACGGTGGAACTGTTGCGCCTCAACCCCAACGGCACAGTTTCTCGCCGTACCATCGAGGTCGATCTCGACAAAGGCACCAGCGAACAAACCAACCCCACCCTCCGCCCTAACGACGTAATTTTAGTCGCTCGCTCTGGCTTTGCCCGCACAGGCGATAATCTAGGCTTGATTTTAAACCCCGTGGGTCAGGGATTCTCGTTCCTCGACTTTTTTAGAAATTTTATGAGATTATTCGGCGTTACAGTTCCTTGACATGCTCCCCAAAAGAGCGATCGCTCTCGCTTGGGGATTCCCGCCATTACTGACGAGGTTTCCTGGCTCTTCGAGTGCCCCTACCCCGAAAAGTTTCCCCATCCGAGCAGCGCAATACTATAGCATAGGATGCGGCAATTCTAAAAAGCAGGTAAGCCCTTGTACCTGCTTTTTACCCGGGCGAGTCCATCTACCCCCACTCTACTCCCCTTCGTTCCGCCCTTGGATCGGGTTCTATAGCTCCAAAACACCCCCACATACGATACGAAACCCTTGCAGCCTACCTGATAAAGTACAATTATCGCCAAACAGAAAAACATGAAAATCCAACCCTATTCCCAACCATTGTGGCCCGAGCGAAACAATCAATCCCACACTGCTGCGACTCCCATTTATCCAGAACCACTGCACGAGAATGATTCTGACCAATTAAATTTGCGTCAGGTTTTCAGAATTTTACGCCGTCGTTCCCTCGTTGTTGTGACCGTAGCAATCTCTGTCGCCACGGCTATCGGTTATCGCGCCTTAAATCGTCCGCCCATCTATGCCGGTCAGTTTCGCCTCTTAGTCGAACCCATCACCGCTGAAACAAAAGTCGCTCAAAATGTCGGTAATGTCATATCTACTGGCTTAGATTACAACACGCAAATAGAAGTTCTACGCAGTACCGCTGTCACGGCTTCTATTCTCGAACAAATTCGGATTAAGTATCCCGATATAACCTATAACGCTCTGATGAGTAAATTAACAATTAGCCGACTGCAAGATACCAAAATTATAGATATTCGCTACCAAGATGGCGACCCGAAAAAAGTAAAAGAAATTTTGGATAAACTCGCTCAAGGATATTTAAATTATAGCAGGTTAGAACGCCAAAGTGATGTTTTAGAAGGGATTAAATTTGTTGAAGACCAGTTACCTCAGTTGCGGCTAAAAGTTGATACGCTGCAAGCTAGGTTGCAAAAGTTTCGCCAGCAATACAACTTTATTGAACCGGAATCTCAAGCGCAACAAATATCGGCACAAATTGGCTCTATTAGCCAACAGCGCCTCGAAGTTCAAACCAAACTAAATGAAGTCAAATTATTATATGCTACGTTGCAAAATCAGTTGGGACTAGACCCAAATCAAGCAATTGTAGCAGCAGCTTTAAGCGAAGCGCCTCGCTATCAAAAGTTGTTAAACCAACTGCAAGATGTTGAAACTAAAATAGCCACGGAGTCGGTGCGCTTTACCTCAGCCAACCCCATCTTACAATCTTTGCAAGAAACTCGAGATAAATTGCTGCCTTTAATTCGTCAGGAAGCCCAACTCATCATTGGCAACAACCTGGATAATGCTAGAACAAACCCCAATAAGCTGACGTTTCAAAACTCGATTCGCTTAGGGTTAACTCAGCAATTTGTTGAGGCATCTAACCAACTAAAGCTAATAGAAGTTCGCAGTAAAGCTTTGGAACAAGCCGAAAGAAACTTAATTCAAAAATTTAAAGAAATGCCCATCCGGGCGCGGGAATACACAGATTTGCAGCGGGAATTAAAGGTCGCTACTGAAAGTTTAACCCGCTTTTTGTCAACGCGGGAATCTTTGCAAATTGAAGCGGCTCAAAAAGCCGTTCCCTGGCAACTAATCGCCGCACCAGAAGAAGCTGTTGCCCTTGCTCCTGATACTTATCGCAATCTGGCGCTGGGAGCCTTCGCCGGGTTGCTATTAGGTATAGGCGCAGCTTGGATTGTCGAAATGCTTGACAGCGTGTTTCACTCCGCCGACGAACTCAAAGATAAAACTGGCATCCCAGTTTTGGGAGTTATTCCCTTTAATAAAGGCGTCAAAAAACTTATGGGAAATCGGGCTACGGCAAGTTTACCTCAAGCCGAAACCTCGACCATTCCAGTCAGTTTTGTGGAAAAATTGCCGCGCTACAATGCTTCTCCTTTTTTAGAAGCTTTTCGCTCGCTTTATACTAATATCCGCTTGCTTGGTTCGGATATGCCCATCCGCTCTTTAGTAATCAGTTCGGCGACGCCAGCAGAGGGAAAAACTATCGTCGCTTTGCACCTGGCACAAGCAGCAGCGGCAATGGGAAAACGGGTGTTATTAGTCGATGCAGATCTGCGTCGTCCTCAAGTTCACGTCAGATTGGGTTTACCGAATATGCGGGGATTGAGCAATTTGATTGCCTCGGAAGATTTAGACTTCAACGATGTGATTCAACAATCCGATCAAGACGAGAATTTGTACGTATTAACAGCTGGTCAAATTCCACCCGATCCAACTAGGCTTCTTTCTTCAGAAAAAATGCAGAATCTGATGGGAGAATTGCGATCGGCTTTTAATTTAGTAATTTACGACACGCCTCCCCTTGTTGGTTTCGCAGACGCTAACCTGCTGGCACCTCCTACAGATGGAATGGTTTTAGTTGTAGCTCTGGGAAAAACAGACCGCTATCCGTTAATGCAAGCATTAGATGGCATGAGAATTTCTAATACGCCTTTTTTAGGCATCGTTGCCAATGGACTTAAACAGTACACGACTCGCGCCAATGATAGTTATGACCATTATTACTCGCAAGTGCGGCGCGATCGCATCACAGATGAGGACGCAGTCGGCAATTTCGACAATGGCTAATTGGTAATTGGTAATTGGTAATTGGTAATTGGTAATAGACAACTATACCCCATTACCCTTTCCCACTTTCGGCAATCGGTAATTGGTAATTGGTAATTGGTAATTGGTAATAGACAACTATACCCCATTACCCTTTCCCAATCGCCCATTAACAATTACCACTTGCGGCAATCGGTAATAAAAAACAATACCCAATTACCCATTACCCATTACCCATTACCCATTACCCATTACCCATTACCCATGACTGACAACATCAAAATCCCTAGCTGTACTTGGCAACGCCCCATCGGTCTAGGGTGGGATAACCCCTATACTGTACGCTACAAAAGCAATCTCGATGATGGCCCCTGGCACGGAATGCCCCTGGGCGGTTTTGGTGCCGGGTGCATCGCTCGTTCGTCGCGAGGAGATTTTAACCTGTGGCACCTGGATGGGGGCGAACACGTATTCAAAACTATCCCAGGTTGTCAGTTTAGCGTTTTCGAGCAAGCCGAACATCACACCCAAGCTTATGCTTTGTGTACGGAAGCACCAGAAGATGGCACGCTTTCTAGTTGGCGGTGGTATCCCACAGAAGGCAGGGGAGCAGGTGAGAAAGTAATATCTGGAACTTATCATGCCCTGTATCCCCGCAGTTGGTTTGCTTACTCGGGAGTCTATCAAGCCGAGTTAACTTGCGAGCAGTTTTCCCCGATTTGGGCGAAGAATTATCAGGAAACCAGTTATCCGGTAGGGATTTTTCTCTGGACTGTTCGCAATCCTACCGATGCGCCGATTACTCTCAGCATTATGCTTACCTGGCAAAATCTGGTAGGTTGGTTTACTAATGCGATCGCTTCCCCACAAGTCCGCGTCCGCGATGATGGCAGTCCGGTGTATGAGTATCAACCGCGACTCGGCGACAGTACTGGAAATTACAATCAATGGATTCAAGATCAATTTCGCGTCGGCTGTCTCCTCGACCGCGTCAGGCTTGACGATGATACCGTCCAAGAAGGGGAAGGGCAAATGTGCATTGCCACTCTCAGTAACCCCAGTTTGGAAGTGTTTTATCATACCCGTTGGAATCCCGTAGGCGATGGCTCGGATATCTGGAAAACCTTTGCCGCTGATGGTTCTTTACCCGACTGCAACAACGAGACACCCGCCGCAGCTTACGAACAAATTGGGGCGGCGATCGCTGTCCGCTTCACCGTCAGACCGGGTAAAACTAAGCAAATTCCCTTCATCCTCGCTTGGGATTTTCCCATCACCGAATTCGCTAAAGGTATTAAGTATTACCGCAGATATACAGATTTCTTCGGACGCAACGGCAAAAATGTTTGGTCAATCGTTCGCACGGCGCTTAAACATTACGATACTTGGTACGAACGCATCTGTGCGTGGCAAGAACCAATTTTGACCAGGGAAGATTTGCCCGATTGGTTCAAAATGGCGCTGTTTAACGAACTGTACCACCTTAGCAGCGGCGGTAGTCTTTGGACGGCAGCTGATGAAATCGCCCCGGTAGGTCAGTTTGCGACTTTGGAATGCTTGGACTATCGCTGGTACGAAAGTTTGGACGTGCGGCTTTATGGCGGTTTCGGACTGGCGATGCTTTGGCCTAGACTGGAAAGAGCCGTGCTGGCAGCGTTTGCCCGCGCGATTCCTACCAGCGACGATACGCCCCGGACTATTGGGTATAACCTTGCACAAGCGGTTCGCAAAGTTGCCGGTGCAACTCCCCACGATTTAGGCGCGCCAAACGAGCATCCTTGGGAAAAAACTAATTACACCAGCTATCAAGATTGCAACTTGTGGAAGGATTTACCTTGCGACTTCGTGTTGCAGGTTTATCGGTATTTTATTTTAAGTGGTTCTACTGATACAGCGTTTTTATGGGAGTGTTGGAACAGTATAGTAGAAACACTTACGTACTTAAAAACCTTCGATCTCGATGAAGATGGAATTCCGGAAAATTCTGGGGCGCCAGATCAAACCTTTGATGATTGGAGATTGCAAGGTATAAGTGCTTACTGCGGCGGGTTGTGGTTGGCGGCTTTAGAAGCGGCGATCGCAATTGGCAATATCCTACTGGAAAACCCACCAGATTTTGAATTGTCTGACGTAACTGAAGAGTCTTCCAGCCCCAATCTACAATCTGAAATCCAAAATTGGCAAAGATGGTTGGAACAATCGCGACCAGTCTATCAAGAAAAACTCTGGAACGGTCAATACTACCGCCTCGATAGCGAAAGCAACTCCGATGTTGTCATGGCAGACCAACTCTGCGGTCAATTTTACGTCCGCTTGCTGGCATTACCGGATATCGTAACAGTTGACTGCACTCACACCGCGCTTAAAACTATCTACGACTCTTGTTTTATTCAGTTCAATAACTATATCTCCATCCCAAATCTCATCGGTGCTGCTAACGGCGTCAAACCAGATGGTTCCCCCGAAAACCCAAATGCTACCCATCCCTTAGAAGTTTGGACGGGAATTAATTTTGGTCTGGCGGCGTTTATGTTGCAAATGGGAATGAAATCGGAAGCATTTCAACTTGCAGAAGCGGTAGTACAACAAATTTACAATAATGGTCTGCAATTCCGCACTCCAGAAGCTATTACCGCCGCTGGTACTTTCCGTGCCAGTTCTTACCTCAGAGGTATGACAATCTGGGCAATTTATCTGGTTTTGTTAAGTATGGCTTCAAATGGTTGACAACTTAAACAAGTTACTCTCTTGCCCATCTGAGCAATTTATCTGGTTTTGTTAAGTATGGCTTCAAATGGTTGACAACTTAAACAAGTTACTCTCTTGCCCTTGATTAATTGATGATGCAAAAAAATTTCGGCTACCAATCTCAGACGGGACTCGCATTGCCTCTCTCAAAGGGGAAAGGGGGAAAGGGAAAAATCTATAAGCTCTAGAACTCTGGCAAAAAAGCTAGATCATATCAAGTTTCGGGCTTTTTACTTGTTTGATTAATTTCGTCAGGGAGCATCACCTTTCCCCTTTTCCCCTTTTCCCCTTTCCGCTTCTAACTGTGTTGTCCCGCTAATGGCTTGTAGCCAAAATTTCTCAGTACGTAGGCAAGAAAATTCATCATTGATACAAGGCAGGAGGCGTGACGTGAAAAGAGTTTTAGCTAAATTTACTTTTCGTTAAATACTTCTGTCTATTTGCGCCTTTCTACTTATGCTATCAGTAAATTCACTGAGAGGTTTGACCCTCCCTGCTAGGGAAGCCCCCTCAGGGAGTTAGGTTTTTTGGATTCCCTGACGTGAGTTTTCTGCCAGGTAAACCAGGTAACGCTTCAAATAGTTGCAGAGCGGACTTTTTGAAAATACTTAAAAAATGCTTAATTTTACAGTTTATGCTCTTTTAATAAAATTTAATATAAAGTTTAGATGAACCTTGTATGAAGATTGAGTAAAAAGAATTTTTTAATCTTGTCTTAACGATCCCCCTAACCCTTAAATAGAATCAAATCCAGCTCTGTGGATTCACTGACATGGCTGGGTCTGTGCTACCTGTTTTTAGTAAACTGAAATAGCAAATCGTTCCCAGGACCAATTTTTAACTTTTTTACAGCAACCAGTAACTAACTTCTGATTTGCTTTGTTGCTTTCCAGCAGAAAGTCAAATAACTTAACAATCCGATCCCGACTTGCGATCGCAAGTCTTTTAACATTCCTCCTATCCTTGGTTTGCTGTAAGCGTTTTCACCCCAAGTACTTTACCCCTCCCAGGTAGAGAGGTAGATAATAATGCAACAGACTGTCAATCATCGGGAAAAGTTTCCCCTTCGGGATACCCAAAAAGAATCAAACCTTTCCCTGGCTATACAAAAGCTGTTCCATACAGCTGGAGTAGATGCATCCCTCGCCTCGGAATTCGAGCAATCGTTAAAAGTTTATGATCTTGAGCTTGGTGATGATGCATTAAATTGTATATTGCCAGATTCTCCGCCCAATAATGTTCGCCAAGAACATAATGGTGAGAATTTTTACATTGTTTGTCAGGGGCGGGTGCGACTGCTGGGTGTTGATGCTTTTGGGCAGCAGGAAGTTTCGGCGGTGGTACTAGAGGAGGGGGAAACTTTTGGTGCAGACGCACTATTGTGCGATCGCGCTTTGCCCTACCGAGCGATCGCATCTGGCGCATTGCAAGTTGCTTGTCTGGAGGCAGCGCAACTCGCTCGCTTCTTAGAAAGGTTACCCGCACTGCGAGAATACCTGGAAGCAGAAACTCAAAAACGACAGCGGCAAATATTCTTTAAAACCTCAACCGACCTGCGGCGCTTGCCCAGCCACCAACTACGCGAGATTGTACCTAATATCGTAGAAATACGGATCAAAGCGGGGGAATCTCTAGCAAAAGCAACCCCTGCCAGTGGTGGTCGCTACTGGCTTGGGAGTGGAGAGTTGAGTCGGGGAAAGAAAGGAGAAGTAGTCAGCGATCTATACCCGAGTTGGGGATATCCGCAAGAAACGCCCCAGGATTGGGTAGCGAAGACGGAATTGTTGGTGTATCACCTGGGATTGGAAGATTGGCAAGTAGCCAGCGCGATCGCACCCAAGTATTTCAGCCCTGGGGGGGATACAGCCGCCAACAACGGACACAAGTCAGCCACCCCAAGAAGGAAATCAAAGAAGGGACAGCCGACAATTGCCCCGTCTGGCGCCCCCGCTCAAGAGTCAAAAGACAGCAATACCCAGACAGCACCAGGAAAATCGCCGAATAAAGTCGTAGCATTTCCCAAACCAGTGCGGCGCCTGCGGTGGCCTTGGCAAGGCTATCCCTTTATTTTGCAGCAAAGTTCTTCCGATTGCGGCGCAGCTTGCCTGTCGATGATCTCTCTGTATTGGGGCAAGCGATTTACCATCAGCTACCTGCGGGAACTTGTTAATGTCGGTGTTGCTGGTGCATCGCTGAAAAACTTAGCCGCTGGGGCAGAAAGCCTGGGATTTATGGCTCGACCAGTGCGAGCTTCTATCGGCAAAATGGCCGAGCAGAAAAACCCCTGGATTGCTCACTGGCAGGGAATTCACTACGTTGTCGTTTACAAGTGTAAGGGCAATCGCATTGTGGTTGCCGACCCCGCCCAAGGCAAAAAATCGATCTCCCGCAAAGAATTTCTGCAAAACTGGAGCGGTTACGCCCTGGTACTCGACCCCACGCCCCGCTTGCAGCAAGCTGAATCCCAGAAAATCTCCCTGGGTCGATTCGTCGGTGCCCTCGGGTCTTACAAGTCCCTGATGGCGCAAATTATTCTCACCTCGTTGCTGGTTCAGGTTTTTAGCGTCGTTACCCCCCTGTTTACCCAGATCATTTTCGACCAGGTAGTCGTACACAAAAGCTTACCCACTCTGAATATCTTCATTCTGGGACTGCTTTTGTTTAACTTTTGGAACATGGGGTTGGGCGCTACCCGCCAATACCTGCTCGCCTTTTTTTCTAACCGATTGAATCTGACGCTGATCGGTGGTTTTATCAACCATACCCTGATGTTACCCCTGAAGTTTTTTGAATCGCGCCGCGTGGGGGATATCCTCACCCGCGTTCAAGAAAACAACAAGATCCAGCAGTTTCTCATCGGTCAAGTCGTCTTGGCTTGGTTAGATATGGTCATGGGGCTGGTTTATTTGGGTCTGATGCTCTATTACAACTTGCAGCTGACCCTGCTGGTGCTGGCCTTGATTCCGCCGATCGTGATTTTGACCCTGGTGGCTACCCCCATACTGCAACAGGTGTCCCGGGAAATCTTTAACGAATCAGCTGAGCAAAATTCCCTGCTGGTGGAAATGCTCACCGGGGTTTCCACCGTCAAAGCCGTAGCCGCCGAACGCGAAGTCCGCTGGCGTTGGGAAGACCGCTTTACCAGCACCCTGAATCTGGGGTTTAAGGGTCAGAATTTGGGGATTGGATTGCAAGTAATCAGTGGGTCGATTAATACCTTGGGCAGCACGGCGTTGCTGTGGTA
>DNGG01000257.1:21430-26152 GCA_003486675.1 Cyanobacteria bacterium UBA11372
GGCAGCACGGCGTTGCTGTGGTACGGAGCCACGCTGGTAATTCAAGACCAGCTCACCATCGGTCAATTTATGGCTTTTAACATGATGATTGGTCGCGTCATCAGCCCATTTCTGGCCTTGGTGGGCATGTGGAACCAACTGCAAGAAGTGCTGATTTCGGTGGAACGCCTCAACGATGTGTTTGAGGCAGAACCGGAACAAATTCCTGGAAAACCGATGCTGATCTTGCCCCGCCTGCGGGGAGAAGTGCGGTTCGACAACGTTTCCTTCCGCTACAGTCCCGACCAAGAGCGCAATACACTTCAGAACATTTCTTTTGAGGCGCATCCCGGACAAAGCATCGCTATTGTCGGTCGCAGCGGTTCCGGCAAGAGTACGTTGGTGAAACTGTTGCAGGGTCTTTATTATGCCGACACTGGTCGCGTCCTGATCGACGGACACGATCTGCGCCTCGTTTCTCCCCAGTCTTTCCGCTCTCAATTGGGGGTGGTACCCCAGGAGTCGTTCCTATTTTCCGGCACCATCCTGGAAAACATCGCCCTCTATCGACCCGATTTCACCCTTGAGCAAGTCACCGAAGTGGCGAAACTGGCAGAAGCACATACGTTTATTCAGGATTTGCCCTTGGGTTACAACACCAAAGTCGGCGAGCGAGGGGCGAGCCTTTCTGGCGGACAGCGCCAGCGGGTGTCGATCGCTCGCGCTCTTTTGGGATCGCCCCCGATTCTGGTACTCGACGAAGCCACCAGTTCTCTCGATACCGAATCAGAACGGCGATTTCAGAACAATCTCGAGCGTTTGTCCCGCGATCGCACTACCTTTATCATTGCCCACCGTCTCAGTACTGTACGCAAAGCCGACTCCATCCTGGTGCTAGACCGCGGCATTTTAGTCGAGCAGGGCAATCACGAACAACTGATGGCGCTGCAAGGTCTGTATTTTCACTTAGCCCAGCAGCAACTCAATCTTTAATCAACCCTGGTCAAGGTTGCTCCTCAACCTCCTGGAGCATACCTTACCAACTCTTATCCAATTCATCTTTGAATCCCGCTCAACTCAATTCCGTATTTTTACGCAAGTTACTTCGGGTCTAACTTCATCAAAACTTTAAAAAAGCAGTTACAAAGCTAAATACTGACCAGGATTATGAAGTTAGTGCGAAGATTAACCAGAAATTAACCAAAAAATTGCCAACTTGGCAAGCAATCCCAGAGCAATTCGGTAAAAATACGGAAGATAGTTTGAGGAACAACAAAATGCAAAAAACTGCATCAGTAAAGTTGCTGAGTTAAACCAGGAAAGTACTGCGAAGTATCCGATCCAAAAGCAACCAAGAGCAGTGATTGCAATCAAAATTAGACTTTTTTAAGTGTGGGCACTACCATGCAACAATCAATCGAACCGAATTCTGAACCTACACCGGAACGCCCCCTGAACAGGAGCAGATATGAGAATTCGGACGCGAAGAATCAAGAAAATTGCACCGTCAACGAGTCATCTTTTGCCTCTGTTTATGGGGGTACAAATGCTGCAATAGACTACTCCTCCACCAACCGGCAAGGCAAAATAGTACCGATAGCCGACGGCACAGCAACAGAAAAGATTAACCCATCGATCAACCATGACTGGTCAACCTCGTTACAAAGCTTGCTAGACCAGCCACCCGCAACTTTGCCCTTGCGAATGCTACTGGGCGGCATGGCGTTCTTTACAGCGTTTGGTGTCTGGGCAAATGTGGGAAAAATTGAAGAAATAGGTCACGCTCGCGGTCAGTTGGTGCCCCAAGGCGAGCCTTATAAAATCAATCCCGTCGTGCCGGGGAAGATTGCCCGCATAGCAGTCAAGGAAGGCGAGACGGTCAAAGCAGGTCAGGTACTGCTAGAGTTAGACAATCAAATTGCTACCAACGAAATCGAGCGACTGGAAAAAGAGCGGAGTTCCTACCAAACTCAATACTCCCAAACACAAGTCTTGATCGATCAAACGCGCTTGGAAGCACAAACCCACGCCGCGATCGCACTGGCTAAGGAAAACGCCCAGCAAGCGATCGTCCAGCAAGCAAATGCCAGGGTTCAAGGCGTGCAAAAAACGATCGCACAAGCCCAGGAAAAAGTTACCACGACCAAGGAACTGCTGGCCCAAATGCAGGCAGAAGCCTTAGCCTATAAAGCTAGACGCGAACGGCTACAGCCCCTGGCAGCCAGATCCAAAGAATTGCTCGCCCGACTGCAAGTAGATGCCGATGCCTCGAAGCGACGGCAAGAACAGCTGCAACCCCTGCCTCGCATGAGCCAAGAACTGATCGAGAAACTACAGGTCGATGTTGACGCAGCGAAGGCGCGCATAGAACGGCTAAGACCCCTAGTTGAAGAAGGCGCTTTACCCAGGGAACGTTTAGCCGACTTGGAGCAAGCTTTGCGCGATCGCGAGCGGGCGATTACCGAAGCCAAATTAGCCGACGAAAGCCGCACTAAGGAACAATTGTTTCAAGCCGAGCAAGCTTTGCGCGATCGCCAGCGAGCGATCTTGCAAACCCAATTGCAAGATGATAGCAGTATTAAGGAACAATTGTTTCAAGCCGAGCAAGCTTTGCGCGATCGCGATCGCGCCATCACCCAAACTGAAGGCGATCTCAAACAAGCCAGCAAGGAATTAGAGCGACTCCAAGCCGAATTAAAACAAGCCCAGGCAGAATTAAACCGCCTCCAAGCCGAGAACAACCAAAATCAAGCCGAAGCCGAGGCTATTCAAGTACAGAATCGGCAAAAAATTCAGCAGTTGGAAGTGCAAAAAACCCAGGTGAAAGCCCAAGCTGACCAAACTGAAAAACAGCTCAAAAGAGCTAAAACCGAGTTAAAACAGCTTGTATTCACTGCCCCTGTCGATGGTGTAGTCCTATCGCTCAACGTCCGCAATCCAGGAGAAGTGCTTCAGCCAGGACAAATAATTGCCGAACTGGCTCCCCAAGAAGCACCCCTGGTTCTGATGGCTAAACTGCCTAACCAAGAAGCAGGTTTCATCAAAACCGGACAGGAAGTGAAGGTGAAATTAGATTCTTATCCGTTTCAAGAATACGGGATTGTTTCGGGCAAGGTGGTTTCCATCTCCCCCGACAGCAAACCCGATCAGCTACTCGGTGCAGTTTACCTACTGCAAATTGCCCTGGATCGTCATAACGTTACTACTGCGGAAGCTCAAAAGATTCCGTTTAAACCGGGTCAAACAGCCACCGCAGATATTATCATCCGCCGTCGCCGCATTATCGATATTTTGTTAGACCCAATCAAGCAAATGCAAAAAAGCGGCCTCAATTTATAAAATCCCTGTTTGGCTAGAGTCAGTAACATCTCTCAAAAGACAAATTACAAGTTATATCAAGGAGCGCGATCGCTATGACAATGACTCACCAAATGCCTTCTTACAATACAAAACTTGACAAAGCTATGAGCCAAGAACAATTTAATCAAATCGTAGAAGCTATCTTGGCAGGTAAGTATTCTTGGGCCTGCGTTTTAATACTGCGTTTTGCTGGCTACAACCCCCTCCATTACATCCCCTATCGCACCTACAACCGCTTGCTGAAAGACAACTGCCTAGTTGCCACACCCAGCGCCAATAAACCTGATACCATCAACAACAATCAAAAAGTGCCAAGTTTGTCTAATGGTGCCGCTGCAAAAGGGTGCTTAAGCCAAATTAATGACCTGGCTTATTTAGAAGTAATGGGCAAGCAACAAGCCCATGTCCGGGGAGGCAATTGCGCTTTCTGGTTCCAATGGCAGCCAGAAGATAGTTCCCTCCAAGACGAGTGGTTACAAATCTATCAAGATAAGTCGTCAGATTGGTAATTGGTAATTGGTAATTGGATTAATTGGCAGTAGGGGCACGCTTTAAGGAAATATCTCGTGGAATATTCCGGGTTTCTGTTAAAAATAGTTGAGCAAGGCAAGAGATCTACAAATAAACCCGGAATATTCCTTGTAAAACCCGCCCCAAAAGATTGACAATTATCCGTTAACCTTCCACGGCTGGAGCCTGGAAAGGCCATTACCAAGGCAAAGAAACCCGGTTTCTCGCAAAAATCATTGGTTCGGCTCAGAAACCGGGTTTCTGTCCTCCTTTGAGCGTAAATCCTGAGTTATATGATGTCAAGCTTTTCACCCACAAACAACTCTTCGCTTCCCCCCCTCCCCGCGTCCCCACGTCAGTTATAACTATGGGTATTCCAACGCAGATGATATCAGTTCGTTCCCGGTGTTACCTGGTGCGATCGCCACAGCCATGCCCCCCTGAAGCAGCGGACTAGGCACAGAGCCAGCGTGTCAACTAAATGCCTCAGCCATAACTAAAAAATCTGCCAATTTGGCAACCCAAAGGTTTTTGACTCTATATTATATAGACAAATAATCAAGCTCCCAAGGAATCTATTACATACTGAAGCCGAGATGTAGCCAAATTATTTTATTCCTAATAAATTATCAAGTCCCTAAAGCAAATCCCTAGAGTGGGCTTCATTCATTGTCTAATGAATGAAGTTTTTTGTTGGGAAAAACACCCGGCGTATCCTGTCACGATCAATTTCCGATTCATCAATTTAAATCTGCCAAAATGGCAACATAGCTTTGACGAGCCTGACTATATTAAATACAGAAAAGAAAAGATTGCTTCAAGCAACTAACTTGCAACCAGGAGAAAACCCATGATTATTTCTGACCTGAACTA
>DNGG01000260.1:0-19975 GCA_003486675.1 Cyanobacteria bacterium UBA11372
CACTAAAGATATCAATATCATCAGGCCAGCCATAGTGGAATAAATCCCACATTACTTGCATCCCCATTTTATTTGCAGTCCGCCAAATAGGTAGCACGGTGGCAAAATCAAGTTTACCCTGACGTTCGATCAAGTGCCAGCGAATCCCCTCCCTGACGGTAAAAATTCCTTGGTCTTGCAAGCGCTGATAATCAAGGGCAACAAATTGATCGTGGAAGGTAGAAGCAACGACATCTAAGCGCCTACCCGAACGTGTATGATGGGTGGAACATTCAAATCCACCCATGAAGAAGCTATTAAATATGGTCATTGGTCATTGGTAATTGGTCATTGGTGATTGGTAATTGGTCATAGGTAATGGGTGGTATTTTTTCTATTACCCATTACCCATTACCCATTACCTATTACCGATTTGCTGGAAAAAACTCAGCTCCAGGTAATTTTGAATCAACTGGCGTTGGGTTGACATCTTCCTCGCGGATAGTCCAGCCTAAAGTGGCTGCGGCGATCGCTTCGAGCGGAAACTTCGGCGTCCGATCGGCATATAATAACCCGTTGGCTTCTTGGAACGTATCCGTCAATTGGGTATAGCAAAAGCCGCTGAATAATTCTACTTTATTCACCGCATTCAGTAGCGCGGTATACCGCATTTGCAACTCAGATGTGTTCGAGGAACGAACGTATCCCCACACTTTCTCCCCTTCGGGGTTATTGCGTTCCGCGTAGGCAATGCCGCCAAATTCAGTTAACATGATCGGCTGTCCTCGGTGGGGGTGTCCGTCCAAAGTCAGGATGCGACCTCCGGGGCGCTTGTGAGCGAACAATTCGGTTAAATTAACTTGAGGGCCGTAGCGTTTTGCTAAAGTACGGGGATTGTTATCGTAATCGTGGATAGCGAGAATATCAGTCGCCACACTTTCCCAACCATCGTTACCAACGACTGGACGAGTCGGGTCTAAAGTTTTGGTCAAATGATACAGCGCTTGGACGCAATGTCGATGGGCGGGGGTTTCAACTAAATTCGGTACGCCCCAAGATTCGTTAAACGGAACCCACACAACAATACAGGGGTGGCTAGCATCGCGCTCGATAACTTCAGTCCATTCTTTTGTTAGTCTTTCTACCGCTTTGGGTGTAAACCTGTAAGCGCTGGGCATTTCTTCCCAAACTAACAAACCGAGGACATCTGCCCAATATAAAAAGCGCGGATCTTCAATCTTTTGGTGCTTGCGTACTCCATTAAAGCCCATGGCTTTAACTAATTCCACATCCCGTTGAATTGCTTCATCATCGGGTGGCGTCATCAGGGTATCGGGCCAGTATCCTTGGTCTAGAATTAAACGCAGGTAGTAGGGACGACCGTTGAGCATGAAGCGATCGCGTTGTATGCTCACCGCGCGCATTGCTGTATAAGACTTCACCTCATCCAGCAATTTACCCTCGTGCCAAAGTTCAATCTCAGCATCAATTAATGTCGGTTTTTCCGGACTCCACAATAATTCATTGCGGTAGTCATCAATACCGGGATCGGACAGGGCAATCCGGCGGTGAATTTCTCCGTGAATTACTTCGTAAGTATCGTTGACCAACAGTTGACAACCTGCTGTCAGTTTTACTTTTATTTGCGTGCCATCTTTATATTCACCCGCCACAAACGCTTCAAAACCAATTTCCCAGCGTTCAAATTGCGGCGTCCAGCGAATACGATTTATATAGGTGTTGGGAACGCGCTCAACCCAAACTGTTTGCCAAATTCCGCTGGTGCGAGGATACCAAATACTATGTGGCTCGCGCTGCCAATCTTGCTTTCCGCGCGGTTTTGCTAATTCATGGGGGTCATCTTCTGCCCAAACTGTGACTCGTTGACGCCCATGTTGATTCAAAACTGGTGTAATATCCGCACTAAACGGCGTATGCCCGCCTTCATGTTCGATAATAAATTGATCGTTTACCCAAACTCTTGCTTTATAATCTACCGCCCCAAAGTGGAGCAATACTCGACCTTCGCCTTCAGGTACTTCAAATTCCCGCTCGTACCAGCAATTCGGATGAAACCCCGTATCCCCAATGCCGCTACGGGCAGTTTCCGGAGCGAAGGGAACTTCTATTGTATGAGTCCATTCAGAAATATCGTTGGGTTGCGCGTATTTTCCCACGTCGTCAAAAGTAAATTTCCACGCACCGTTCAGACACAGCCAATGCGATCGCATCAGTTGCGGACGCGGATATGTCCCTCTTGAAGCACTAGCGCCGATAGCAGGCTCAGCGGTTTCTTTCACGTAACAATTTTCCAGCCACTTACCTAATGATTGCATAAAAACATCTACCCCAGGTTATATTTCTATTCTATCTATTCTTAACAGATAATAAACATCTTTAAGCAAGTTTACAAAAAATTTAATATTCATAATTGATGAGTTTGCTTAACCCTTAATACAGAAGAGTTCGCTTATAGAAGTAAAAAAATAGTAGGGCAAAGATTGCTTACCCTACTACTGATGAATCAACTTGTTATTGATCAGCTTGGACTATCTAACCACAGCCATTACCGCTACTGGTAATAGGTAATGGGTAATTGGTAATTGCCAAGAGCAGATCCCCAATAAATCCAATTACCAATTACCAATTACCAATTAGCCTTAATTAGAAACAGTCTCAAAAACTTGATCCAAACCAGTGAGTTCAAATAAGATTCTGGCTTGCTCGTTCATCGAACAGATAAAAAGTTTTCTACCCGCATCGCGAACGGTTTTGAATGCCAATACTAGAGCGAGTAAGCCAGAACTACTAATACAAGCAACTTCTTTGAGGTCAATCAAAATTGTGCTGAATCCACCCTCAATAATTCTTTCAATTTCTCTATGAAATTGACTGGCAGTTGCACTATCGAAAACCTTGGGAAACTTTACCACTGGAGTGATAGTATTCTTATCTACGATCGTCTTCATTTTACTGACCCCTTTTGAATTTTTGCTGATACAATCAAACGTGGCTATGCTGGGAAATCACAAATTAATAGCGGTATTAAAATGAATCTAATTCTGCTTGCACAAATACCGCTACCAATCTGTAGATATTAGGTGTACTTGCTTGACATAGCCTTAGTTAAAACGTGTTAACAAGATGTTAAACGTATAACGCGATTGTGCGAATTATTTCATCTATCCTAAGTAGGAACAAGTAGCTTTCAAATTTATTTGTAATAGTCAATACAAATATAATAACCGCTGACAAAACATCACAGAATAAAACATTTTAATACAATTGTAAAAAAATATTAAACGCGGAGCGGCTCAACTGATTGCTAATTGTATACTTTGCCGATGCAAGTACGCTCATTTTTATTACTCTAGGATGAGTTTTGCTACAAAAAAAGCAGAAATTACTTCCCTCGGTAGAAGACTGAAGCAAAAAATCATCGTAATTTTTAATAAAGAGTTGCAAGACGTTAACTCTTTTGATAGATGGGTCAAAGGCTAATACCTATCTTCAGGATGAGAGCCAAACCAAAGCTGGCCTTACACGAGCGGGAGGTAATTAAACCAAGCACTCTGGGTTTTTAATGCCTTTTAATAGGCATCCAAGCCAATAACCTGTTAAACCAATCGAATAAAACGTTTCCCACTAGCAATATGTTTGAACAAGAAGCTAAAATTAACAACTCAGTCACTCAAGTCGCTTCAAAGGAGGTGGAATCGCCACAAAAGCAGATCTCGAAAGCCGATCTAGGCACATCCAACGCAGAGTTGCCAGCGGATCTGGTGTGTTTGTGCCATTTGCGATGGAATTTTGTCTATCAAAGACCGCAACATCTTTTAAGCCGCTGTGCAAAAGAGCGGCGGGTTTTCTTGATTGAAGAGCCGATTTTTAATGCCAACAATTCATCGGGACGATTGGAGATAGGTAAGTGCGAAAGTGGTGTATGGGTAGTAGTGCCGCATTTGCCGGAAGGATTGAGTGAAGAAGAAGCGATCGCAACGCAAAAATCCCTTATAGACGAACTTTTTCAACAACAGCAGATCCAAGACTACATCCTCTGGTACTACACGCCGATGGCGCTTCCTTTCACGCGCCACTTAGAACCCCAGGTAGTTGTCTACGACTGCATGGACGAACTCTCTGCATTTAAAGGCGCGTCACCCATCTTAAGAGAAAGGGAAGTGGAACTACTCCAGCGCGCAGACTTGGTGTATACCGGGGGACAAAGCCTTTACGAAGCCAAACGCGATCGCCATCCTAACGTCTACGCTTTCCCCAGCAGCATCGAAGTACCCCATTTTGCTCAAGCGAGAACTTTAACCCAAGATCCCGCAGATCAAGCAAATATTCCCCATCCTCGCCTCGGCTTTTTTGGCGTCATCGACGAACGGATGGACATCGAACTGTTAGCTGGAATCGCCGCAGCCAGACCAGATTGGCATTTGGTCATCATCGGTCCAGTTGTTAAAATCGATCCAGAGATTTTACCACGCCCCCAAAATATTCACTATCTTGGGGGCAAATCTTATCAAGAATTACCTGCTTATATCGCCGGGTGGGATGTGGCTTTACTACCTTTTGCCCGCAACGAATCAACGCAGTTTATTAGTCCCACCAAAACACCCGAATATCTAGCCGCAGGTAAACCAGTTGTTTCTACCTCAATTCGCGATGTCGTGCGTCCCTACGGACAAGAAGGGTTAGTGGAAATTGCCGACACAGTAGAAGATTTCGTCGCCGCCGTTGAAAAAGTTATGGCTCGCAATCCGGAAACATCTGGATGGTTGAGTCGAGTTGATGCCTTCCTGGCAAATAATTCTTGGGATCGCACTTGGGCGCAAATGAATCAATTAATCGAATCCCAAATTAGTGCGAAAAAGACCTGAAAACGAAGATTTTTACGCGGATACACGGATGGATTGGCTCTGAGAACCGAGCCTATCACCTTTGTTTCTTCCTGGGATCTCTAGTTGCGAAATCGATGATTTTTCAGAGAAACCCGGTTTCTTTGAGTAAGTCCGAACTAAAAGCTGATGGGGCGGGTTTATAACAATTGTCGTTTATGGTTATGGATTGTTGGTGAAACCCGCCCCTACACCAACCTAGAAACCCGGTTTCTTTAACCCGACGGGGCGGGTTTATAACAATTGTCGTTTATGGTTATGGATTGTTGGTGAAACCCGCCCCTACACAACAAACCATCACCGATTACCCATTACCAATTACCCATTACCAATTACCAAACGAGGTGTTCCAATGTTCGATTACTTAATTGTAGGTGCAGGTTTCTCCGGCAGCGTTATTGCCGAAAGACTCGCCAGCCAAGCAGGTAAAAAAGTCTTGGTGATTGACCGGCGCAACCACATCGGCGGGAATGCCTACGACCACTACAACGATGACGGAGTTCTGATTCACAGATATGGCCCGCACATCTTTCATACCAACTCGCGGGATGTGTTTGAGTACCTTTCCCAATTTACCGCTTGGCGTCCCTACGAACATCGCGTTCTTGCTAGCGTAGACGGTCAATTGTTGCCCATACCAATTAATCTCGATACGATTAACAAGCTTTACAGCTTGAACCTGACTTCATTCCAAGTTGAAGATTTTTTCAAATCGGTTGCCGAACCAAAAGAATATATCCACACTTCAGAAGATGTGGTAGTTAGTAAAGTTGGGCGCGAACTTTACGAAAAATTCTTCCGCAACTACACCCGCAAGCAGTGGGGACTCGATCCCTCTGAACTCGACAAATCAGTGATTGCTCGCATCCCCACTCGCACTAACCGCGACGATCGCTATTTTACAGATATTTACCAAGCAATGCCTTTGTATGGTTTTACCCGCATGTTTGAAAACATGCTAAACCATCCAAACATCAAGGTAATGCTAAATACCGATTATCGCGAAATCCAAAAAGTTATCCCGTACCGCGAAATCGTTTTTACCGGCCCCGTTGATGAATACTTTGATTACCGTTACGGAAAATTGCCTTACCGTTCCCTGGACTTCAAGCACGAAACTTTGAATAAGCCAGTACATCAACCAGCACCCGTTGTAAACTATCCCAACGAGCATCTTTATACTCGCGTCACCGAGTTTAAATACTTGACGGGACAAGAGCATACTAAGACGAGCATTGTTTACGAATTCCCCCGTGCTGAAGGCGATCCTTATTACCCCGTACCGCGTCAAGAAAATGCCGAACTTTACAAGAAATACAAGGCATTAGCGGATGCAACTCCTGGGGTTTATTTTGTTGGTAGGTTGGCGACCTATAAGTATTACAACATGGATCAATGTGTGGCTCAGGCGCTGACAACCTACAAACAAATCATCACCAAAGAACGCGAAGAAGTCGTCAAGGAACCGATTGTTTTATCCAATGGGAAGGAGCCTTTAAGCAGTTCGATGTCCTATTCTGCGCCAGAACCTGTATCGGCAAACGGTAACGGTAAAGCAGCTGCTTATGCTGTTACTGATAAATAATGCAAGTTGCTAATTGCTAATTGCTAATTGCTAATTGCTAATCGCGAGAGTTAGTTAAAATAACATTTTTCGTGAAGTTAGCCATTAGCCATTAGCCATTAGCCAGCAGTTTCAGATAACCGGCTAGTTGGGTTAAAGGTAATTGCTGATTTCAGATTGCAGATTTAATTAGATCTGCAATTTGAAATTTGTTTTATTTTCGGCTAGATCCCCTATCTAAGCGAAATAACCAAACCATCAAGGCTACGACGCCGACTTGTAGGGCAAAATTAGGCAATGCCGAAGCAACTTCTCTACCTGCGGCTAACTGGGCTAGGAATATAAATGCACCGATAAAACCAGAAGCGCCGCAAGCTAGATAAACAAATTGCCTCAAACCTCGATAGGGTGCTTGCGCTTCCGCTTTCAAGCGGGCATATTTTTCCTGGCTCAGGGGTGGTTTGTTTTTGGTGCGATCGCTAAATCCCGACTCGCTTGCACCTGGATCTGCCATGAGATTTGCCTATTTAGATTTAAGATTTATTTTAGATTTTAACGTCCCTTTTCAGGCGGGTCTGGTTTATTGCTGGAGCCACTCCCCTAATACAAAATGTATTGCGATATAATACAAAATCTCAGCAAGACCCAGGGTTACTAGCTGGGATTAGTCGTATTTCCGAGTCAGGGTCATGGCTAAATTTCGGGATATTGTGGGTTACTTCCGGCCTTACCGGACGACAGCCATCGGTAGTATTACAGCTGCGAGCATTTTTGAAATTGTTGATTTGGTGGTTCCCTATGCAATTGGACAGATTTTAAACGTTTTGTCGGGTCAACCTGTAGATGCTGGGATACAAAGCGCGATCGCTCGCGTTGCAGCATTAATTGGGATTCCTGTCAATCAGTATTTATCCCTAGCGGTGTTGATGGGATTGATATTTGTGGTGACGGTAGTGAGAGCGCCGTTACAGGTGTGGCTGGCATGGTGGTTTCACTGGGAGATAGCATTGCGATCGCGGCGCGACCAGTCGGAGGTAGCCGTGAAAAAAATCCTCACCCTACCCCTAGAATTTTACGACGAACACAACCCCGGACGGATTGCCGGACGCATCGCCAGAGGGCTGGAAAACCACACGTGGAGCTATCCGGAAATCGCGGGGCAGCTAATTCCTAAACTATGCCGAATTTTGGGAATTTTTGCGGTAATTTGGCTGATTGAATGGCGAATAGCCGTTTTATTCCTAATATCATTTGTATTCATTCTCGCTTTCAGCCTTAGAGGACTAAAACGACTGATCGACCGCGAACGAGTACTGGATCGATACAGTGAAAGTACCGACAGCCGTACATCGGAAATCATCACCAACATCAAAACCGTCAAAGCCTTTGCCACTGAAGCAGCAGAACTAGCGCGCCAGCGGCGGCGCTTAGATCGACATTCAAAGATAGTTCTCCACCGCATCCACAGAGGTTACATCGATCTGGGCACCTGGCAAAAAACCGTGGTTCAGATGTGCGTTTTTTTCATTTTGGGTTTAACCCTGGCTGCAACTGTGGGAGGAAGCATTTCCCTGGGACACTTCGTTACCACTTTGACCGTCTCCAGCATGGCTTATGCGGAAGTGGAACCGATCTGTATCATCGCCGAAACGTTTGCGAGGCGCTACGCTTCCATGCTGCGATATCACGAATTTATGCAGCAAAAAGCAGGGTTAGATGCAGCTAGTTTAGATAACGCTTCAGCGGAAAGAGTATCGCCTTACCACTTTACTGGCAAAGTCGAATTTTCCCAGGTTAGTTTCGCATACGACAAAGAAAACCTGGTTTTAGAAGATATCAACCTGCCGATCGAACCCTATCAAACTGTAGCCTTAGTAGGTCGTTCCGGATCGGGTAAATCTACCTTAGTTAAATTGCTGTTCCGGTATTTTGAACCCAACCAAGGACGCATCCTGATCGACGGTGAAGATATTCGCACCTTGGATGTTACGAGTTACCGGCAGCGGCTGGCAATTGTCCACCAGGAGGTAGATATCTTCAACGGCACGCTGCTGGATAATCTGACTTACGGCAACCCCAAGGTTCCGTTTGAGCAGGTACAAGAAGCTTGTCGTATTGCCAAAGTTGATGAAGTGATTCGCCAGTTGCCCCAAGGATACTATACGGTAGTGGGGGAAAGAGGCGTGCGGCTATCTGGCGGTCAAAAACAGCGTTTGGGAATTGCCAGAGCGCTGTTAGTCGATCCGGATGTGTTAATCTTTGACGAAGCGACTTCCAGCCTCGACTACGAATCCGAGCGATCGATTCAGCTAGCGATGAAGGATATTCTGGGAACTCGCACTACGATTATCATCGCCCACCGGCTCAGTACGGTGCGAGAAGCAGATAAAATCGTAGTTCTTGATAGCGGTCGGATTGTAGAAGTGGGTAGCCATAACGAACTGTTGCACCGCGAGGGGATTTATCGGCGTCTGCACTCGCTGCAAGAAACTGGGGAATTAATTTGAGGTGTTTCTGGCATCGCGCGGGGGGCGGGTTTATTAATATAATTCGCTATCGATCAAAGGTAACTGGTAAAACCCGCCCCTACAACACCATTAACCATAGGAGTCCGACACGAAGGGACTCTACATAACATATTTGCCTATGGGATGGGGTACTTTACATGCTCTCCTCACCTTCTTCTTCGTACACCATCAAGTCTCCTGGCTGACACTTGAGCGCTTTGCAAAGCGCACTCAAAGTATCTTCGTCAATTTTGGGGAAGGTACGACGTGTTTTTAGCCGAGAAACAGAGGTGGGATGCATCCCAAGTAGGGCTGCTAGTTCCTTGTTACTGATGTTGCGTTCAGCCATTACTACTGCCAATTTCCAGCGGATCGCCAATTAAACGTTCTCCCGATCGTCTTCGTATACTATTAAGTCCCCTGGCTGACACTTTAGCGCTTTACAGAGCGCGTCAAGCAAAGATTCGTCAATTCTGGGTAGGCGGCGATGCTGCTTCAGCCTGGAGATGGAATTAGGGTGCTTTCCGATTAAGGAAGCTAGTTCTTTATTACTGATATTTCGTTCAGCCATTACGACTGCTAGTCTCCAGAGGATCATTAGCGTCAATGCTTATTCTCTAGCCTTGGTACTGCAAGGCAGATGCTAGCATTTTGCATCATCAAAGAAGGGAACTCTTAATAGGGAACTCTTAACAGTTTTTCCTATTTCCTGTTCCCTCTGGGAGCTAGAGACCCCTACAACTACTGCTCCCGCAAGTTTCAAGTGGGGTATAAATCCCCATTTGAAACGCTCTGCTGCCTGTTGCCCATTCCCTGTTCCCTGTTTAACGAATTTTTGTCTATAATACGTCTGGCGTATTTTATTAAACGTAAGACGTTGACGAACGACTGAAATCAGAATAGACTAAATGCAGACATGACAAAGCGATCGCTCAGATACCCGTAGACATTGGTCACGAAGTCGGGACTGGTGCGTACTGACGGCGAGTGGCGATCGCAAACAACAAAACAGAAAAAGTCAACCCTCCCGCCAAATATAGCGGATAACTATAAGTAATCGGATTGGCTTGATTAACTATAATTCCAGCGATAATTGGGCCAAAAGCGTTAGAAACATTCAGATAGGAAGCATTTAAACCCATCACAGTTCCTTGCTCTTCTGGTTTGGCATTGAGGGAAATTAGGGTAGAAACCATCGGTTGTACCAAGGCATTAAATAAGGCAAAAACCATGCTGATGATGACAAAATAAACCATGTTTGTAACGGCTGGCATCAACAGGAAGGATAAGCTGCGAACCGATAAACCTAAAAATAAAATAGTTACTAAGTTGAAGCGCTGGGTTAAGAAAGCAACGCCTTTGGATTGCATAAAAAACGCCAGCATCCCAAAGGTGACAAATAAAAGAGTTAGGGATTTATTATCCTGACCGAGTACTTTGAGATAATAGGGCTGAAAGGCAAAGGTAAAAATTGTAAAAGTAGTGCCGATGAGGAAGTTAATAATTAACAAAATACCCACTTTTGGCATTACCAATCCAGTAATCAGATTGCCTAAACCGAGGTCGAATATATTCCTGGCTCGCTCGGCTTTTGTGTGTAAAGTTTCCGGAAGGTTTGTAATAGTGGCTAGCAAGGCGATGGATGCGATCGCGCTCGATACCAAAAAACCCGTTCCCAAGGAAAAGTGCTGTGCGGCAAAACTCAGCGCTGGTCCTACCACAAATCCTAACCCAAAGGTTACTGCTGCAAACATTCCAAATGCTCTAGCGCGCCCTTGGGGTGGAGTAATATCTGAAATAATCGCCTGAGCAACAGAAACATTTCCACCCGTAATCCCATCCAGAAATCGGGCGAAAAATAACATGCTCGCGTGGCTAGCAGTTCCGGCGAGGAAATTAGCAATAACAGTTCCTGTTAAACTAATAATTAGCAGCGGTTTGCGTCCAAAGCGATCGGAAAGCTTGCCAATTACTGGCGTAGCAAAAAACTGAGAAGCTGCATAGATAGCAAATAACAGACTGGTTTGGAAATCGTTCAATCCAAACTGCCGACTATACAAATAAAGAATTGGAATCAGAATCGTAAACGAAAGCGAATTCGCAAAGGCAATGAAAAGAGTAATCCAGAAAGTTCGGCTCATAACTTGGTCAGCAGATTGGTTAAATAATAACGCAAGTTGCTAATTGCTAATTGCTAATTGCTAACATAGCATTTTTTCTGATTGAGCCATTAGCCATTAGCCATTAGCCGCACGTCCCGGTAACTAGCAACTTGCGTTAATAGAATAAAAAACCGGGTTTTTGAAATCAGTTTACAGCATTTCTGATTTACGTCGTTTCTTTTCCAAATACTGTTGATGATATTCCTCGGCTAAATAGAACTCATTGGCGGGTTTAATTTCTGTCACAATATCTTTATCATATTTTCCCGTTTTTTGCAAGGTTTGCTTGGATTTTCTGGCAGCGGCTTCTTGAGATAAATTATGATAAAAGATCGCCGATCGATATTGTTCGCCTCGATCTGGTCCTTGGCGATTTAATTGCGTTGGGTCGTGACAATTCCAAAATACTGCTAAAAGTTCTTCATAACTGACTAAAGTTGGATCGTATTCCACTTGCACCGACTCGGCATGACCCGTTACCCTAGCACATACATCTAAATAGCATGGATTGGGCCAATGTCCGCCGGTATAGCCAACGCAAGTCGAAATTACGCCTTTAACTTTCCGAAAGGTGTCTTCCACACCCCAAAAACAACCCGCAGCAAAGGTAGCTTTTTCCATATTGTCCTGTGTGGTTTCTAAATACAAATTTTATGGCTATGACAAAAAGAACGCAATATTGGTTATGTATGAAGCGATCGCATCCCAAAAATTCCATTCCCTACTCGCACCTTTCGGCGTTAATCCGGTTATGAGCCTGGAAATATTTACTGACATAGCCAGGGCTTATTCCAGCGCTGATAGACATTATCACAATTTGACCCATATTTTACAAGTTTTACAGATAATTGACCAGATGCGCCCCCACGCCCAAAACCCTGCCGCACTAGAATTCGCAGCTTGGTTTCACGATATTATCTACGACTCGAAAGCCAAGGATAATGAGGAAAAAAGTGCTGCATATGCAACTAATATTCTCAAAACTCTAAAAATACCATCTTCAAATATAGATAAAGTTGCTAAAATCATACTAACAACTAAAACCCATCAAGCAACAGAAAAGGATATTGATACTTATATATTCTTGGATGCAGACTTATCTATATTAGGGGAGTCTTCTGCCGAGTATAATATTTATAATCAAGCAATTAGAAAAGAATATTCCTGGCTGTCAGAGGCAGAGTATCGATGGGGCAGAATACAGGTATTGAAGAAATTTATAGAACGAGAAAGAATATATTTGACCGCTGAAATATTTGAGGCCAGAGAAATCAAGGCTCGACAGAATATCCAAACGGAAATAGAATCTTTATTAGCAGGAAACATTAAGAAAATGTAATAGTGATACAGCAAACAGAAGCGATCGCGCAAACCCTAGAACCCATTATCGGCACTTCTGGCATCTCTCACGCCCAGGATGACACCCTTTGGCAGTCAGCGGTTACTCCGGAAACGAAAATCGACTGCATCGCCTCTCCCAATACACAGGAAGAACTGGGACAAGTAGTCGCCTGTGCTTACCGGAACAAATGGCAAATTTTACCCACAGGAAACGGTAGCAAACTCGGTTGGGGAGGCGTCGCCAAGAATATCGATCTCGTTGTCAGTACCGCGCGACTAAACCGACTGGTGGAACATGCCGTCGGCGACTTAACCGTTACCGCGGAAGCAGGGATGAAATTCGGCGACCTTCAAGCAATTTTAGCCAAAGAAGGACAATTTCTGGCGCTTGACCCAGCTTATCCCCAACATGCGACGCTTGGCGGCATCGTTGCAACTGCGGATGCGGGTTCTTGGCGTCAGCGATATGGCGGCGTGCGAGATATGCTTTTAGGATTATCTTTTGTCCGGTTTGATGGTGAAATTGCTAAAGCGGGGGGACGAGTTGTCAAAAATGTCGCCGGATACGATTTGATGAAGTTATTTACCGGATCTTATGGCACTTTGGGAATCATTTCTCAAGTCACGTTTCGGGTTTATCCGATACCCGATGCATCCCAGACGGTGGTGTTAATGGGTACGGCGGATAATATTGCACAGGCGGCTAAAACTTTACTCGGTTCTGCTTTAACACCCACGGCAATTGATGTGTTATCAAGTGGATTAGTAACTCGTTTAGGTATTGGCGAGGGACTGGGGTTAGTAACTCGCTTTCAAAGTGTAGAGGCGAGTGTTAAAGAACAGTCTGCCCGACTTTTGGAAGTAGGTCAACATCTGGGATTGAAAGGTAGCAGTTATGGGGGAAATGATGAGTCTAATCTATGGCAGAAGTTAGGAGAACAAATGCAAGGATCTGCTACAAATGGCGGAATTAGTTGCAAAATAGGAGTGTTACCAACGGCTGCGATCGCAACTCTTACCCTAGTAGATAGTCTTGCCTCTGGGGATGCGATCGCATTCATTCACGCGGGTAGTGGGTTGGGTGTGTTGCGCTGGGATAACCCTGATGGGGAAATGGTGGGGAGAGTGCGATCGCATTGTCAATCCCACAGCGGTTTCCTTACTGTATTGGAAGCAAGTGTTGCTTTTAAGCAGCAATTTGATGTCTGGGGTTACAGTGGCAATGCTTTGGATTTAATGCGGAAAATTAAGCAGCAATTCGATCCGGAAGGGATTTTTAGTCCTCATCGTTTTGTGGGAGAGATTTAGAGAATTCAACCGCCAAGACGCCAAGAACGCCAAGCAAGAGGAAGAAAGAGGTTATGCAAATTTCAGAGAATGAGGTTAAGGTTACTGGGGATAAGAATTTGAGTGGGTTTGATGGGGATCGTCCGCCAGATCCTAAGTTGATTGATACTTGCGTTCATTGTGGGTTTTGTCTTTCTACTTGTCCGAGTTATCGGGTGATTGGAAAGGAAATGGATTCGCCTAGAGGGCGGATTTATTTGATGGATGCGATTAATGAAGGGGAGGCAGCGCTTGGGGAAGGAACGGCGCAGCATTTTGATAGTTGTTTGGGATGTCTTGCTTGTGTTACGACTTGTCCTTCTGGGGTTCAGTACGATAAGTTAATTGCGGCAACTCGTCCTCAAGTTGAACGGAATTATCCCCGCACGTTGCCGGAAAAATTCTATCGGAAACTCATCTTTTCTTTGTTTCCCTATCCGAATCGCTTGCGCGTTTTGTTAGCTCCAATGTTAATTTATCAAAAGTTGGGGTTGTCTAAGTTAATTCGGGCGACGGGATTAGTTAAGAAAATCTCGCCCCAGTTGGCAGCAATGGAATCGATTCTGCCTACGATTCCTCTCGATGCTTTTTACGAACCTTTGCCGGAAGTTATCCCAGCAGAAGGGAAGAAGCGCTATCGAGTAGGGGTGATTTTAGGGTGCGTGCAGCGGCTGTTTTTCTCGAAGGTTAATAATGCTACGGTGCGGGTTTTAACGGCGAATGGTTGCGAAGTTGTCGTGCCGAAAATGCAAGGTTGTTGTGCTGCTTTGCCGGAACATCAAGGACAAAAAGCCCAAGCTCAAGCTTTAGCAAGGCAGATGATTGATAGTTTTGAAGATACGGGGGTTGATTACATAATTATCAATGCGGCGGGTTGCGGTCATACTTTGAAGGAATACGGTCATATTCTAGAAGATGATCCAGAGTATCGGGAAAAAGCTAAAGCATTTGCGGCGAAGGTTAAAGATGCTCAAGAGTTTTTAGCCCAAGTTGGATTGACGGCAAAGTTATCGCCTTTATCAGATAAACCCCTGACAATGGTTTATCAAGATGCCTGTCACTTATTGCACGGTCAAAAAATTAGCGTGCAACCGCGTCAATTGTTGCGACAAATTCCAGGGGTGACTTTGAGGGAACCAATTGATGCGGCTTTATGTTGTGGTAGTGCAGGTGTTTATAACATGCTGCAACCAGAAGTTGCCGAAGAGTTAGGACAGCAGAAAGTAGAGAATCTGTTGAATACTGGGGCAGAATTAATTGCTTCTGCAAACCCAGGTTGTACGTTGCAAATTACCAAGCATTTGGAATTACAAGGTAAGCAAGTTCCTATCATGCATCCGATGGAATTGTTGGATTATTCAATGCGGGGCATAAAGCTTCAGTAGCTTTCTTGTAGGGTGCGTTAGCGGTAGCGTAACGCACCATTTCACTTATATCTACCTGCTTATTTTGGTTCTGGGCTAGCAAGTTGTTGATTTATTTTACGAATTATCTTTACGGTTTCACGTTTAAGTAAGTAATTATTGTATGGGAGGGAGGCGATCGCATGGTACAAACACCCAGTAAAACCCCGACACTAGAAGAGTTTCTAAAACTACCAGAAACTCAACCAGCTAGCGAATATATCAACGGTGAAATTATCCAAAAACCAATGCCACAAGGAAAAAACAGCAAGTTACAAGGAAAGCTAGTTACTACTATTAACGATGTAGTTGAAGAGCGACGAATTGCGTTAGCTTTTCCTAAATTGCGATGTAACTTTGGCGGACGATCAATTGTGCCAGATGGGGATTGACCCAGAGGCAGAATAGCGATGAAGCGATATGCCTCCGCATATCGCACTCAAAATTAAAACAAACAAACCACTCTCTTGTGGGGTGGGCATCTTGCCCGCCCCTGTTCAATTTTTTGCCTTCTATCTATCCTTAGTTAGAGGCTTTTGTTTACGCGAGGAGGCAGCAGCAAAACCACCCAGCGCTAGCAAACCTAAAACCGAAGCAGGTTCGGGAACGGATGTGGAAGATTCTTCTACAGTTTCGACGAAAGCATCATCTACAGCTAAAAAGGTATTGGTATCGGTGGTGTTCTGGAAATTGATGTTGAATAAAGCTGTTTGTCCTACCAGATCGGCAACATCGAGAACGCCTTCTAACAAAATCCAATCAGTTTGATAGAGTTGCAGATCCGAGTTATAGGAAAAACTATTGCTCTGTGCATTTGGGTCGAAACCCACAGTCTGAAATCGGTTGGCAGAAGCAACCCCAAGGGTAATGTGAGTTTGGTCAAAGTTGCCAGCAGGATAGCCGGTAAACAAACGGACATAAGCACCGAATTTGAGTTGATTGGCAGCAGGAATAATCAAATTCTGTATGATGCTGCCATTATCTGCGGAAATTACTGCACCAAAGTTGCCAGAATGGAGGAATAGTGAGTCGGGAACCAAGTAAACTCCCCCATTGATTTGCCAAATAGTGGGGTCTTCAATTTCAAAACCGGGGTCGTCGAGCAAATTAACGGCATTGACGGATGGGGATAAACCTAAAATGGTTGCGATCGCGGCTATTGGAGCAAAAGCTGTCAGTTTTTTCATGATCGATCCTGCAAAAATCAACACAGATCTTGCACCAATAAACGAAGCGATTCCTATCACCTACCCACAATTTCTTGTAGGAGCGACTTTTTGCTTCCTCCATTTAAGTGCAAGATCTGTGATGTACCGTCAAGTAATATGCGTAAAAATACGCATAGAAAAAACTCGCTTGCGTTCGTGACTATCCTGCCGTTACGTCAATTGCCGTAGAACGTTTTTGTATATGTGAAGGCGAAGATTCCATACCTTGGGTTTAGCCTTATCCAAAACTATTAAGAGCGCTAGCGCTCTTAATAGTTCGGTAATCCCACGGAAAAATTTTCACATGAAAACCAGGCTTTTGTTTCAGTATTTACGTAAGCTTCACCAAAAATTTACAATCCCACGGCGAATCGCTCACTGAGTTAAAGCGGCTAAATCCTTTACTCGTTAAGCCTTTGATCGATTTTAAGGCCAAACGAACTATATAAAGAATTTGTAAAGCTCGTTTGTCCTGCTTGTCTTCCTTGTCCCTTTCATCGGCAACAGATTGCGATCGCACCCGCCAGGGGGAGAGGTTAACCTGCTTGACTGACCAAAGTTTTGGCGATCGCTTGGCGCTGCCCTTTCATTACCATTCTTACGCCGCCAGCTGGTGCGATCGTTACGCCTCGACGCACAGGTTTGATGGGACGATTTTCTGCAAGTTCTAGTTGATACCGCGACATAATTGTTGCCAGTACCAGCTTCATTTCAAACAGCGCCAACGCCATCCCCAGACAGCGACGATTTCCGCCACCAAAGGGGAAAAACTCATACGGGGAATATTGTCTTTCTAAGAAACGTTCTGGTTTAAACTGATTTGGTTGGGGATATAAATCTTCCCGATGGTGAGTCAAATAAATACAGGGAGATAGCACCGTTCCCGGCGGAAATTCATAGCCCATTATCTTTATGGGTTCTTTAACAATCCGAGCGAATGTAAACAAACCAACCGGGTAAATTCGCAGTGTTTCAGAACAAACTGCGTTGAGATAAGGCAGTTTAGCAATAACGCTCGGATCGGCATTTTCATCCAGAGTATCTAATTCTTGCAGCAGCTTTTCTTTGACTTGTGGTAAATACTGAATCCAATATAATGCCCATGCCAAAGCCGTCGCAGTCGTTTCGTGTCCGGCAAACAGCAGCGTCATTAATTCATCGCGTAATTCTGCATCGGTCATTGGTTCGCCTGCTTCATCGCGAGCCGATAACATTAAGCTTAAAATATCTTCCCGATTGGGGTCTTTTTCAGCTTTTCGTTCCCGAATCAGCGCGTAAAGCAGTTCGTTAATTTGCTTTTTTTGTTCCACAAAGCGTCCCCAGGGACTCCACTTACCTAAATTTTTTTGCAGTGATGGTAAATAAATAAAGCTGGCACCCAAAGGATTGGTGAAAATATCAAATATCGAGCCTATCAGTTGCTTAAGTTGTTCAAAACGATCGCCTTGAGCAACGCCAAAAACGGTGCTTAAAATAACTTGCAGGGAAATTTCTTGCATCGCGTTCCGGGCTAAAAAATTTTCGTCTATCGTCTTTTGGCTGATTACTTTATCGGCTATATCGCAGATGATATTACCGTAAGCGCGCATTCGTTCTCCGTGGAATGGGGGTAGTAACAGCCGTCGCTGACGCCCGTGATAATCTCCGTCATGCAAAACCATGGAATATTCCCCTAATATGGGGAGCAACATTTTGTTGCCTTTACCCGAATCAAACTGTTTTGAATCAGCGGTAAAAATTTCTTCTATAGCCTGTGGGTTGCTTACTACCACAACGTTTTGGTAGCCAATAAACTTGCTGGTAAAGATGTCGCCGTATTGGCGAGCATTTGCTTCTAAAGATTCCAGGGGGCGAACAATTGCTTGGAGAGTGTTGAGCAATTTCGGTGTTTTTGGCCCATCAGGTCGTTGCATAATTTTTTTTTTCATGCATTATCTATCCAAGGTAGCAGAAATAGTGCTTACATGCATCCGAATGTAAAGAAATCTGTCTTCAGGGGAGTAGGAGAAGGCGGGGAAGCTTAGTAAAGTCGAAAAAAAAAGACGAATCGCTATGGATATATACATTCTTGACTTGCTGGTTATCGGCTTGCTTTTGCTCATCGTTACGTTAGGATCTGGCTGGATTGCCAGATTACCGCTATCTTTCGCCCTCATTTATCTGCTGGTTGGTATTTTTTTGGGGCCTTATGGGGTGAAATTGATCCAATTGCGCCCCGACGCCGAGTTTTTGGAACGCCTAACGGAATTTGTAGTGCTGATTTCCCTATTCAGTTGCGGTTTAAAAATGAATCGCAATTTGTATTTAGGTGCGTGGCGTTCTACGGTGCGGCTGATTGGATTTTTGATGCCAATTTCCATTTTTGCGATCGCTGCTGTCGGGCATTGGCTGTTAAGAATGGAATGGGGGCCAGCTATTTTATTGGGCGCTATTCTTGCTCCTACAGATCCGGTTTTAGCTAGTGAAGTTCAGATATCTCATGTGGAAGATAGGGATGAGTTGCGCTTTGGTTTAACTTCAGAAGGCGGGTTAAACGATGCTTTGGCGTTTCCCTTTGTTTATTTTGGCATTCATGCGCTCAAAGATAGCAACTGGGATAACTGGTTTAAACAATGGGTGGCGGTTGATTTAATTTGGGCGATCGCAGCCGGTTTAGTAATGGGAATTGTGGTAGCAAAGGCGGTGGTTTGGGTTGACAAGCGAATGCAAAAAATTGAAACCGTCGATGCATTAATGGAGGATTTTGTCGCCCTCAGTATTATTTTGTTAACCTATTCCTTAACCGAAATTGTCAACGGTTATGGTTTCTTGGCGGTTTTTGTGGCTGGCATTGTGGCGCAGCGGAGTTATCGCGACCCAGAAAAAAGACATGCTCAACTTGAGTTTATCGAGCAACTGGAAAAACTGCTGGAAGTTGGGACAATTTTACTATTAGGATCGATCCTGCGATGGCAGGCAATTGTTGCTCACTGGGGTGAAGCGCTTTTAGTGGCAGCGCTGTTAATTTTTATCATCCGCCCGGTGGGTGCTTGGATTAGTACAATTGGTGCCAGATTCCGTCCGGTTACGCGCTGGTTATATGGTTGGTTTGGCATTCGCGGTGTAGGTTCTATCTATTATCTTTGCTATGCGTTTGGCAATGGTTTAAAAGACCAATTGGGAGAACAAATTGCTTGGATTACCTATATCACGATTGTACTTTCTGTAGTGATTCATGGGATTAGTTCTACTCCGATCATGAATTGGTATGAAAAGCTGATCGAGAAGGAGAAAAGTAAATTGGTTGCACCTGATGTGGCGACCAAATAATTCAGCATCAAGGTGGGACGGGGTTAATATTATCTCCGGTTGATTATCCATAATCAGCAGCCGGGACACGGCAATATTAAAGTTATCTATTTGTGCGAGATATCTCTGATGCCGTGTCCCTACGCAACGACTCTGTGAGGTGTTTTTATTATGGGCAATTCAACGGAAATCATATAATATCATCACCACTGGCATCGGCATCGCGCGGGGGGCGGGTTTAACAAAATATCTCTTGGTTCCACTTATATCATGTCCGTTCGCGTGCTGCACGT
>DNGG01000260.1:20239-21785 GCA_003486675.1 Cyanobacteria bacterium UBA11372
ACAGCATAAACAACTATACACAAACTTTGCTAACGGACAGGATATTAATTGTTGGTAAAACCTGCCACTACTCTGCTTTACTTTCCTCTCCCTTGCCATTGTTTAAACTGTTATTTAACTCAGCTTCGGTTTGAGGGGAAAGTTCTATTGGTAAGCTGGTACGAAAGTGCAAATCTTGCTGGGGGAAAGGGATTTTAATGTTGCGATCGCGCAAACTCCTATCAATCCGAAAATACAAGTCGCTCTTAATCTGCGGATGTCGCCGCGGATCGGCGATCCAAACTAGCAATTCCAACTTTAAACTACTTTCACCATATCCGATAAAAAATACGCGGGGTGCGGGTTGCGATACCACATGGGGATAATCTGTTGCCGCATCGATCAATGCGTCTCTTACCTGACTCAAATTCTCACCAAAAGCAATGGGTACGGGTAATCGAAGCCGCGATACGTAGTTGCCGTGATTCCAGTTAACAAACTCTTTTTCTAAGAAGCGGGAATTGGGGACAATTATAGCAACTTCATCGAGGGTGCGGATTTGCGTGCTGCGAAGTCCAATCCGTTCTACGGTTCCCATATATTCGCCTGCATTTACAAAGTCTCCGACTTCGATGTGACGCTCAAAAACTATCGCTAAACCGCTGACAAATTCTTTGGCTATTCCTTGCAAACCTAAACCAATTCCTACCCCCAAAACACCGGCAAAAATATTCAACGAACTTAAATCTAATCCCCAGAGTTGAAGTAAGACTAAAGTGCCGATAAAAATTAACGTGTAGCAAGCAATCAGAGCGATGGTTTCTTGCGCGCCGCGACTGATGCCGGTGAAAAGTAAAATGCGCGATCGCAGCAACTTTGTAGCAGATCTAGAAACAATTAGAATTCCGACAAATAACCCCAGTAAAATTAGCAGTTGTATCGCCGAGTAAGACTTGTCCCCCAAGGGAATTATCGGCTCAATAAAACTGAACAATAAAACATCGATGATTCTGCGACTCCAGATCCGCGTTTGGGCAAATTGATTGCTGATATAGATAACAGTAAGAAGCCACAAAAAGACGCGCACAAACCCAAGAGTTAATGGCAAAAATGATTCGATTAACTGTGGCGCGTTTCTTTGGCGCAAGTGAATCAACCGAGGTAACCAATTACGCCAGATCCAGCCTAGTGCAAAACTGAGCGCGATCGCTCCCACCACGCAAACAACAGAAAGCAAAATCGCTTTGCGGATATATTCGGGGCGCCTTTGTTCTTGTGCTAGCTTAATCGCAAATTCAATCCGCGAGATCCACTGTTGCGCTTGTTCTTCCCGCGTCATCCCTTCTGGGGCGTCTTTGCGCGTAACTGTTAGCAAGTTAACCCCGTTTACCTGGATGACGGGTAACTCGTTAATTTCCACCACCTGCACCGTCACCGGCTCGCCGGATTCTACCGCCCGATTTAAGATTTCATTAGCATAATCGGCGCGCGGCTGGGCGTCAAAACCTTCCAGACGGCTGACTCTAAACAGCACTCTTCCATCAACGCTAATCGCCGCAGTAGAATT
>DNGG01000646.1:0-5408 GCA_003486675.1 Cyanobacteria bacterium UBA11372
AAGGGGGGTGTCTTGCCCCCCTCTCCTTGCAGGAGAGGGGCTGGGGGAGAGGTTTCTTTAGTTGGCAATAAATCTGTAATAGCAGCATCTTGCCGCAATTCCCAACGTTTAGGTTTCGCTCTCAATTCTTCTAACTGGGTGACAATTTCCCGCCGCAAGCGGTTCAATTCGCTTACGGGCAACATGGCATCACCATTAATGTTATTTGTCAATCTTCCTAAACAAAAAGGAGTATTGCCCAAGCGCCCGAATTGTTCTTGCAATCGTTCGGTTGTGAGGGGTTGATTGTGTGCTTCTGCGAGGGGGATGGCAGATTCTACTTGCACGATATTACCGGATTCGTCGCGAGCGATCGCACACAAATTTCCCCCAACTTCCCCATAAATTTCTAACCCAATCGGACGCTGAAATTTAGGATTTTCCCCAGCAAAACTCTGACGCAATTGTTTGTCTAATTCCGGATCGCTAGTTTTCCAAACTTTATCGCCGACTTGTATGCGTCGCCAGTTTAAATCCCCGCGTCCAAAACTGAGCAATGTTTCCCCACCTTTTTGTTCTACAGCATAAACTCGACCGCCTTCTTCTTTTGTTTCCGGGCGATTAGAATCAAACACAATTCCATCCCCAGGTTTGACGGGCGCTTCTAACCGCAACGCTACCTTTTCATTGCGGATGCGAATCACTTCACCTAAATAAACTCCCCGCTTTTTACCAAACCTAGCGTGAACCAATTCTTGATTGTTAATTCCCTCAAACCAACCTGTATAAAGTCCGCGAGAAAATGCCATTTCCAAGTTGGATTTTTCTTGATTAGAAACAGAGAATTTCTTTCCCGCCTCCGCTTTTACCCGATCCAATGCTTCGCGATAGACGCGAGTCACATTTGCAACGTACTCAGCACTTTTCAAACGCCCTTCAATTTTCAAAGAACTGACGCCAGCTTTCACTAACTCTGGTAATATCTCTAACCCGGCTAAATCTTGAGGACTTAACAAGTATTTCCGATTACCTAAATCCACCACTTGTCCATCTATAATTAACTCATAAGGCATCCGACAAGCTTGAGCGCATTCGCCGCGATTGGCAGAACGTCCTCCTAATGCTTCGCTAGTCAAACACTGACCCGAATATGCAACGCACAAAGCACCGTGGACGAACACTTCTAAAGGCAGCGAAGCATTTTTTTCTGCTATTTGTTGTTGAATTTTATCAATTTCTTTCAGCGAACATTCGCGGGCGAGTACCACCAACTGACAACCCAAAGACTTAGCAAACTCTACCCCAGTCGCGCTGGTGATAGTCATTTGAGTAGAAGCATGGATGGGAAAATCTGACGAAAGGTGACGAATTAGACGACAAATTCCCACATCTTGAACGATCGCAGCATCTACACCCGCTGCAATAATCGTGCGGAGATATTGCTCAGCTTCTGCTAATTCGCGCGGAAAAATCAGCGTATTAAAAGTCACGTATCCTTTTACACCTCTACGGTGCAAAAAATCCATCAAACGGGGTAAATCTGATTCAGTAAAATTTTGCGATCGCATCCGGGCATTAAACCGCTCCAAACCAAAATAAATCGCATCTGCCCCATTTTCCACAGCAGCTTTAGCACAATCCCAATTACCTGCTGGAGCAAGCAATTCCGGGCGCTTAAAATTGACTGAGTTAGATTCCGATTCTTGAGCAGGTACCTTCATTAGCAGTTGAGCAGATTTTTGCAGTTCCATAGCCATCATATCGTCAATTGCTCTATCCGTGCAGACGCAGCGCCATATGCCTACAATTTCTACCAACCTCTTCTTCTTGGCGTACTTGGCGTCTTGGCGGTCAAAAAATATACGCTAAAACCCGATTTTCTATTACTAACTTCCCTCTTCTAAGAGCGTGTTCGCTTGCATAGGCATTACGCGGGGGGCGGGTTTAAAAAATTTCTCGCGATCTTATAGAATGGCTGGTAAAACCCGCCCCTACAACAACATTAACAACCTCTTCCTTTCTTCTCTGGAGCGTCCTCTGCGTCTTTTGCGGTTCGTTAAATTAAATTTTTGAACTTCAAAGCCAATTACCCAACAACACATAAGGCGCCCAAAACATCGGACGTTTGTACCGAGGATTTTGCCACAAATTTAGCTGAGCTTGACGTAAAGCTCCGGCTTTTGTAAGTCGATTATCAACAATTCCTTGATAGAACTCGGCTGGGGATGTTTTGAATATCACGCTCGTCCTTCCCTGTAGGTTGACGGTGGACTACACCCTTTCATCAGCGGCAGCATTCAGGTTTTGCGGCAATTATGGCGATCAATCGTACTAGAAACGGTTGCCGAAGTCTAGACGAACTTTTGGGCAGAACTTACGCTCACCCATCCGGGTTTCTCAACGATCGCACGCAACCAAAAACCCGTTTTCTCAGTCGTGGGATAGAGAGCGATCGCTTCAACACCCCCCGCCAGATAGATTTGACCCAACAGAATGTAAAAAATTGTTACAAAACACCGGACTCGACCATAAAATATATGCCAGGGTTGAGGAAAAAGTAACATCGTCGCTGCATAAGTGCGCTGGTATCAGACATATCTATTTTTAGAGCGAGATGGAAAGCTTTCTGAACACCTAAGTGTATAGGATATAACTTATGGCTACCTCTACTCCCTATAACAGTCTCTTCGGTTATGGTTTGGTAAATGCGTCAGCAGCAGTCGCCCAAGCAATTGGGCAAAACCCCTTTGCAGATGTCCCCAATTTAGGCGGCGATAATTGGGGATTAGATCTGATAAAAGCTCCAGCAGTTTGGAATCGAGGATACACAGGTCAGGGTATTGTAGTTGCCGTAATCGATAGTGGAGTTGACTACAGACATCCTGACTTAGATAACAATATCTGGGTCAACTCAGATGAAATTCCTGGCAATGGAAAAGATGATGACGGGAATGGCTATATCGATGACATTCGAGGTTGGGATTTTGTCAATCGCGATAACAACCCGATGGATACAGATAGTGATGGTCATGGCACTCACGTCGCGGGAATTATTGCCGCAGAAAAGAACGATTTTGGTGTGACTGGCGTCGCTTTCAATGCCAAAATTATGCCTGTGAAGGTACTCGATTTATTCGGCGGAACTGACGCTAATATTGCTGCTGGAATTCGTTATGCCGTCGATAACGGTGCTGATGTAATTAACCTCAGCTTGGGTGGTCCGTTTACTTCTCCTGAAGAAGCGCAAGCGATTCAATATGCCTTTGACAAAGGAGTGGTTGTTGTTACCGCAGCAGGCAATGATGGAGGATTGCAACCTGTTTATCCAGGTCGCTATGCTACTGATTTTGGTATTACCGTCGGGGCAATCGATCGCAATAATGCTATGCCTTATTACTCCAACCATGCTGGTACTACACCCATAGATTATGTCGTCGCTCCAGGAGTAGATATTCGCTCTACATTTCCAGGTAATAAGTATGAATCTAATAGCGGTACATCGATGGCTGCTCCCTATGTAGCGGGGGTTGCAGCTTTAGTTTTAAGTGCCAATCCCAATTTATCTCCGGCGCTCTTAGAAAACACGCTGACAGCAAGCGCTAATTCGACAGGCATTCGCTCTGCCAGTCTTTATGATGGTTTTTTCAACTTAAGTTCTGATGATGACTATTTTGAGATCTCCCCAGGTGTGCTGGCTGATGCGCCGCTAGGGCTGCGTGCCTTGGGAGGAGACGATTGGGTTGAAGGTTCGTCAGACGGTGACATGATGAATGGCAACCAAGGGAATGACTTACTAGGTGGCAACGGTGGCAATGATACCATCTGGGGTGGTAGAAACAACGATGATATCTTTGGAGACGATGGCAACGACATCCTCAACGGCAACCTTGATGATGATTTCGTTGCCGGAGGCGCTGGAGATGATATTGTCCGAGGTGGCAGAGATAACGATACCGTGCTAGGCGGAAGCGGCAACGATCAAGTTTTTGGAGATATTGGAAGCGATCGCATCGATGGCTACGAAACCACTGGTGTAGAATACGATACCCTAACAGGCGGTACTGGATCGGATACCTTTGTCTTAGGCGGTTTCTGGGGCGTGTCCTACCAGGGAGCAGGACATGCCATCATTACAGACTGGGAGTGGGAGTTTGATGACATTGAAGCCAAGGGTAATGCCAGTCAGTACTCGCTCAGTTTTAGCAACTTAGGAGTTGGTAGTGAGGCAAATGATACGGGAATCTATTTAGGTACTGACCTAATTGCAATTATTCAAGATTCTACCAATGTCAACATTTCCAGAGACTTCCGCTTTGTTTGATCGCCACGGCGGCAGAAAACCTTCTGTTTGATTGCTGTGCCTATTGATGCTGAAAGCTGAAATCCTTGCACAGCCGGTTTTGTGCCACATTGCCTTTGCAAAAAATTGAGCCAATTTTTTGTGCTGATTGACACTCTTCTCAAATGCTTGCGGCTACAACTGTCATGGATTCGTTTTCGATTGCCAGATTTCCCCGCCAATTTTTCAGGAGCTAAGTGGCTTAAAAACTTTGGCCTGTAAAGCTTGAGGGCATAGTTGTCACCCCGTCAGGGCGTGCGATCGCGCTGTTATAGCGGGGTAGTTATAGGTTTAACGGCGTATAGATATCTTCAGAATTGGGATTAAGGTAAGAATGCTGCCAGTCAATTCCTAATTGGGAGAAGTGCTGGAGAATAGCGTTCATTCGATTTTCTGGGGAATTGTCTCCTTTGTGCCAAGTCTCCAGCAAGCCATTGGCAACAATTTGGCAGCGGTTCATGCCAAAACTTTCTTGGTCAGTAAATTTATGGATTGGTTCTTCTGCTAGAGCAAGTCCTGGAGCTAGCAACTTGGTAAATAGGGGAACTTGCGGCTGAAAATGTGCTTTGTTTTCAGTATAAACGGGGTTTGTAATCGGGATGGCTGATACAGAAATTGGACATAAATATTGGAAAGCATTTTGATAACTTAACATTTTTTTCATGTTTAAATTCCTTTGAGTTTTACTCAACGATTTTTACTTTCTAAATCTGTTGGGTTTTTATTTACTTTGGCTTTTGTTGCTTAACAAGCTCATATTTTTTTATCCATATCCACTAATAAATATCCAAAAACCGGCAGATTAAATCATTATTAGTGCTAAAATTATTTTAGCACTAATAATGATTTAATCTTTTGTTAACGTTTTTTTGCAAGTGAAATTAAATCCTCAACTTACTAAGCAAGCACCTCTCCATTGGGTTTCTTTGGCTTCGATCCTGCCCGGTTCGGGATCAAAATAATAGTAATAGTGATAGTTGTCCACCAAATGAAGCCACCAGCTATATTGTCGAGGTCACTGTCGCTTAGCTCATGCATGTAGCTTTCAGAATCAGAAAACAGGTCAGAACCAGCAGGACGCAAATCGGAA
>DNGG01000646.1:5642-5985 GCA_003486675.1 Cyanobacteria bacterium UBA11372
TTTAATGGTAGCCATTTGTAAATACCTCCTAATTAGAGTTAGGTTTTGGATTCCGTAACCTTTTACCGCGATCCGGAAAGTGTAAGCCTGTAGGGGGCGTTGCAACGCACCCTACAGTACTTTCAGAGTTCAAACGATAACGTCATCATATCTAGGTCTGGGCCTCGGTATAGGAGTAACGGTCGTAGTGAGAGTAATGGTAATGGTAATACGGGCAGTTATTGGTGTTAACGTGACGGTAAAAAGACCACCAGTGATATTGTCGAGGTCACTGTCGCTTAGCTCATGCATGTAGCTTTCAGAATCAGAAAACAGGTCATAACCAGCAGGACGCAAATCGGAA
>DNGG01000646.1:6207-14665 GCA_003486675.1 Cyanobacteria bacterium UBA11372
TTTAATGGTAGCCATTTGTAAATTCCTCCTAATTAGAGTTAGGTTTTGGATTCCGTAACCTTTTACCGCGATCCGGAAAGTGTAAGCCTGTAGGGTGCGTTGCAACGCACCCTACAGTACTTCAGGGTGCTAAGTGATGGATCTCAGAACCATTACCAAAGCTATCCCACTTTATCTCCAATAGCATCTCCCAGCGAGGAGCCAACAGTGTATCCAGCACCAACTCCACCTAAAATACCTGCTGGACCGCCGATAAAGAACCCTGCGAAACCTCCTGCGACACCTCCTACAAAACCTCCTATAAGTTTCCCCCAAAAGCCGCCCCCGACAATTGCAGCAATTTCTTCGGGAGAAAGTTCAGCATCAAAAAAGGTTTGATAATCAGCTGAGTTTAAATCAGCAATCTTAATGCTAGCCATTGGAATATTCCTCCTCATTAGAGTGAAAATTGTCTTGATTACGATTAGGTTTTAGATTAGATACCCTGCTTCAATATTCTAATATCGCCTCTTAAATTTCAAGGCTTTGCAACTGGTTTGTCACGCATAACTCAAGGAGTTATGTTCTGATTATTCAAATCTTTCATCTTCAAAAACAAAGATACTTGGGTCTTCCCTATTAAAGTGCAGTGAGGCGCTGAACTATTGCGAATGAACTCATAGTTGTAGAAAGTGCGACTTCTACCCTGTCACAGCACCACGCCTAAAAATCCACACATTCACCTGATTATTATGAACTTTTGTAACCGGCGCATAATTCCTGCACTTAGGCTTCGGAGTGATCGGTAGAAGGAAGCAAGTTGCCTCTTAGCAATAGAACCCAAACTTCAACTATTACCCAATAAGCATATTTACTAACTTAAGCTGAGGTGGTGAAAACTATGCAAAGTAAGGCTGCGGAGAGATACATACAACTATCACACCCTTCAAAGGAAGGGATGGATTTAGAAAAACAGGGTTTGTACTTAACGCCTTTTCAGCGCCAGCTTCTGCACAAGAGTCTACAAACTGACTTGCGTCGAGAATACCGCCGTCGTATTGAAATAATGCTGTTAGCAGATACAGGTCAATCTCAGACGCAAATCTGTGAAACGCTAGGGTGCGCTCAAGAAACTGCACGATATTGGATTGGTATGGCAAAGGCAGGTTTGGCACACCAGTGGAATGAGCGATTGATGGGACGCCCCAAGGCTGTTAACGAGCAATTTCTCGATCGCTTAAAAGAACTGGCGAGTAATAGTCCTTGCGATTATGGCTATCCATTTCGACGCTGGACAGCGCAATGGTTAGGGAAGCATTTGGCAAAAGAATTCGGAATTAAGGTTAGTAATTGCCATATCAACCGCCTGCTGAAGCAGATGGGACTTTCTACCCGTCAGAAAGGTGAAGGCAAACCAGTCGATATGCCTAGCAGCGAGAAGGCTGGCATTACTATTGGTGACTTGCAATCTGACTTATTGCCTGGTTTCCTCTGGCATTTCAATCCGATCCAGTCGAGTCACATGCAGGTTAATCGGTGATGAAAACTACTCTCGCTATTATTTCTGACATCGAGCAAAGCCATTGTGCGATCGCAACCATCAAAGCAACTGGATTACCCGCCTGGATTCCCAGATCGATCGGCTTGCTACGCCTCACAGCCCAAGAACGATTGTTTTAAGATTTGTTTTTGATCGGTGTCTGACTGTATAAATTCCATCCCCAAAGCCATATCACTTTCTTAGTCACGATTAAACTTCAGCTCTGGCACCAATGTTAATAAGTATAAAAAAGCTAGGTTTTTGGTGATTCCATTAACCCAAGCTTAAGTTTTGTAGAACTTTATTGATAATGGTGCCAGCTCTGAGTTAAAACATTTCTGGAGAGCGTAGTGCCAAAGAGTGTTGAGGCTTTATGCATATGTCTGATTTCCAAACGAAGCATAAAACAAAAGTTTCAGGTACTCACGAGGGTCAATTTTTAACATTTTTTCAGCGCAAAATATTGCGAAAAAATCTACAAGAAGCAAATTTACCCCAGTCTTATCGCCAGCGCCTGGAAATTATGTTGCTGGCAGATGAGGGCAAATCTCAATCGGAAATTTGTCAAACATTGGGGTGTTGTCCGGCAACAGCGCGGCATTGGATGCACGTAGCCCGTACGGGGATGGCGCACCAATGGCAGGAATGTCCGATTGGTCGCCCGAAGGCAGTCAATCAGGCATATTTGCAGCGCTTGCAAGAACTGGTTAGCCATAGTCCCCGCGATTATGGCTATGTTTTTCGGCGCTGGACGGCAAACTGGTTGAAAAAACATTTGGCAAAAGAATTTGGGGTGGAAGTAAGCGATCGCCATCTCAAGCGACTCCTGAAACAGATGGGGTTATCCACCATCCCCAAAACCAACCATGCCTCTGAGAACGCTAAGGCGTCGAAAATCGAGATTAATGACCTCAAACCCGAACCTATCGCCGATAATGGCGGATTTTTGCCTTTTAACTTCGCCGAACTAGGAAAGGATTCAGATCGTCATGGTGCCAAATCAGTTAGATCGGTTAGTTTCGCTGCAACAACTGGGCAATATTTTGGGATATCCTGTTTCGGAACAGGAATATCAGCGCTGTCTTCAAGCAGCTAAACTTCTTACTCCCAAGGTAGGAAAGTTCTGGCAAGGAAAGGATGTGGAAGCGGGGATATATATTGCGATCGCAGGCAAAGTCAGGTTGCTTGATGATGAGGATGAGTTAATCGCGACTTTAGAAGCGGGGGACTCGTTTGGAGAATTTACCTTATTTCCGGAGCATCAGTTTCAGCCTTATACTGCTAGGGCGGCAGTCAATGTGCAACTGTGCTTTATTCCCGGCGAGGCGCTGTCGCCATTGATAGCTAAGTATCCTCAAATCGGGGAACATTTGCGGCAGAAAGCACAAGCGCGTAATTTCTTGTTAGTAAAATCCGATGATTCTGCCAAACAAGATCGGGAAAATAGCACAAGTAATTCCTTAATAAAAACGGATAATACCAAAGAAGCTTTCTCCCCGTCAGAGCGTCCCCCCATCCCCGCGTCTGGAAAACCTCAGCCTCAGAAAAAGATTAGTAAAGCCTATTTTCCCAGTCCCACACAGCAAGTTGGACATTTATGGCACCGTTTCGTGCGGCGCTATCCATTTTTTGAACAGCAGAGTGGCTCCGACTGCGGTGCAGCTTGTTTGGTAATGGTATCTCGCTATTGGGGGAAAAACTTTAGCGTCAATCGCTTGCGAGATATCGCCAACGTTGACCGCAATGGCGCGTCGCTGCGGGGTTTATCGACAGCAGCGGAAAGTATTGGTTTTGCCACGCGCCCGGTGAAAGCGAGTCTCGATCAGTTAGCGAAACAACAATTACCCGCCATAGTCCATTGGGAAGGAAAACACTACATCGTTGTTTATGAAATTACCAAAAAACATGTTATTGTAGCCGATCCCGCCATCGGTCAGCGTACCCTCAGCCACGAACAATTTAAACAAGATTGGACTGGTTACGCCCTGTTGTTACAACCCACCGTTTTATTAAAGGATGCCAAAGAAAGTACAACCCCTTTTTGGCAATTCTTTGAGTTATTGAAACCCCACGGGTTGGTGATGTTGGAAGTGTTTCTCGCTTCCCTGTTTATTCAGATATTTGGACTCGTTACCCCCCTATTCACCCAGTTAATTTTAGACCGGGTAGTCGTGCAGCGTTCCGAACTAACTTTATTTGCTGTCGGTTTAGGATTGCTGATTTTTAGTTTATTCCGCGTGGCGATGACGGGGTTGCGGCAATATCTGCTAGACCATACAGCGAACCGCTTAGATTTAGCAATGATTGTCGGGTTTATTCGCCATACCCTGCGGCTTCCTTTGAGTTTTTTCGAGAATCGTTATGTGGGGGATATTATCTCTCGCGTTCAAGAAAACCGCAAAATTCAACGATTCCTTTCCGGCGAAGCGCTGTCTATCCTGCTAGATTTAATCACCGTGTTTATCTATGTGGGATTGATGTTTTGGTACAGTTGGAAAATGGCATTGCTGGCGTTGGCGATCGTCCCGCCTTTTTTCCTACTAGCGTTGATTGCCACACCGTTTTTACAGCGGATTTCCAGGGAAATATTTAATGCTCATAGCAATGAGGGTAGTTATCTAATCGAAGCGTTAACCGGCGTGCGGACAGTTAAATCTACCGCCGTAGAACATACTGTGCGCTGGCATTGGGAGGAGTTGCTTAATAAAGCAATCAAAACCAGCTTTTCCGGGCAAGTTATTAGCAATCGCCTGCAAATTTTTAGCAACTCAATTGAAGCCGTAGTTACTACAGGTTTGCTGTGGTTTGGAGCGCACTTAGTGATTCACAACCAATTAACCATCGGTCAATTGGTCGCATTTAATATGCTGCTGGGAAATATTATTCGCCCCTTTCAACGATTAACGGTGTTGTGGAATCAATTGCAAGAAGTGATGATAGCAGTAGAACGAATTAACGATGTTTTAGATGCGTCACCGGAGGAAGATTTACACATTTCTGCGCGGCAATCATTACCAGCAATCAAAGGGAATATTCGGTTTGAAAACGTCACCTTCCGCTATCATCCAGAAAGCGATGCTAATGTGCTGCAAAACCTCAATTTTACAGTAAAATCGGGGCAAATGGTAGCCCTCGTGGGGCGCAGCGGTTCGGGGAAAACAACCATTTCTAAGTTAGTTTTGGGGTTGTATCCGCCTAGCGATGGCAAAATATCTATCGATGGACATGATATTACCAGTATTTCCTTGCGTTCCTTGCGCCAGCAGGTGGGAGTCGTTGACCAAGATACCTTTTTGTTTGGCGGCACAATTCGGGAAAATATTAGCTTGGCACATCCGGGGGCAAGCTTGGAAGAAATTATCGAAGCAGCGCGATTGGCGGGGGCGGATGAGTTTATTAAAAAGTTGCCGATGGGGTATGAAACCCAGATTGGTGAAGGGGGAGGAATGCTGTCAGGAGGACAACGACAGCGGATTGCGATCGCGCGCGCTTTATTAGGCAATCCTCGGTTGTTGGTTTTAGATGAAGCAACTTCCCATTTAGACACCGAATCGGAACGAATTATTCAGAAGAATTTGAACTCAATTCTCAAAGGCAGAACCACTTTAGTAATTGCCCATCGCCTTTCCACAGTGCAAAATGCCGATTTGATTTTAGTTTTAGACCAAGGAGTGTTGATTGAGAGTGGAACTCACGCCGAATTAATGGCGCAGCGAGGACATTATTTTTATCTCAATCAACAACAGTTGGCTAATGGCTAATGGCTGATGGCTGATGGCTGATGGCTAATGGCTGATGGCTAATGGCTAATGGCTAATGGCTGATGGCTAATGGCTAATGGCTAATAGAAAGAAGAATGCTATATTACTACGCTTCACAATTAGCAATTAGCAATTAGCAATTAGCAATTAGTAACACCCAAGTTTATAACTAGCAACTTGCGTTAATAGGAGAATTTATGACCAATACATTAAATGGACGGTTGAAAAAGCAACTGGATGAAATAGAAAGCGCTCCCATAAACTCAACCCCCCCAACACTAGACTCAACCCCCCCAACACCAGTCATTTCAAACGATGATTGGTCTGACGCAACCAAAGATTTACTCGATAGCTTGCCCCGGGTTTGGACAAGGGGAATGCTATATTTTGTAGTAACATTTGTATCGATCGTTTTACCTTGGGCGATGCTATCTAAAGTCGATGAAACTGGTAGCGCCAGAGGGAGACTAGAACCATTTGGCGCAACGCAAAGATTGGACGCTCCTGTTGCCGGAACCGTCACCGCCGTCAGAGTAAAAGAAGGAGAAACTGTAAAAGCAGGACAATTGCTGTTGGAACTAGACTCTGATGTCTTGCGAACCGATTTCCAACAAGCTCAGAATAAACTCGAAGGGCAACAAAATCGGTTAGGACAGTTGCAGTTACTCAAAAACCAAATAATGCTCGCGATTAGCGTTCAAGAGCAACAAAACCAAGCGCAACAATCCGAAAAAATTGCTCAAGTGAATCAGGCGCAGCAAGACCTTAATTCTAAACAAACTGCGTATAATTTCCAAACAGAAGAACAACGTGCTGCTGTCGAACAAGCGCAGCAGAATCTGGATGCGCTCAAAAAAGCTTACAACTCGCAAACACAGGAAAAACTTGCGGCTTTTGAGCAAGCGCAGCAGAACCTTGATGCGCTCAAAAAAGCTTACAACTCGCAAACAGAGGAGAAACTGGCAGGAGTTGGGCAGGTACAGCAGACACTTTCTCAGAGCAAAAACGCCTTTGAATTTGCCAAAATTCGCGTCAAATCGGATCAGATAAAATTCGAGCGCTACAAACAAGCACTTGAGGAAGGTATCATTTCAAAAGACCGATTCAACGAAGTAGAACAGGCGTTACAAGCAAGCAAACAGGCGCTATCATCAGCGCAATCTGATATTTCCCAAGCCGAACTACGCCTGAAAGAGCAGCAAAACCACTATCAGAACTTTATTCATCAAACTCAATCCGATATCTCCCAAGCACAACTGCGCCTGAAAGAGCAACAAAGCCGCTATCAGAACTTTATTCATCAAACTCAATCGGATATCTCCCAAGCACAATTGCGCCTGAAAGAGCAACAAAGCCGCTATCAGAACTTTATTCATCAAGCTAAATCCGATATCTCCCAAGCACAATTGCGACTGAAAGAGCAACAAAGCGCGTATCAAAGCCTGATTCAGGCAGGTAAACTCGCCGTGCTTAAAACACAGGAACAACTTAAAGATTTGCAAACACAAATTACAACCCTGCAAGCAGAAATTGCTCAGATCAAAACACAAATTCAGTCTCTAAAATTGCAGTTAGAGCAACGAGTGCTACGTGCGCCTGTAAGTGGCATAATTTTTCAGCTACCTATCCAAAAAGCTGGGGCAGTCGTACAACCTTCCCAGATGGTAGCCGAGATTGCGCCCCAAGAAACGCCCCTCGTGCTGAAGGCACAAATGGCTACAGGGGAAAGTGGTTTGTTGCGTGAGGGAATGCCTGTCAAAATGAAGTTTGATGCCTATCCTTTCCAAGATTACGGCATCCTAGAAGGTCGTTTGAGCAAAATTGCCCCTAGTTCCAAAGTAACCGAAACATCACAGGGTCAAATTGCTACTTATGACCTGGAAATTAGTTTGAATCAAACTTGTATCCCCTCCGCCAATCAATGCATCGCCTTAACTCCAGGTCAGACAGCAACCGCTGAGGTAATTGTGCGGCAACGGCGGATTATTGATTTTCTGCTTGACCCATTTAAGCAGTTGCAAAAAGGGGGTTTTAAATTGTAGTAAATAGGGGGAGAACGATCGCATATACACAGAAAAAAACTGCGGTAAAAAGTTGGCGATCGCAGACTTTATTTAGACAATTTGCCAACAAAAAATTAACTTGACCAAGGAAAAACATCATGTTAAAAGCGCTCGCCATTACCAACGAAGATATTCTGCATCAAGTCAAGCTATCCTGCAAAATACCTGAAATAATTGAGCAGATTATTGCCCGTAAAGCGATCGAAAATACCGCTACTGAGGCGGGGATAAAAGTCGAGACAGAAGAACTTCAAAAAGCAGCAGACCAAATGCGGCTAATCAACCAACTCCTCAATGCTGATGATACCTGGGCGTGGTTGGAAAAGCATCATCTGTCTCTCGATGATTTTGAAGAAATTGTCTACACTAATTTGCTCGCTGGTAAGTTAGCTCAACATCTGTTTGGGGATAAAGTAGAACCCTATTTTTTTCAAAATCAACTCGATTATGCAGGTGTGGTAATGTATGAGGTTGTATTAGATGATGAAGATGTGGCGATGGAACTTTTCTATGCTGTTAAGGAAGGTGAGATGAGTTTTCATGATGTGGCGCGTCAATATATCCAGGATGTGGAATTGCGGCGCAAAGGAGGATATCTGGGGATGGTGCGTCGCAAAGATTTGAAAGCGGAAATTTCTGCTGCTGTTTTTGCGGCTAAACCGCCACAGCTTCTTAAACCAATTGTGACTGCTAGAGGATTACACCTGATTTTAGTAGAGGAACTAATTCAGCCGGAATTAAATGAAAAACTCCGCACAAATATCATTTCAAACTTATTCTCTCAATGGCTTAATCAACAAATTGAACAGTCTGAAATAAGCAAGTCACCCTAATTAAACTATTTGTTTCATCAGGACTTACGCGCGACGAGGCTAGAAACCGGGTTTCTTCGTGGATATCTAGTTCCCAAACCAATGATTTTTCATAGAAACCCGGTTTCTTTGCGTAATTCCTGTTCATTATTGGCTTGACAGAACATACCAAAAAACCCCTCAACTTGGCTGAGGGGTATGCTATTTTTCTAGACTATGACTCAGCAGGCTAATCAAGCCTATGCTAGTGTTCTAATAGAAATCCATAGTATGAGGTCTGGTTCCACCCTTAATGCTGAGAGC
>DNGG01000646.1:14996-15179 GCA_003486675.1 Cyanobacteria bacterium UBA11372
GAATGTTTCTGTGAATTTGGGTTTTCAAGGATTAGTTAAATTTCCAATCCTTTGATTATATTATTGCCGATTAAATCGGCAATAACAACTACTTCAATTGTTTTTTTGATGACATAATTGTTTCAGTTTTTGCTAGAGGTAAAATTACGAAAAACCCCTCAAGAGAGTTGAGGGGTTTGCTGT
>DNGG01000178.1:0-5989 GCA_003486675.1 Cyanobacteria bacterium UBA11372
CAGCTTAAAGATGTAATTGATTGCAAGCGCCAAGGTTTTATGGGTGCTACGAATGTGGTTAATTACCTCACCAACCACGACCACGATCGCTTGATGGTAGAATTTGGCAAGCGCAATATCTTTGATGCCGAAGCTTTTAAGCGCGCCAAGTTGGGAGCGGTGATTTTAATGACAGCCGTTGGCGTACCAATGTTGTGGATGGGACAAGCGATGGGTGAGTACAAACCAAAAACCCCCGATCCCTCCAAAATCGATTGGTCGCTGCTAGAAAATGACCTAAATCGCAGTTTGTTTGAATACTATAAAGGCTTGATTCACCTGCGGAAAAACAATCACGCACTTTACACCGAAAATATTGACTTCTTCCACGAAAATGCCGATGCAAAAGTCCTGGCATATACTCGCTGGAATGGTGAAGGTTCTCGCGTTGTTGTCATCGCCAATTTCTCGGATAATTACTTGGCTGGGTATACTGTTCCTAATTTCCCAGCGGATGGCACTTGGCACGAATGGACGCACGACTTTGATGTGGAATCTGGAAACGGTCAAATTATGATTGATTTGCCGGAATACGAAGCGAAAGTTTTAGTTTGGCAGTAGGAGGCAGAGCCTCAATAAATTCGTTACCAGGCTGAGCCTGGTAACGAGAAATAGGTAGCCTCTATCTGTAGGGTGCGTTAACGCAGTGTAACGCACCATTTTCCCTATATTTGGCAGTAGGAGGCAGAGCCTGAATAAATTCGTTACCAGGCTGAGCCTGGTAACGAGAAACGAGAAAATAAACTCGTTACCAGGCTCAGCCTGGTAACGAGAAATAGGTAGCTTCTATCTGTAGGGTGCGTTAACGAAGTGTAACGCACCATTTTCCCTATGTTTGGTGTTAATGTAACTCAGGAATATAATCAAAAAACCTCACAGAGTCGTTGCGTAGGGACACGGCATCAGAGATATCTCGGACAAACAGATAACGTTAATAATGCCGTGCAAGGGCTGCCGATTATGGGTAATCTTAAGGACATGATATTATGCAAAGAAACCGGGTTTCTATGAAAAATCTTTACGCTCCAAACCCGGTTTCTTAGAGAAACCGGGTTTTTGGAGTTACAAAACTGTCGGAATTTCCTTCAAATAAACTCGTGTAAACGGTTCGCCTTCGCCTAGCGTATACTGTTCGATCAATCCCTTGCGTCGAATCGAAATATTATTTCCCTCGCGCACAACAACTGTTGAACCGTCGATAATATCCCGCGCTAGGGTCATTTCTATTTCCGTGGGATTATCCAAAACAACCATATTGCTGCCTTGGTAAAACATGCCATCCCGTTCTAAAATATCTTCCCCGTATGCCGCAATCAGCAAATCGAGTTTGGGATTCCGTAACAAACTTTGCAGGTTGCTGTTGTAATCCTTGTTAAGAATTTTCTCAGAACGGTTGACAAAAATCCCTTCTCGACAAATTGCACCAATCGTCCATTCCGGGTGTTGTAACAAGATATGGTCAATTGTTTGCTGGAGTTCTTGAACTGAAATCCGGTTAAAGGTGATAATCGGTATCCTCGCATCTTCCCCAGATTCAAAGAAAGTTTCCAAGATATGGGAAGGCACATCAACGCTTTCACCTATGGCAGGATTGAGGTGCATAAAAATACCGGGTGCGGCATTAATTTCCAGAATGCCAAAATTACCCGATTTCCATGATTGGGATAAACTTGGGGAAATGACATCAATTCCCAAACAAACAAGTTTAAAGTGCTGGGCAATATCTTGGGCGAGGATAATGTTATCCGGGTGAACGGTGCTGGTAGCATCGATACTGACGCCACCAGATGATAAATTGGCGACTTTGCGAAGATAAACGGTGCGCCCTTGCTCTATGACGCTATCTAATGATAATTTTTGTTCTTCCAAGAACATTTCCATCGCTTCATCTGACTGAATTTTACTCATCGGCGAGGTAGGAGTATCCAAACGCGCGGGTTTTTGATTTTCCCGCTCGATTAATTCGCCAATAGTAGAGTGACCATTTCCTATAACCCAAGCGGGACGACGTTCGGTAGCGGCAACAAATCGACCGTTAACGCATAGTAAGCGAAAATCTGCGCCTTTAATGCTTTTTTCCACAATTATTTGCATCGGTTGGTCGTCTGGAATACCTTTAATTGCCCTAGCAAATGCGGCTTTTAATTCCTCCGCATTTTGTACGTCAGCCGTTACGCCAATTCCTTTATGACCGGAAACAGGTTTAACTGCAACTGGGTAGCCAATTCTATCTGCTGTTGCTAAAGCTTCTCCTAGTGAGACGACGACATCTCCTTTGGGTACGGGGAAGCCAAGGTTGGCTAAAAATGCTTTGCAGTCATCTTTGCGAGTGGTAAAATCTGAATCTAAATGGCTATCGCAATCAAAGGTAGTTGCAATACCCCGCACCAGTTTTTTTCCATAGCCGTATTGCATTAAACCTTCGTCCCACAAGTAAAAAGCAGGTATTGCTTTATCGTGGGCGGTACGTAATAAAGCATAGACGGTTGGCCCGCCGTATACTGATTGCCGGAAGATATTTTGCAGCTTTTTAATTTGATCGTCTAAGGTAAATTCTTCGCCTTGGGTGATGGCTTCAAACCAGTCCCAAACGAGATAAACTACTGACCGACTGGTGCGGGCGTGGAGCGTTTCAAATGCAATCCGCATATAATCCCCATAGGGTTTTACACTCCAACAATCGAGGTGCAAACCCATGTCCAGTTTGTTGACTTCTGACAAGGTGCGGGCGAATAAATGGGGATAAGATTCGTAGGTTTGATCCCCCAGGTGCGGGTAGACTTCGCTTACCCTTTGAACGTACTCTTCCAAGGACAAAGGGGGCAGATATCCGGTAAAAGCAAAATCAAATACTAACGCCGCCTTGTCTAAATAAGGATTCGAGCCGATGTAATGCCTGATGTTAAAAATATCGAAAGCGTCGCTTTTTCTAGCGTTGACGCGAATGGTATCGGTAATTGCTTCAGTAACCATTGCCTCTCACCCAATCTGATGCTCGCGTTTGGGGAGGGATTCTCCCATGGACAATCCCTCCCCATTCCAAGCTTGAGCCTAACTCTGTTTCAATCTGTTTGCCTCTATCTCAGGGTATTGTTCCAAAACGCGCTCAAAAGCACTCAGTACTCAGTACTGCTTATTTCGCCAGAAAGGTGCGATCGCATACCCTACCTGTTTATAAGTTAAGAAGGAATTCTGGAGGCAGCAGAATATGGCTGTAACAACAACTGCGCTCAGAGATGAAGTTCACAAGCTGGCAGAGGAAGCTTTTCACCGCAATCTGATTTCTGGCTATGGCGATGGCGAGTACGGCGACGAGTATCAAATTGTCTTCGAGGGGAAACCCAGGCATCTTCCCCTCACCCACGCTCGCTTGTTCCTCAGCAACTTGATTAGGCAGTCTCATTAGTAACAATTAGCCATCTCCCCTTGATCTCGCAAGGGGAGTTGTTTTCCCAAACCGGCTCTCCCGCCATTCTAATTATCAGTTTAGCTAATATATTATTATGCGAGGTTGAGCAGCGCGAAACCCAACCAATTAGACGTTATACTTGGGTTTCGTTCCTAAAACCCGTGGCATTAATATATAATATTTTTTTATCAAAAAAGGACAACAGAGCCGTTTTGTTTTGGAATAGGCTAAAAAATGAGTTATGTATACAACGTTTTTAAACCGGATTCCTGGGATGTCTTTAATATTTCTCTGGCTAGCATATGCGCTACTGGGTTGGCATCTTTCGGCTAATCACATTGTTTGGCTCGTGGGAGCTTTTGTAACCATTGTAGTTCTAGCGGTGATTCGCAAGAGCATTTTTTGGATAGAAAGTTTGATGAATGTGAAGTCTCAAATAGTGAGTATGATCTTAGTTTTAAGTGCAGCGATTGGTTTAATAGCCACTTGGTCGATATTATTTGAGCTTTTTCTATTGCCGCTAGCTACAACAGTTTTAGCTGATTTAGAAATGCGGATTTCTGGCTTTAGCCCACTCGATAGCTTTTTAGTTTTAACTATCCTAGCGGCGTTCGGTTTAGCTGTGGGCGAAACAATAGATATTTTATTTTTACCTAGTCTCAGGTACTGATGAATGGGAATGGGTAATAGCTAATGGGTAATGGGTGATGCGATCGCATTCGGTGAAATTCTCTCAGATTGTGGGTCTTCCCTGCTGAGCGTGCTAATTTGTTTCACAAAACAGAAGAGCCAATATTTTCTGGCTCTTCCATTAGGTATTAGCAACGCTAACCAGGTAACTGGCAACTTAGATTACGACTTTTGAACTGGATATAACTGACCTCTCATTTCGCCGTAGAATTCGTGGCCTTTGGTGTGAAGGTTGAAATAAAGCACTCCCTTTCTAGCCAAAGCTTCCATGCCAGCAATTGTATTGATCTGAGCCGGAATAATGATATCGCTGGGACAACCTTCAGGAAGAGGAAGTTTAAATCCAGCCGCAAGATTAGGCGGTGGAGGTGGTTGTTTGACAAAGGTTAGCTTGTCGTTGGTAACTGAAGCAGAAAAACTACCGTTCTTGATAGTATTTTTAAATTCACCAAACTGACCAAAGTTAACAACGATCGGGCCGAGGACATCTGGCGTGCCACAATGAATGTGAAACGCAGTTACGTTTGCCGAATCGATGTCAGCAAGTTGAACCTGAACATCACTTCTTGTGAGATTTTTAGGGAAACGCAGCCGACCATAACCTTTCGCTTTTGACCCCGATGCAGGGCCTAATTCCTGGGCAGGATTTAAGTAGGCTTCGTACTCGGTAAATGACTGGTCGCCAAAGTTTATAGTCTGAGCTATAGTCGGCGCACCAAATGCGATCGCAAGCATAAATACTGTGCCGAGCAATAAGCCAATAAAACTTCTCATTTATTTTTCCCTGATTGGATAAGAAAACAATTGTAGTCTAATTCAGGTCGCCAAACCATCAAAGATAAAAATCTAAACATCATAGTTAGGTTGTTCTAGGAAGCTCCAAGTCTTTGAGCCAACGATACCATCAACTGTTAGCTTGCGATCTGCTTGGAATTGCTTCACCAGGGCTTCGGTTTTGGAGGAAAAGTTGCCATCAACAACGAGTTTGGCACCATAGTGACCATTGAGTCGCACCTGTAAATATTTGACTTCATCGCCTTTGTTGCCAATGCGTAAGGTAGGGTGGGGTTTTCCGGTATGCTCTTTAACTTGTTCTAGGTCAAGCCAAGTTTCTGAGCCAACGATTCCATTAGGATTTAGGCTGCAAGCTGCTTGGAATCGCTTCACGAATTCTTCAGTTTTGGAGCCAAAGTTGCCATCAACGGTGAGTACGGAGCCGTAGAAAAAATTGAGTAGTTGTTGTAGTTGTTTAACTTCTTCGCCTTTGTCGCCTTTTTTCAAGGTAGTGTGTCCTGCATGGGTGCCGTCAGTGTCGCTGAAAATTGCCATTTTTGTAGCCTCTTCAAATTAATGTTTTTGTGGTTTGATAATTTCAGTATGGAAAAACTTGCCCAGGGACGGCATTGATACTTTCGGACAATCCCGATTGCTGCTTTTGACCATTGGGGATTGCACTTTTCGGCAATGAGGGCAGGTGTGCAGGTGGGCTTCTTCGGCAGGTGGGCAAAATATCTGTAGCGTGTTCGCAGGAAAACGGTATAAGTTGCCAAAGTCGGAAATCTGGATTGCCAGATCCGGAAATGGTATTTCTCCGATTTCGGTAAGGACTTTTTCAGATAGATTTGCGAGATTGTAATTGTTCCTGATGTCTTCTTTTTGGAGTGCGATCGCTGTGGGGGCGGGTTTATTTAAGTTATCTGTTTTTTCTTGGTAAAACCCGCCCCTACCATCTTTTACTCCCTTTACGTCAGAAGAATACCTGATATCATGTCCTTAAGATTACCCATAATCGCGAGCCGGGACACGGCATTATTAACGTTATCTGTTTGTCCGAGATATCGTCAGATGCCG
>DNGG01000178.1:6158-10610 GCA_003486675.1 Cyanobacteria bacterium UBA11372
GTTTGTCCGAGATATCGTCAGATGCCGTGTCCCTACGCAACGACAGAGTGAAGTTTTTTTATTATGGACAACTCAACGGACATCATATGATTAAACGTTCGCGTAGCGTGCGCGCCAGCGCATACCACTCCAGACACAGAGAACGCAGAGGGAAGAGAAAAGAAGAGAGAGGTAATCTAAGAAGGTACGATGAGAGTAAATATACAAGAACTATTTACTGGGATTTGATAGCAGTAGTTATTTTTTGAGGCGCAAGGAGCGATATGAGTAAGATTCTATTTCTAAGTCAGCCGATGTTTGGTCATTTTAATCCACTATTCAGCATGGCTTTGCAAATGCAAGCGGATGGACATGAAGTGGAATTTATGATTCCGGGTCGCAAAGAGGTAAATTCCAATATTGGCACGCTGAAGAATGCGGCTGCTATTCCCAAAATTATCAGAAAAAATGGCATCCCAGTTGAACTGATTTCCATCCCAATTCCTTTGGCTGCCACTTTTTTGTTTGCTACAAGTTTGGCACCAAAGTTATCAGGATATAATGAACTTGAGTTTCTGATGGGGTTCCTGCCTACGGGACTCAAGTATATTACGGAACAGGCGATCCGATATATTGAGCGATCGCGCCCCGATGCGATCGCTACAGATTACACTTTCCTCGCCTCTTATTTAGCAGCCGAAGTGACCCAAGTTCCTTGTGCAGTCATCTATCAAACTGGTTTACCCTTCCGAGGTAAAAGCATTCCTCCCTTTGGCAGCGGGTTACCGATTCGAGAAGACTATGCCACTTTTGGCAGCGAGTTTGTGCGTAAAGAGAAGGCAGTTTTGGCTCGATTAGATCGAAAAGTCAACCGGGTGCGATCGCAGTTTGGTTTGCCCGATTTTCCTGCGGAATTTTGGCGACAACCCTATTCCCAATGGTTGAATTTGGTGACGAGTATCCCAGTGATTGAAGCACCTCGCGATCGCCTCACCGATAACACTTTTTTTGTCGGACCTTGCTTTAGTAATAGGAGTGGGAAAACGAGCGATTTCCCATTTGAGCAATTGCGACGCGATCGCTACAAAATCTATGTGTCTTTTGGCACCATGTCCAACGACAGACCTCACGTTTTGAGAAAAATAATGAAGGCGCTCGCTCGACCTGAATATCAAGTAATTATCAGTGCCGGAACAGCTTATTCTAAACTGGTTCGCGAAAGGATTCCTGAAAATGTTCTGCTGTTTTCCAGCGTACCTCAAGTGGATCTTCTGCCTCAAATTGACTTGGCAATAATACACGGCGGTAACAACACAACCAACGAAACTCTGGCTGCTGGTAAACCTGCAATTGTGATGCCTATTGCTGGAGAACAGGGGGATAATGCCAGTAGAGTTGAATATTTGGGAGTTGGTTTGCGCTTGAACATCGAGCGGTTTGACGAACATGATTTGTTGGCAAAAGTGCAAACAATTCAAAGCAATTCTGCATTTCAATATCGAGCAAATGAATTGAAAGCAGCGTTGGATATAACTAAGGGTTCAGCAACAGCTTCCGCATTGATTCATCAACTGGCAAGAACTCAAAAGGCTGTGATGCGATCGTGCAGCGTGCCGGAGGCATATCCCACGGTATTCCTGTAACAATTACCTAACGCAAGTTGCTAGTTATATCGTTTCCGGTGGCATCGGAATTATAGAAATTTTCAATTGGATCAACAATCCTTGTAGGGAACATAAATAAGCTTTTCTGGAAACTCGAAGGTTGTCTCCCGCCGTGCCCAATCAACCAATTTTAATCATTCCGATGCCACCGGATTTGATATTACATCAAAGGGGCAAAGAAACTTTGGTGATCTGAAAAATCGTGGGTTGGACTCTGAGAAATTAACGCATCACCTTTGTTGATGACTGGGTAATGGGTAATTACCACTATGAAAGACTGCCAATGAATCCAATTACCAATTACCAATTACCAATTACCAATTACCAACTTATAACTAGCAACTTGAATTAATTACTCTACGAACCAAGAAAGTTCGCAAATCGCACCTCCCTTGGGCAAAGATTCTCGTCGAAACTGTCCCCCCAATCGTTGGGCTAAAACCTTACCCTGCTTTGTTCCCTCTTGTCCTTGTCCGGGTTTTAGTCCAGCGCCATTGTCCTGCACTTTGAGGATATATTGCCCCTGGTGATGTTGTCCCGTGACTACAATTCGAGTCGTTCCAAGAGCATGTTTCCCGACGTTGCACAAAGCTTCTTCTAACCATAAACACAAGTCTCGCTTCATTTCCCAGGTGAGGGTAGTTTCCTCAAGGGGTGCGAAATTCCGCACTTTGACTTTAATGGTTTGGAAATATGGCAAATTGCGCTTCAAAGTTAGGGCATAAACTTCGTACAATAAATTATGCAGGGGTCGGTTCAGATCGATACAAGTACCTTCTCCCAGACGCAGGATTTGTTCAAAAGAAGCCGTTTCTTTTATGGCTAGAACGGCTGCTTTTTGTGGCTCTGGATGCGCTTCATCGGTGAAACTGCGCCCCACTGCCCGAATCTCTGCATTGAGGTCATTCAAGCGTTGAAATAATTGTTCAGATGGTATCTGTTCTCTTTGCACATCCCGCAGCAAGAGTGCTAGGGTTTGCAAAGGGCCATTGTGAATTTGGGTAAAAGCTTGTTCCATTGCCTTCTGACGAATTGCCTGCCGCTCGGCAATTTGGGCATAGTACTGGAGACGTTCTGTATATAAGCGCTCGACCATATCTTGCACGCGGTTATAAAACAGAATTAGGACAATTTGTATCCCCATTGTGGGACCGAGGGAGATGAATAAATCTAATCCGCGTGAGGTGAGGAGTTCTTGCGGGTACAGCAGCAAGTAGGTGAGAATCGGGGCGGCGATCGCTATCCAGGCGACGAGAGTTGCAATGACCAATTGCTGGCGGCGACGCAGGGCGATCAGCATTACCAATGTCAACATGAATAACGCTGGTGTTACGGGGGGCAGACTATCTACGAGGGTGGTGTCCGATGAGGCGATCGCGTTAGCGTACCGGAGATATATCGCTTTGAGGGTATATAACCAACTGGGAACCACTACAAACAGTACTCCTGCAAGTATTGACAGATGTATCACCTGTTGCAAGCTCTCTGGTTTTTTGTAGAGGCGAATCAGTAAAATGAGCAATGCGATCGCCAATAACGGAGGTGTAATCAGATAAACGATTCGAGGGTGTGGTTGCAGTCGGTGTAGAAATGTGGCAACGATCGCGCCAATTGTCGCCAAACTCAACATTGCTAGAACGACTCGGCGCTTTAAAATCAAAATATTGTATCGCTCATTAATCGCAGACACTACTTGCTGCTCTTGGGTCGAGCTATGGGACATTACCGCTTTCCTGACGCAACAATTTTATCTTAGGTGAGGGACGCTTAAAGCCGCTAGGGATTAACCCCTATGAGTTAGGCCCTATCCATTTGTGACAGGTTAAGAAATTGTAACTTTTGTTCATGAATAAATATACTTAATTAGCCTGCGATGAATGGCACATATCAGTTGATTGCCGAAAACAGCAATGCGCCTGACCGAAAATAGCAACTCAACTTCTCCGAAACTATCAATGACGAAGGCAGTTTGATTTTTCCATACTGGAATCATCAAAGAGCAACACAGATTGATTACAGGAGAAAAAACCAATGCACGCTGACGCAACAACTCACCCCACCTTAACCCCTGGCAGCAAGAACAACGATCCCAATCAAGTAAAATACCTGCAACAACAACTCAATATCTTCTACCACAGCTATATTAGTGTCGATGGCTATTTTGGCGGTATTACTGAAGAATATGTCAATAAATTTCAAACTGATTGCTGCCTCAAAGTTGATGGTATAGTTGGATCGCAAACTTGGAATTACCTCGACACCATTGTTCCTTATGCCAACGCTCCGCACTCCACTTTGAGCCAAAGCAATAACAACAATCCTGCGGAAGTGAAATATCTACAGGCACGGCTCAATCAAGCGAAAAGAATGGGAAAATCGGGCACAGCGACTATTCCTGTCAATGGCAACTTTGGTTCTCAAACCACGACGCGAGTGAAACAATTTCAATCCGATTTCCATTTAACTGCTGATGGAATTGTTGGGGATAAAACCTGGTCAATTCTGGAAGACGCGGTTTTAAAACCCTAGCACAGTTGATATCATTTCCGGTTGCCTCGGAATTATAGAAATTTTCAATCGGATCAACGATCCTTGTAGGGAACATAAATAAGCTTTTATGGAAACTCGAAGGTTGTCTACCGCCGTGCCCAATCAACCAATTTTAATCATTCCGATGCAACCAGATTTGATATGACTTGGTAATTCCTAATTTAAGCCAGGGTGAAGTTTAATTAGACTTCAACGGGCAAATTTCTTATGTTTCGTAAAATTAAATCAAGATGATGAAAAGACGGACATTTCTATCGGC
>DNGG01000596.1:0-206 GCA_003486675.1 Cyanobacteria bacterium UBA11372
CCAACTACTCCAGCAGATGCCAATTCTGCCAATTCAGTCATTTCCTCTCCCTTGGCGCCCAAGGTTAAAGCGCCCCAGAAGTGGAGAATAGGGGCAGAGGGGAAATATTTGTTTTTCTTTTCCTGCAACAGGGATAGACTACCTGGATTGTCGATGGCTGGTGCGGTATCGGGCAAGATGGCGAGGCGGGTAAAACCTCCAGATGC
>DNGG01000596.1:463-590 GCA_003486675.1 Cyanobacteria bacterium UBA11372
AAGGTTTCCCTTTCTTCAAAACCAGGTTCTCCAGAATGACTGTAAAGATCTACCAATCCTGGCCCTAATATTAATCCCCAACAATCGCGTACCGATGTATCGTGAGGCCAGTGATAAATTTTATCTT
>DNGG01000596.1:971-1095 GCA_003486675.1 Cyanobacteria bacterium UBA11372
TTAGCGATTAGCCATTAGCTGCTTTTATTTGCCACTTTAGACTGGATTACAAAGCTCCGGCTGCGGTTTTATCTAGGATACTGCCGCTGAGGTGAATGGTGATATTCATTGCTTGTAGGACTGG
>DNGG01000596.1:1185-8346 GCA_003486675.1 Cyanobacteria bacterium UBA11372
TACATCCGTGTCAAAATCCGTGTAGGGAGCGGTTGCAAATTTACAAAGCCCCAGCAGCTGTTTTATCAAGGATACTACCACTCAAGTGAATAGTAATATTCATTGCTTGTAGGACTGGATATCCATTGGCACCTTTAGGATAATCGATTACAGTCACCGAGCCATTGCCTTGCTTAAAGTTCCAGAAATGTTCTGGTCCCAAGCCAAAAAGATGACAGAGAATAGCTTTGTTAATTGCGTCGTGAGCTACAACTAAACCAGTTTTGGGTTGTTCGCTAAATTCGGTAACAATGGCATTCCAGGATGCGATCGCGCGATCCCAAACTTGTTGCAAGTTTTCCCCTTCGGGCATTTGAACCGTTTCCGGTGCTACTTGCCAATCTTTTAGCAAACCGGGATATTCTTGCTCAATTTGAGCTTCTAACTTTCCTTCCCAAAGCCCGTGACTAATTTCCCTTAATTCTGGCTGCGATCGCAATTCCACATCCGGGTGATATTTCAAAATAATCTCAGCGGTTTCTTTGGGACGTAACATCGGGCTGGTTACAGCAAAATCAATCGGAATCTCCTTGAGAAACTCAGCCGCCCGACTCGATTGTTCTCGCCCATTATCGTTTAAGGGTACATCAATTTGCCCTTGAAATTTCTTTTGCCGGTTCCACTCGGTTTCCCCGTGACGCACCAGCAACAAACGGGGTCCCTTGTGACCGGGGCGCGGCTTGGGTAATATATCTCCTAAGTGAGCCGTTTGATTCATCGACTCTAACTGTACGATATCCCCCAAACCACCGGCGAAATTTAAAACATTAATACCGCAGTTAGATTGCTGGATCGAATGATAGCGTGCAGGAGGAATTCCAATTGCGGTACAGAGCAAAGCGCGATTAATTCCGTTATGAGCTACGACTAAAATAGTCTGTCCTTGATGGCGGGATAAAACATCTGTCCAGAATTGCTTTGCTTGCTCGAAAAGCGCCAAGATGGGAAAATGCGTTTTAGTTCCCTCTGGCGTTGACAAGAGCATTTGCAGTTCGTCGGGACGTTCTTGCCAGCAGCGATACTCGTCGGGAAAATTGTCCTTAACTTCTTGCTTATACAACCCCTCCCACAGCGGCAGATCGATTTCCATCAGATTATCTGCAACCTGTAGCGATGGCACATTTGATGATTCTAAACTCGATAGAATTGTCAGAGCCGTTTCTTTCGCCCGTTGCAGGGGACTAGAGTAAGCGGCATTAAAAGTGATACCGCTAAGTGCCTTTGCGACTAAAAGCGCGGTAGCGCGGCCTGCATCGGTTAAAATCGACGCATCGAGACGACCTTGGATGCGCTGCTGCTGGTTGTAACTGCTTTGCCCGTGACGGACAAGAATAACGCGGGTAGCCAGGGGAGTATCCTCCGCAAACAATAGGAGAGGGGTCTGGAAAGATTTTACCTTGTTTGGGCAGCCCAACTGAATCCCATGACTGACCTCAAGAAACCGGGTTTCTCTGAAAAATCGTCGGTTTGGCAACGAGAGATCGACCCAGAAACCCGGTTTCTAGCATCGTCCCCTGTCTTCCTCTCCATGTTCCAGGTATACGATGCTGATTGTCACCTAAACCTGCTAATCGCTCATGGCTAATCGCTAATGGGAAAAATAATGAGCGATTACCAATTACCAATTACCAAAAAAATGACTAGATTTCCCGATGAATTGGTGGCTAGATTCCAATTCTAATAGCTAAATCCGATGGCAAAGATGGTCTTGCTGGCTGTTGCGATCGCCTGCCCCAATCGCCAGCTCAATCTGCATAATATACAGTAAAGCCAGATTACCTCCACACCTTTAGGTAGATGTAGGTTAGCAATTAATTTGGTAGGCAAATACAGTTTTAGCCATTGGCTACTATACCATTCGTCCCTCAATAAGCTTCAATGGTAGGGTGAGCGTGCGGAGATCCAGATGACACTGAAGCGGTTTATTTTAGGCGTACTGACGATTGCGATACTGTTGATCCTGAGCTTGTCTTTAATCGCTAGCTGGAATCAGCCTCAGATTCAAAGTCGCCTGGAACTGTACCAAACCAATTTGCTACTCCACGCTACCGAGTGGCAAGGTGAAACTGCCCAAGGTGTCGATTTCAAGTCAGCACGGGAAACCCTGATTGGGGTTGAACCGCTCAAAGCGGCTACTAAGCAATACGAACAGGCACGCCAATCTGCCCAAAATACGCTGCAACAACTGCAACGGCAAGATACCCAGCTTTCACCCGCCCCTGAAAAACCGCTCAAAGTCACTCCCGGTGTTGAAACATCTATTTCTCCCAAGCCAGCACCGTTGCAAGCGTCGATTCAACAAACTGAACAATTGATTAACGAGCTAGACTTGCGGCTGGGAATTTTACAGGTTGAGCAAGGACAAACCGATAAGGCGTTAAAAACGTGGAAAGAGGTGAACGAGCGAGTTCAAACTCAACCCCTAGCAGAACCCGTCGCCAAAACCGCTACAGTTTTGATCGGTTTGTGGAGCAATCCCCCCCGCTTGCTTCCAGATGCACAGCAGTGGATTAACAAGCAGTTAGATGGATGGTTTCGCTACCAGGGGTTAAACAGACTTTACCAGTTACAGCAACGGGAGGATGCGCTTTCTAAGCTGATCGCCGAAGAACGGGAAATAGCCGAGCAAGCGGTTTTGAAATTAGCCGTTGTCAGTGCTATCCCAACTTTAGGGTTTTTAATTGGCGTCGGACTGCTAATTTTTCTAGTAGGTCAGCGACTGGTCAAGGGCAAAGATTCTCTGTTGGCGCAAAATGAAGACCTCCCCTGGTCAACTCCTTGGGATGCCGAGACGATTTGGCAAGTGTTCGTTGTCGGCTTTTTCTTGATGGGTCAAATATTGGTTCCATTAGCATTTTCTTTGCTAAAAGTCAAGGCTTCTAGCTTCGACGTGCGGGGTGAGTCTTTGTACGTGCTGGCGAGTTATGTTTTGGTAGCGCTGGGTGGGTTGTTGGTGCTGTATTTCTCGCTCAAGCCTTTTTTACCGTTACCACAGCAAGAAAAGTGGTTTCAAATCGATTTGAGCGGTAATTGGTTTTGGTGGGGTTTGGGGGGTTATTTAACCGCACTGCCGCTGGTGATTTTAGTATCGTTGATTAACCAGCTGGTTTGGCGCGGACAGGGAGGCAGCAATCCCCTGTTGCCCTTGGTGCTAGAAAGTCAAGATGGGGTGGCGTTATTGATATTTTTCGTGACAGCAGCCGTTGCCGCACCGCTGTTTGAAGAGTTTCTGTTTCGGGGATTTTTACTGCCATCTTTGACGCGCTACATGCCAGTTTGGGGAGCAATTGGGGCGAGTAGCTTGCTGTTTGCAGTTGCTCACCTGAGTTTGTCGGAAGTACTGCCCCTGACGACATTGGGAATCGTGCTGGGGGTGGTTTATACGCGATCGCGCAACCTACTAGCTCCGATGCTACTCCACAGTCTGTGGAATAGCGGTACTTTGTTGAGTCTATTTATCTTAGGCAGCGGAGGTAAATAAGTGAATCAAACAGCGTTTTTCACTAAAAAAATTAATATTTCTCACTTTTGATAGATGCAACAAAGTATCCCCAGATACTTATTCAGGACTTACGCGCATATTCCGGGTTTCTCTGAAAAATCGTCGCTAGTAAACCACAGATCCCAGCAAGAAACCCGGTTTCTACGTTCGCGGGTTTCTATGAAACAGAAACCCGGTTTCTACGTTCGTGGAATATTAATAGTTATAAACGATAGTTTAAAAAACTTAGCGAGATAGAGGCGATCGCGCGATCCAAAGCCTACCTTGGAAAAAGAAACGAGAAGCAGAGTAGGCAAGCGAAGTGTTGGAATTAGTCAAGAAATCTTCTGATCCCGTATTGTCACAGAGGGCGATAAGCCTCCGGCACGCTAACGCGATCGCTCAACCAATATTATCCACCGATACAACCACTCTGGATGTTGCTGGCATGAGGTGCGCTGGCTGCGTCAAGGTGGTCGAGCAACAGCTAAAATCAAATCCCGGAGTGATTTCAGCCTGCGTCAATTTAGTCACCGAGGTCGCGGTTGTTGAGTACGAAATTGGTAAAATCGACCCGACTAATTTAGCTGAAAAACTTACATCTGCCGGGTTTCCCACTCAACCCCGTTATGGGAGTACCAATCAAATAGATTACATCACCCCCGCAGAACGTCACCGCCGGGAAATCAAAGCTACTATTTGGCGGTTGATAATGGCTGGTGCTTTAATTGTTTTATCCGGACTGGGGCATCTGGGTCAACACTTTTCAATTCTTACCCCGTTCTGGTTTCACTGGGGGTTAGCAACCGCAACCTTACTAGGGCCAGGTAGATCCATCATTGTAGATGGCTTTTGGGGCATCCGACGGCTAGCACCCAACATGAATACGCTTGTAGGATTGGGAGCTGTAACCGCTTATACCACTAGCGTCGTAGCTTTACTGTTTCCCCAATTGGGGTGGGAATGTTTCTTTGACGAACCCGTGATGTTGTTAGGCTTTATCCTGTTGGGTCGAACCTTGGAACAACAGGCGAGGGGACGTGCCGCATCAGCCTTTGAAGCGTTACTTTCGCTACAGCCAACAACCGCGCGCTTAGTCAAAACTACTAGCGACAAGGTTGTAGATGAAACATCGATGCATCAGGCAATTGAAATTCCAGCAGACCAAGTGCGGATAGGAGAATGGTTGCAGGTTTTACCCGGAGAGAAAATCCCCACGGACGGCGAAGTGGTAGCAGGTAAAACAACAGTGGATGAATCGATGCTGACTGGGGAACCGATGCCGGTATTAAAGCAACCAGGAGATTCGGTCGCCGCCGGAACGCTAAATCAGTCAGGCGTTATCGTGTTGCGCGCGACTCGCACGGGCAAAGATACAACGATCGCTCAAATTGTCGCATTAGTAGAAGCAGCGCAAACCCGCAAAGCCCCCGTACAGAAACTGGCGGATACAGTAGCCGGTTACTTTACCTACGGCGTCATGACAGCCGCAGCGTTAACCTTTGTCTTCTGGTATTTTATCGGGACGCAGCTGTGGCCTGATGTCCTGCATCAAGCATGGGGAATGGGGCATGGAGTAATGGGAATGGAAATGACAGTTCATCCATCACCCCTGCTGTTGAGTTTAAAGCTAGCGATCGCAGTCCTAGTAGTTGCCTGTCCCTGCGCCTTGGGACTTGCCACACCCACGGCGATCTTAGTCGGCACTAGCATCGGCGCCGAACGAGGAATATTAATCAAAGGCGGCGATGTCTTAGAACGAGTACGGCAACTCGATACCATCGTATTTGATAAAACCGGCACGCTGACTCTAGGTAAACCTACGGTAACCGATTGCATCCCGGTGAGAGCAGCAGAAGAGAATGTAACTGCAAATTCCCCTCTGCCCCCCTGCCCCCCTGCTCACCTGCATGAAACTACCTTACTTCAACTAGCGGCGGCGGCAGAAAGCGGCACTTGCCATCCCCTGGCAACGGCAATTGGAGAGGAAGCTAAAACCAAGGGATTATTTATCCCACCAGCACAAGACTTTTATACCGAAGCAGGGTTCGGGGTATCTGCTACAGTGGATGGTCAGCAAGTATTGGTGGGAGGTGAAGATTGGTTAATGCAGCAAGGCGTATCGATGGTCGAAGCGGTAAAAGCCCAAGCCCAGGGGCTAGCTTTGGCTGGTAAAACAGTAGTATACGTGGCAGTAGGAGGCAGGCTAGCAGGGGTAATAGCGGTTACAGATGCTCTCAGAGAAGATGCTAAAACGACGGTGGATAGCCTGCGGCAGATGGGATTAAGGGTAATGGTTTTGACGGGAGATAGGCCCGAAGCGGCAGTGGCGATCGCTCAAACTCTAGGACTCGATCCAAAAGACATTAAAGCAGGCGTGCGTCCCGATGGCAAAGTGAAGGCAATCGAACAGATGCAAATCGGGGGTCATCGAGTCGCTATGATTGGTGATGGGATTAACGATGCACCGGCACTAGCCCAAGCGGATGCGGGGATAGCGCTATACGCGGGAACCGACGTGGCGATAGAAAGCGCTCAAATTATTCTGATGCGATCGCGCCTCACCGACATTGTCGAATCGATTCGGCTCTCCCGTGCGACTGTCAACAAAATCCGCCAGAATTTATTTTGGGCATTGGCCTACAATACCCTGGGAATTCCCATCGCTGCCGGTATTCTAGCTCCGGTTTGGGGCATCGTTCTAGGCCCAGCAGGTGCGGGTGCAATGATGGCCTTTAGTTCGGTCAGCGTTGTCACAAACTCTCTGCTTCTGCGTCGATTGAATCCCTTGTGTACCCCTGTCTTTAGCCCAGAAGGTCGCTCTTGATCGGATTTGATGCCCCAACTGCGATCGCCAAATTGTCCCTCAGTCAACAGGCATCCGCGATTGGTTTCGCTTTGGTTGTGCCTGTTATGATTCAGACAACAACACGCTTATTCCGCCTCGGATTACAGATGCTCCGATGACTTCACCAAACTATCAAAAACATTTATTGATCGTTGAAGACGATAAGGGAAAAAGGGAGTTTATTCTAGAATCTCCTGCTTATTCCCTGGGCAGAAGTAAAAAGTGCGATATCTGCGTGCAGTCCTTGTTTGTCTCTAATCGCCATGCGACTTTGATCCGGTTACCCGATCAAGATGACAGCTACTGTTACCAAATTGTTGATGGGGATGGCAAAGGCAACTATAGTACTAACGGGTTGTCAATTAACGGTCAAAAATTCCGCGCTCGTATCCTGAAACATAACGACAGGATTGTTTTTGGGTCTAACGTGCAGGTTACCTATCTGCACATGCAGCGTCAAGACACCTCGTCAGCCCCGCTGCCAGACTCATTATTGGATGTGACGCTGATCGATCCCGCTATGGTAGAAAAAACTGTAGAAGAACAATCTCCACCTTGGAGTCAGCCAACCCCCGGTCAAACATAACTCAACAATCTTAAGAGGAACTGCTAAATTCAACGTTGAGTTAACCGCTGTTTTTAAACTTGTTGCAAGAGAGATTCTTCAATGGCTGAACCACTAGAACACAATCATTTGTTGATTGTTGAAGATGATAAAGGTCGCAAGGAAGTAGTACTAAAAGCCCCAGTCTATTCGATTGGTCGGGATGCACAGTGCGATATTCGCCTCGTC
>DNGG01000072.1:0-14502 GCA_003486675.1 Cyanobacteria bacterium UBA11372
CGGCTGGAAAATTTAAAAGTTGGTGCTACTGTGTTGGATTTGGAGTTTCAGCGCACTGGCAATACAACTTCTTGTCGCGTCGCTAAAAAACGGGGTAATTTGCGAGTGGTGATTGAAGCGTAATAAAAATTAAGGATAAAGAATGAAGGATAAATTATACTTCATTCTTTATCGGCTCTCCCGTAGTTAAGGCGATCATAAAAACTGATGAATCTCCTGAGAAGCTCAATAAATAAAGGTTGTAGGTTGGGTTGAGGTACGAAACCCAACTGATTAGCTGGTAGAGTTGGGTAACGCTATGCAAGGGACAAACCTACGAATTATCGACCTATCACCTTTGTTTCTTGCTGCCATCTCTGGTTCCAAGTCGAAAATTTTTCCTAGAAACCCGGAATATGAGCGTAAGTCCTGGAGTTTTGATGCCCTGCCCCTACTAGGGATTTATATTCTACCAAGTCGCAAACCGCTATAGTTGCGTTTCTCAGATCTTGCACCACGGCTAACACCTTAGTTTCTTGCAAATAGCTAAACTTGAAAGCCTAGATATTTCATCAAGAAACAAGGGTTTCAAGGCTGGTTGACAATGGTGCAAGATGTGAGGTTTGCTTCATGCTGCTCAAAGCAATGTTACCGCTTAACGTGTTTTTGATAAAAGCTTCTAATCAGTTCCGTCGCTGCTTGACTATCCAGGGGTTTATATAACAAATACCCTTGTACCCAATTACATCCAAGATCTCGCAGTTTTTCTAATTGAAATTCTGTTTCTATCCCTTCTGCTACTACTTCTAATCCCAGGTTTTTAGCCAGCATTAAAATAATTTTTATCGTCGCTGTATCCCGCTCATCTGGAGTTAATTGAACGACAAAAGAACGGTCTATTTTTAAGGTGTGAATTGGTAACTCGTGCAAGCGGCTCAAGGAAGAGTAACCCGTCCCAAAATCATCTATACATAACTCTAAACCCATGCTTTTCAATAAATTTAAATCCAGGTTAGGATTGTTTAATAGACAACTTTCGGTAATTTCTATTCTGATACAATTCTGAGGAACACCTGTTTCTGACAAAATTTCTGCTAATGTTTCAAACAGATTTGCTTGCTTAAACTGCACGGGCGAAAAATTGATATTGAGGCTGAGGGGAAAGTCAGTAAATTCAGTTTGCCAACGTTGTAACTGGCTACAAGCTTCGCGCACAATCCACCAGCCTAAAGGATTGATTAAACCTGTTTCTTCCGCTAGGGGGATAAATTGAGCGGGCGGGATTCTTCCCTTGGGATGATCCCAACGCAAGAGAGCTTCAAAACCTTTGAGTTCTCTGGTTTTTAAAGATAAAATTGGTTGGTAATGAAGGCAGAATTCTTCGGCTGCAATTCCTTTCCGCAAATCGTGTTCCATTTGCATCCGGGCGAGAGCAGATGTTTGCATTTCGGGCGTAAAAATCTGATAGCCGCTGTTTCTTTCTTGTTTGGCTCGATACATGGCAATATCTGCATCTCTGAGGGCATCCATCGGATTTTGGTAACCCATTTTGCTGGAAGTAATACCGATGCTAGCCCCGATCACAACTTCGTAATCGTTGAAGTTAAATGGCAAGCTTAATTGTTCTAGCAATTCTCGTGCAACTTCTGTGGCTTCTCCTGTTTCTAACAAGATGACAAACTCATCCCCACCCATTCTAATTGCAGTATTTGGTTTTTTCAAACAAGCTTGCATTCTCGCTGCAACCCATTTTAAAAGTTCATCTCCGGTTATATGTCCCAGACTATCGTTAATTACCTTAAATCGATCGAGGTCAACAAACAGCACGGTATAATTTAAATTCGCTGCAATTAACTCCTTTAAACGCTTAATTAACCAGACGCGATTGGGTAATCCCGTCAAAGAATCGTGAAATGCATCGTATTCTAATTTTTCTTGACTTTTGCGTAATTCATCTAGTGCTTGAGAAAGTTCTGCCGTCCGCTGTTGTACCCGTTCTTCCAATTCTTCGGTGAGTTGTTGCAAGGCGGCGCGAGCTGTTTGATGCGCTTCAATTTCTTCTTTCAACCGCGAATTTTGCTGCTCTAGGGTTATATTTAATCTGCGGATTTCTAAATGAGTTTGAACGCGGGCTAAAACTTCTTCAATTTGAAACGGTTTGGTAATATAATCTACGGCTCCCAGGGACAAACCTCTAACTTTATCAACTGTATCGTTTAAAGCAGTCATAAAAATAATCGGAATGTCCTTTGTTGCGGGATTGGATTTTAGGCGATCGCATGTTTCAAAACCATCCATTCCCGGCATTAACACGTCGAGCAATATCAGCGCTGGGGGTTTATATTCTATTTGTTTAATCGCCGTTTCGCCACTCTTTGCAACCGCAACCGTATAGCCAGCGTCGGTCAAAGCCTGGGATAGAACTTTCAAATTGTTGGGAGTATCGTCAACGATTAATATAGGTTCTTTTTGTGGCGATTGTGTCATAGTTCTGCACCCGTATTTTTTGGCAATTAAAGTTTTGGGATTGAACCCAACCCTTCTAATTTAACCGGGGTTGATATAGGATTCAAGAAAATTTAATATTTTTTCTACTTCAAAGTCTTGGGCGAATTGTAAAATTTTTCTACAAAATGGAACAAATTCCTCATTTTCTTGTTCAAGTCTTGACGCTTCTTCCTCTACCTCGAAGATCAGTCCTTGTCGCACTAGATCGTACAGTCGGGCTAGTGCTTCTGGGGGTGGCGGTAAGATCGTAGCGAGCTGGTGTGCATTTTCTGTCTCTGGTGGGAGTTGAGGATTTTTTTGTTCATAAATCCATTCGAGTCCTAAATGCAGTTGTAATTTTTCTAACAGATTTTCTAGGACGACTGGTTTAGAGAGAAAATCGTTGCTGCCTGCCTGTATGCTCTTTTGCCGATCGATATTATAAACGCTAGCAGAACAAGCAACGATCGGCAGGGATTCAAATTCCGGTAACCGCCTCAGCTGGCGCATCATTTCAAAACCGTCTAATACTGGCATGACGAGGTCGATAATTATTAAGTTTGGTTGTAGCGCGCGGGCAACTTCTATTCCTTCCTCACCGTTGGCAGCTTCAGCGATAATAAAACCAAGGGGTTCGAGCATATTTCTCAAGACGGCGCGGTTTTGCCATTTGTCGTCCACGATTAAAATTTTCTGCTGTTTTCCCTGGTAGCCGATAATCATTTCATTCTGGTTTGATTGACTAGATTTTGTGCTACCGACAATGACTGGCAAGTCTAAATCTATCCAAAAAGTGCTGCCTTCTCCCAGTTGACTTTTGACGTTTATAGTAGAACCCATCATGTTAACGATTTTGTGGCTAATTGCCAATCCGAGTCCAGTTCCTTCTACCAAACGAGATTTATCGCCTATCCGTTCAAAAGGTAAGAAAATTTGGGCAATTTCCGCCTCGCTCATACCAAGACCAGTATCTTGAATTAAAAAGCGAATTTTACAAAGTGGTAATTGGTAATTGGTAATTGGTAATTGGTTATCATTTGGTTGATTACCTATTACCAATGAACCATTACCAATTACCTCTACCTTAAAAGTTACTCCGCCTTCTTCGGTAAATTTGATGGCATTGCCGAGGAGATTAATTAAAACTTGGCGTAACTGCTTTTCGTCAGCATAAATGCTCGTTGGTAGTTGATTTGACGGTTGGTAAGTAAAAGAAATGTTTTTGGAATCGGCTTTGATGCGGCAGATTTCTACGACGCATTGCAGGAAAAAAGAAAAATCAATTTCACTGGGACAGAGTTCCATCTTCCCGGCTTCTATTTTGGAGAGATCGAGAATGTCATTGATTAGCGTTAACAAGTGAGCGCCGCATTGGTGGATAATATTAATCGCTTCTTTTTGTTTAATTTTCAAACTGTTGTCTCGTTGCAAAATTTGGGTATAACCCAAAATGCCGTTGAGGGGGGTTCGCAATTCGTGGCTCATATTGGAGAGGAATTCGCTTTTAGCTTTGCTAGCAGCTTCAGCGGCTTTTTTAGCGGTTGCTAATTCCTGGGTGCGTTCTTCTACTTTGACTTCTAGAGTGCGGGAATAGTCTTCTAATTGCTGCTTGGTATGCTGCAAGTTGCTATATAACAAAGCATTTTCAATCGAGATAGCAGCTTGAGCAGTAATTAGGTTGATTACTTCGATGCGATCGCTGGTAAATGCTCCTGTCGTTAAGTTATTCTCCAAATAGATCAATCCGCTCAGTTGACCTTGATTTATAATTGGCGCACATAAGATAGATTGAGACTGACGGGTTTTAATGTAGGGGTCATCGGTAAATCGTCCGAGCTTAGCAGCATCGTGCTTAACGACTATTTCATGTGTCCGCGCTACATAATTAATTACCGAGACAGGGAGACAGTTTTCAATCGGTATAGACTGCAAAACAGCGATGTTTTCATCATGCACAGATCCAGAAGCTTGAATCAGTAATTGCCCTGAATCGTTACCTGGTTCTGCCTGGGAATGTAAAATTAAATATCCCACTTGCGCCCCGGCATTTTCGATCAGGATTTTCATCAATTTAGCCAGTAACTTTTCTAGCACAATTTCGCCAGAAATCGCTTGGGATGCTTTAATTACCGTCGCTATATCTAAAATTTCTGTTGAGCTAGTGCTGGTAGTTAGGTTACTGGCAATTGAATATTTAAGCCGACATTGCGTCCAAGTTTCAGTCAGTAACTGGCGATATTTCGCTTCCAATTGTTTGACTTTTGCATCGCTGCCCCAGCAGGTGTAGCAGTAGCAGGCATCTTTCATATAAACTTGGGCTATTTTCTCTTGCCCCCGACTCAGATAAAGTTTAGCTGCCAGCTCATTGCTCAGTGCTTCTTCTTGGATGTATTCGTTTTCTTTGGCACCGGCGATCGCGCGATCGCAATAGTCCATCGCTTCTAAATATTGCCCCAAAACTCGATGCCTTTCTGCTTCGACTAGATCGTATTTATGTAAATAGTTCATCGGCGCCATAGTCGCCCAGAATTTCATTTTTTTCTGATTGGCATTGACTCGTTGCATCATCTTTGCTTGCTCGCAACTTGCCAACTGAGGATAGAGCATCAATCGCGCTAGAGAATCGTAAAAATAGAAGACGGCAACTAAGGCTAATCCGGTTCCCCCATCCAGATAAGTTTCTGCTATGTTAGCGTAAGCGATCGCTTGGGAATATTCCTCAAATAAATAGCTAAGGATTAGTTTGTTTAAATATAAATATAACAGTCCGTAACAGTCTTTATTTTCCTCGTAAATCGGTAACTTTTCCCACTCATCATAAACTCTACCCGTCAACACTCCTGGCAAAAGAGAACCTGCGATTAAATTGATCATAGCCTGTCTATCTCGTTCGAGATAATTAACTGCTGTCAATTGCTTCAACTCAGCTAAAACCTCACTGTAGGTTTTCATTTCTTGTTCTAGCTTGTTCAAATGCTGTCCAGTTAAAAAAGAATAGTAGCAGTATTTTACAATGCTATACCCGGCATATTCAAAACAGCCATTATCTTTGCCAATTCGATAGGCATCCTGTAAAGGTTTTAAAGTCTCCTTTAGATGAATTTTCCATCCTTTAATTGTGCCATAAACCAAATCGAGCGTCCTTGCTAATATTTGCCGATCGTCTATTTTTTCTAAAAGCTTTAAAGCCACTTGACCAAATTGATAGCCCGATTCAATCGAGATCACCGAGCCACAAAGGATAGCACCGTAATAAGCATAACTCAAGGGAGATACATCAGCATTACCATACTCAAGCGATAAGTTAACCTGTTTAGATATAATCAACGGAAATAGTTTAGGATTGGCGGTATAAGCCGCAGCATTAGCACTCGTTAACAGCCGCATTACTGCCAGTGCAATTGGATCGGTCATGGCCGGCAATTCTATTAAATCTAAAATTTCCTTTCCGGTTAATTTCGCTGCGGTTTCTAACAGTGCTTCATCCAGAGCTGTATGACTTGGTTTTTTAGGAATATTCACCCCGAGTAACGAAACAGCTTGCAAGGCTATTTTAACTGCTTCTTGCAATTGTGTCTGTGCTATGCAGGCTTGAATTTTAAGCTGATAAACTTTCACTTTTTCCAGTTGATTTTTAGCTTTTTGTAGCACCACTTTAGTTAATTGAATCTGCTGTTGAAAGTCGCCATTGAGGTAGGCTGCTTCTACGGCTGAATCATACATTTCTAGGGTTAAATTGTAAGCCCGCATCCAGCTATTTTTGCCTAACAATTTTATGGCAGCATTTAAATATTTGAACGCTATTCCATAAGCAGCCTCTGCTAAAGCTTTCTGACCGGCAATTAAATTAAGAAAGGAAATTTCATCTAGTGGTATAGGCGTCCTCGCCTGTGTTTGTTTTCCATAGGATAAAGATAAATCTCGCCAGACTCCTACACCCAGATTCAGATGAGAGACAATTTCAAATATTTTGTCTGATAAAGTTTCTGGCGTACTATTCTGCAACAGCAGACGACCAATTTGTAAGTGAACGGCTCTTTTCTGGGTTTCATCAATCAAATTATAGGCTGCCTGTTGCAGGCGATCGTGCGTAAATTTATAATCTTCCCCCGCTTTGATTAAACCCCCTTCAACTGCTATAACTAAGTCTTGTACAAGTTCCGTCGGTAATTTTTCGCAAATTATAGAGAGATTATTTAAGTCAAAATTGTTACCAACACAAGCAGCTAAGCGTAAAATTTTTTGGGTTGATTCGGGCAGGTTTTTCAACTTATCAATCAATAATTCTACGACGTTATCGGTGATGTTCCTCGCTTCAATTTTAGCCAGTTCCCACCGCCAATTCAGACAATCAAAATCAAATATAATTAACTTTTCTGCGTAGATAGACTGCAAAAACTCCTTCACGAAAAACGGATTTCCTTCGGTTTTACGGTAAACTATTTTTGCCAAATCTTTGACTGAATCAGTAGGAGTTTGCAACGTATCTGCAATCAATTGATTCACAGATTTTAAACTTAAAGATCCCAAGGTAATTTGGTTGAGAGTGAATCTTTTTTTGCGAAATTCATTAACCGCGATCGCTAAGGGATGGCTCGGGTTAACTTCTCGTTCTCTATACGCTCCAATTAGCAACAGATATCGCGCCTCCACATCGGTCAATATCCCTTCGATTAACTTGAGCGTGGCGGTATCAGTCCAATGCAGATCGTCCAGAAAAATTACTAATGGATGTTCGGGTTGGCAAAACACCCGGATGAAGTTTTGGAAAACAAAAATAAACCGATTTTGCCACTCGGTTGAACTTAATTTTGGCAGGGCTGGCTGTTTGCCTATAATCAGTTCCAATTCGGGAATAACATCAATAATTACCTGACCTTGCTGCTGCAAAGCTGCTAATAATTTTTCTCGCCATTGTTGCAGTTGCTTTTCGCTTTCTGTTAGCAATTGTCGCACCAATCCCTGAAATGCACTGACGATCGCACTGTAGGGAATGTTCCGCTTCAACGGATCGTATTTACCCGTCAGGAAATAACCGCGTTTTTTTGCGTTCGGCGTAGCCGTCGCGTAGCGAATCGCTTGATAAAACTCTTGCACCAGTGCTGACTTGCCAATCCCGGAATAACCCGTCACAAGTATAAGTTTGCTCTTAGATTGGCTCCTGGTGACTGAGGACAAGGAAGATGGGGCAGATGGGGCAGGTGTGCAGAGGGGCAGATGGGAATTTAAATGTACATTCTCCTGAAGCTCCCGATCTCCTCTGCTCCTCTGCTCTGGCTCATCTTCCCCGGCGACTCGCTCAAATGCTGCTAGTAAAGTTTTAACAGCTTGTTCCCTGCCATAAAGTTTTTGCGGTATTTCAAATTTGTCGGAAATATCGTTTTGACCTGGAATTATATCTTCAATTTCACCATTTGCTTCTAATTGCATCAAGCACATCACTAAATCCGCTTGAATACCCCAGGCACTTTGGTATCGTTCTTCAGGATTTTTTGCTAACAATTTCATCACAATGCCTGTAATCTCATGGGGGATATCTGAATCTATTTCATCGGGCGGTATCGGCTGTTTGGCAATATGACAGTGAACCAACTCCATTGGATCGGTTGTGGTAAAAGGTAGCTGGTTGGTCAGCAATTCGTAAAAGGTAACTCCCAAAGAGTAAAAATCAGTTCTGTAATCTAGAAAACGGTTCATTCTGCCGGTTTGCTCCGGCGATATATAAGCTAAAGTTCCTTCTAAAAGGTTGGGATTTTTTAACGTTGGGTTTTCTCGGTTTAAAATTGTGGCAATACCAAAGTCGATGATTTTTATCTGTTCTGTTTCTCGGTTGTAAACAATATTGGATGGATTGATATCTTTGTGGATAATATTTACAGCATGGATCTCTCCGAGAATTTCGGTAATTTTAATCGCGATTTCCAAAAATTCAACCAGCGTTATCTTTTGGCTCGATCTAACCAATTTTTTTAAAGAATCTCCCCCAAAATCTTCTAAAATCATTACCAGCGTATTTTGATATTTTTCCAAGCTATAAGCTTTGATAACTCCTGGGATATTCAACTGCTGGGTGATTTCATATTCTTGTTTGTATTGGTTCAATTCCGCTAGACTTGGATAGTCTGACTTGAGAACTTTTATAATCGCAGGTATCTGCTTTTGCTCATAAATTCCCCGATACACTAAAGACTTTTCACTTTCGTATATCTTCGCTTGAACAACAATACCGGGAAGGATAATCATAGTCAGTTTACCTGTTCAAGTTTAGATGAAGTTTCTTGGCTCCCAAAGGAAAAACCTAGCACGAACAATAACTCTATGTACAAATTAACCTGATGTCATTATCCAGGCAGAGGCAGAGAGTATGTTTCGAGAATAAGTTAAAGAATTATTTCTAATTTTTTATTTCTGTTTCAGTATATATTTTTTTGTTACATTTTGGCGAATGTGCGGCTACTTTCTGTCTCTGGAGGGATGCTAGAAAAAGAGCGACCAATATTTTTATCCCTTTCCCGCACCATTAAAGCCAAGCCGAAGCGGCGACTCCACGCTTGCCGCCTGGGTTATCTGCTCTTGATGCAGGGGGAGCAGCTCTTGTGCGCTCAAATTGTCCTGATTCTAGCCGCCTCGCGCAATGCCAGCTTTCCAAGATGCAAAGTCTCAGTCTCCCCAATTTAACTCAGACCAAACTCGAAGCAAGCGCATGGACTGTGGTTGAAACCCAGTTTAATGAATCCGAGCTGCACTACAAAGAAACCGTTTTTACCTTAGGCAATGGTTATTTAGGCACCCGTGGCACGTTTGAGCAAGGCTATCCAGGGGCGATGCCTGCCACTTTAATCCACGGCGTCTATGACGATGTGCCTGTAGTATACACCGAATTGGCGAATTGTCCAGATTGGTTGCCGTTGGTAATTTGGGTGGGGGGCGATCGCTTCTCGCTCAACCGAGGTACTATTCTCAGCTACCAGCGCCGCCTCGATTTGCGCCCAGGACTGCTACAGCGCCACATCCGCTGGCGCAGTCCCAGCGGTAAAATTGTCGATCTCCACTTCGAGCGCTTTACCTAGAACAAACCGGGAGCATGAACACAAGTGTGATTTATCCGGTGGATGAAATAAGGGCGCAGGCGATTTTAACCGCAGTCAAATAGTTAAATTTTATGTTTAGGGGGACACAATGCCCCTAAACCCCTGTAAAATCAAAGCAGGTCAGACGAAAAACGCCATGATTGTCTACTCATTCAAAGTAAAAGGGAAAATTGAGCAGTATCGGAAGGTTGATGAAGCTATCCGTACATTTCAATTTATCCGCAACAAAGCTCTTGCGTTCTGGATGGACAATCGTGGCGTTAAACTATCTCAACTGAGCAAGTTAAGCGCTGTCTTAGCCAAAGAATTTGATTTTGCTGCTTGTTTGAACTCTCAGGCAAGACAAGCCGCTACTGAACGCGCATCTTGTTCAATTCAGCGTTTTTACGACAACTGCAAATCTGGGAAACCAGGCAAGAAAGGCTATCCAAAGTTCCAGAAGAACAACCGTTCTGTCGAATATAAGCAGACGGGTTGGAAACTTTCTCCAGAACGTAAGTTTATCAGCTTCATTGATAAAGTCGGTATTGGCAAGTTAAAACTCATCGGAACTTATGACTTGCACTATTACCAAATCGACCAAATTAAGCGGGTCAGAATTATTCGGCGCAGCGATGGATATTACGTTCAGTTTGTTATAGAAGCAGAGCGTCATGTCGATATACAACCAACTGGTAGAACCATTGGATTGGATGTTGGGTTGTCAGCTTTCTATACCGATTCCCAAGGTCAGAAAGTAGAAAATCCTCGTCACCTGCGTAAGTCAGAAAAGGCTTTAAAGCGATGCTCCCGCCGTGTTTCTAAAAAGAAAAATGGTTCTAACAATCGCAGAAAGGCTGTTAATCGATTAGGACGCAAGCATTTAAAAGTTTCCCGCCAGCGTCAAGACTTTGCCGTTAAGACGGCTTTGTGCGTGGTGAAATCTAACGATTTCGTGGCGTTTGAGAAACTGCTTGTCCGTAACATGGTGAAAAACCACCATTTAGCTAAGTCTATTAGCGATGCCGCTTGGTCGCAGTTCACTGAGTGGTTGCAGTATTTGGGCAAGGTTTACGGTCGAATTGTGGTGGGAGTACCGCCGCAATATACCTCTCAAAATTGCTCTAACTGCGGTGCAATTGTGAAAAAGTCGCTATCTGTACGTACCCATATTTGTCAATGTGGATGCTGCTTAGATCGCGACCATAATGCTGCAATTAATATTTTGGATAAGGCGCTGAAACAGACTGGCTATCACTTAGCAAATACCGTGGGGCACACGGAAATTAAAGCTTCGGGAGAGAAGATCCTCTACGCAGACTTGGCAACAAGCCTGAGCAAGATCGCGGGCGTGAACGAAGAATCCGCCGTCTTTTAAGCGGCGGAGTGTCAAAATTATGCTGCCAGCAAAATTGGTCAAAAGGTTGGTGATGGTGAGTGTGCAACACTTGCAGTTGAAGCGCTCAAAGCTGCGGGTGCAAAAAACTTTTGGCAACTTGGCCCCACCGGCAATGATGCCGACTATGTCTGGGGTTCCCGCGTTGCCACAATTAATCAAACAAACAAATCCACTGCCAATATTGCCGCCGGAGATATTATTCAGTTTAGAAATGTTTCCACTTTCAAGAAAATAACATTTCCCAATGGTGGGTGGAGAACGGAAACTTCAAGCTATAACCACCACACGGCGCTTGTGGAACGAGTATCTGGCACTGAGATCTATTTGTTGCATCAAAACGTAGGCGACAGTGGCAAAGCACCTGACGCTAGAAAAATCGTTCAGCGCGGTACGATCGACTTAAACAATCTTACGGGTGGAACGATGTGGGTTTATCGCCCCACCCGGTAAATTGGCCTATATCGTTCGATTTATCCTACCTAGAAGCTGAGCCAACACATTTTCACAACTTTGTATATCTGTCAATATCAATTAGACGGATTTTCTGGTTGATTTTTATAAAGCGACTCTAACTGTTGACGGGCGTCTTCTACACCGATTGACTTCATCACCAACAGAGGTTCTTCAATGACGTTACCAGCCGCATCCAGAAACTCTGGGTGCGGCACTTCCACAGGGCGGCGTCTAGAATTCGAGGTGTACTGATAATCCGTACTAATACTGAGCAAGCTACGGAGCAGATTGCCCACAGCTAAAAAGGCAATTATGGTGAAAGCCAAAATGTAAAGCAGATGAAACATGATATCCTCCTCCGGGTCAGACAGTCAAAGGCACAAAGTGAGAAAGTGTTATCAAAAATGAGAGATTTTAATCAAACGTTACAAGCTGGTTTCCAGGTTAGCAGCTTTATATCCCCGGTTTTTGTTCGGTGGATTGCTCCATGCGAAAGCGCATTGCCACTTGCCAGCATTCTGTAACCAGTAGGTGCCAAGGCATGAGGGTGGATGTTTCCACGCCCACTTGAGCGCCAGTGGCTTGAAACAGCATCTGAGTCGTTCTGACTTCAGTTTGAGCCTGTTTTACCCGCGCCAGTAAATCGGCTTGCTGCTGTTGAGTTAAGAAGTGAAGTTGCTCGGTTTCCAGGAAGTTGCGCGATCGCTCAAACCAGTACGTAAAATCTTCTAATAGCGGTTCCAGTAAGGTTTTGAGCAATTCCGGCTCCGGCAAGTTTGAATTAAGCATGAATTGAAATACAAGCTTACTAACTTACATCATAATCTTAACCTCATTTACGTTTCTTTACATTTTCCGCAGACTTTATTAAAGAGCCTGACTCTAACCAGCGGCGGGGCAACTCGGTAAGATAGAGCGGTAGGGGGTGGACTCTTGTGCGGGTGTGGGGGTGAGCAGGTGTGCGGGTGTGCGGCTAAGCTGCTTGAAGTGCATACAAGTTGCTTTTCCGGTATAAACGATACTTTTTGCTTAAATCTCTCTTATAATCCCACCTGCCCACCTGCCCACCTGCACGCTTGCACACCTGCCCAATGCCCGATGCCACTATTATCAATTTCTTTCTTAGAAACATGGTTCAGCAGCCTTCAATTAAACCAGAATCGAACGATTCCCCAGAACAGCCAGTAAAAATGTATTTACCTCGCACCAACGAATCGGAAACCTTAAAGAAAATTCGTCACACCACCTCCCACGTGATGGCAATGGCGGTGCAAAAATTATTTCCCAAAGCGCAGGTGACGATCGGCCCCTGGATTGAAAATGGATTTTACTACGATTTTGACAATTCTGAACCATTTACGGAAAAAGATTTGAAAGCTATCTACAAAGAGATGGTCAAAATCGTTAACCGGAAATTGCCCGTGATTCGGGAAGAAGTCACCCGCGAGGAAGCCGAACGCCGGATTAAGGAAATTAACGAGCCTTACAAGCTGGAGATACTAGAAAGTATAAAAGAAGAACCGATTACGATCTACCACCTGGGAGATCAATGGTGGGATTTGTGCGCTGGTCCCCACTTGGAAAATACCAGCGAGTTGAACCCCAAAGCAATTGAGTTAGAAAGCGTCGCCGGGGCATACTGGCGGGGAGATGCTACTAAAGCGCAACTGCAACGCATTTACGGCACTGCTTGGGAAACTCCGGAACAGCTGGCAGAATATAAACGCCGCAAGGAAGAAGCACTCAGGCGAGATCACCGCAAACTGGGCAAAGAATTAGGACTGTTTATATTTTCCGATGACGTGGGGCCAGGGTTGCCGTTGTGGACGCCCAAAGGAACCGTATTGCGGAGTCTTTTAGAAGACTTCCTCAAGCAGGAACAACTCAAACGCGGTTATCTGCCAGTGGTGACGCCCCATATCGCCAAAGTGGATTTATTCAAAATCTCCGGACACTGGCAGAAATATAAAGAGGATATGTTTCCTCTGATGGCAGAAGATGAAGAATCTGCGGCGAAGGAAGAGGGTTTTACCCTCAAACCGATGAACTGTCCTTTCCACATCCAAATCTATAAAAGCGAGTTGCGTTCTTATCGTGAACTGCCGATGCGCTTAGCGGAATTCGGCACGGTTTACCGCTACGAACAATCTGGAGAATTGGGCGGTTTAACTCGAGTGCGAGGTTTCACTGTCGATGATTCTCACCTCTTTGTTACGCCCGAACAATTAGACAGCGAATTCCTCAATGTAGTCGATTTAATTCTGTCGGTGTTCCAAAAACTGCAACTGAAGAATTTTAAAGCCAGATTGAGTTTCCGAGATCCGGCATCGGATAAATATATCGGTTCCGATGAAGCTTGGGAAAAGGCACAAGGTGCGATTCGCCGCGCGGTTGAACAGTTGGGAATGGAACACTTTGAAGGGATTGGGGAAGCCGCATTTTATGGCCCCAAACTCGATTTTATTTTCCGCGATGCCTTGGAAAGAGAATGGCAGTTAGGAACGGTTCAGGTAGATTACAATCTGCCCGAACGATTCGAGTTGGAATATGTGGCAGAAGATGGCACGCGCAAGCGTCCGGTGATGATTCACCGCGCACCTTTTGGCTCGTTAGAAAGGCTAATTGGGATTTTAATTGAAGAGTATGCGGGAGATTTCCCCTTGTGGCTAGCACCAATTCAAGCGCGATTGTTGCCAGTCAGCGATGAGTTTTTGCCATTTGCTAAAGAAGTAGCGGAAAAAATGCGATCGCTCAACATCCGCGCCGAAGCAGACACCAGCGGCGAACGCTTGGGTAAACTAATTCGTAACGCCGAAAAAGACAAAATCCCCGTGATGGGAATTGTCGGCGCGAAGGAAGTCGAAACTAACAGTCTCAGCATTCGTACAAGAGCATCTGGAGAACTAGGCGCTATCCCAGTACCAGAAGTATTGGAAAGGCTGACAAACGCTATTTCCAACTACAGCAACTTCTAGGAAATTATTGTAGAGACGTTGCAAGCAACGTCTCTACAATCTTAAATCTCAAATTCCAAATCCCAAATCTAAAATCTAAAATCTAAAATTCTTTTATGCCTAATCCATTTCCAGGGATGAATCCCTATTTAGAACATCC
>DNGG01000072.1:14691-17248 GCA_003486675.1 Cyanobacteria bacterium UBA11372
TGAATCCCTATTTAGAACATCCTGATGAATGGCCTCAAGTTCATCACCTGCTAATTAGTAGCTTGCTGGAAACTTTAGTTCCTCAATTGCTCCCCAAATATATTGTCACAATAGACAAGCGAATTTACCAAGCTACTGAAAGCGAAGATGACATTTTAGTAGGTCTTCCAGATGTTAGCGTACAACGAAGCCAAACCAGAACGGAGTCTACAGAATCTGCTGCTGTAGCTGTTGCTACGCCAACCGCTACACCTGTAGAAGTAAGAGTGCCAATGTTGATCGAATTTAGAGAAGGATATTTAGAGGTAAAGGAAACTAAAAACAAAGAAGTAGTGACAGTGATTGAAGTACTTTCACCTGCAAATAAACGTTCCGGACAAGGACGTAAAATCTATGAAGAAAAACGACAGCAGGTATTGGGAAGCCGCACTAACTTAGTCGAAATTGACTTGCTAAGAGGATGGAAACCTCTACCCATTTTTGATAGTAACCTTACTGGAAATTATCGAATTTTGGTGAGTCGGGGAGAACGCCGACCTAAAGCGGATTTATACCTATTTAATTTACCCGATGCCATCCCAAATTTTCCTTTACCTTTGCGGCGCGACGATGTCGAACCGATTGTGGAATTGCAGCCATTAATTAATCAACTATACGACCGAGCAGGTTATGATTATACAATCGATTATAATAACAGCGAAACCGTGCCAAAATTGTCAGAATCAGAGGCAACTTGGGTAGATAATTTGTTGCGAGAAAAAGGGTTAAGATAATCGCAGAACTAGAGAGCGATCGCATCCCCACTTCCACAAATATCACTCAGAAATCTTTGCTAAGTGTGATGTATCCTCGATATTTTCCCCCTCTTTTGGAGGAGTAATATAACCAGCTGCAAACGTCGCTATCGTCGTGATAGCAGATGCAACTTCCGGCGTTACTGCTTTGCCGCTAAAATTAGCGATCGACCACACGATTAAAGTAGAAGCAGCGCCTCCGAGTGCGACTGCGGTAATTTTTTGTGTAGGCCATGCAGTTCTTGATTTTGCCATATTATTTTATAGAAAGGGTTGTATATTCTATTTCAAATATCCGCTTGTTCTGTCCGCTAGATCTGGCAATATGTACAAAAAAATTTACACAAAATCTTAGCACTCAAGATAGATATTTGTCACCAAGCTGAATATTAGTAAAAATTAATACCTGTAATTTAATAAAATCGGCGATCGCATGTAATGATATTATCTGCATTGATCTGCGATTAAAATTTGAAAATGAACAAAAGCGTTACGGTTACAGTTCCCGCCACTACTGCTAATTTAGGGCCAGGTTTTGACTGCATTGGTGCAGCTTTAACTCTGTACAACGAGTTCAAATTTACTCGCTTAGATCCCCCCCAACCCCCCAGCGTTCCCAGGCAGAGCCATGGGAACGAGGGGGGGCTAAGAATTACCGTTACTGGTATTGAAGCAGACCGCGTTATTACCGATGAAACCAATCTGGCGTATCAATCTTTCCTCAAGTTGTACCAGCAGATCAATCAAACGCCACCGCCCGTACACATAGAAATTAATCTCGGCGTACCCTTAGCGCGAGGATTGGGAAGTTCGGCAACGGCGATTGTGGGGGGATTGGTAGGTGCAAATTTGTTGGCGGGGTCGCCAATGCCTGAAAATGAAGTGATGAAATTGGCGATCGCTCAAGAAGGACACCCAGATAACGTCGTCCCCGCCTTGATAGGTGGATGTCGTCTCGCAGCTACCAACGCCACTGATTGGGAAATCTGCGATATCCCCTGGCACGAAGATATTATTCCGGTAGTGGCAATTCCCGATTTTGAACTTTCTACGGCAGAGGCGAGGCGCGTTTTGCCTACCGAATACAGCCGTGCTGATGCTATTTTTAACACGGCGCATCTCGGTTTGCTGCTGCGCGGATTAGAAACTGGTAATCCCGATTGGTTACAAGCAGCTTTGCAAGATAAAATCCACCAACCTTACCGCCAAGCATTGATTAAAGGCTATGATGCCGTCAAAGACGCGGCGTTAGCATCGGGTGCCTATGGCATGGTAATTAGCGGCGCTGGACCTACACTTTTAGCATTAGCAGATGCTTCCCTCGCACCTAAAGTAGCGACGGCGATGGGGAATGCTTGGAAGGAACAAGGTGTGAAAGCTGAGGTGCTGACGCTGGAAATAGATTCCCAAGGAGCAAAAGTTTGTATATAGAAGATATTTTTCTATTACCGCTACTTTTTCAGCAGTCGTTTCAGTATTTGAATCAATTCTGACGGGTGGAAAGGTTTAGTAATATAAGCATCTGCACCTTGTTTTAGCCCCCAGTAACGATCGAATTCTTCCTGCTTAGACGAACACATAACCACAGGTACATTCTGGGTTTCTGGGTTCGATTTTAGCCGACGGCAACATTCATAACCGTTCATCCGGGGCATCACAATGTCCATCAGTACTACATCTGGACGATGCGCTGCAATTTGGTTGAGCGCTTCAATCCCATCACTTGCTTGGGTGACTTGCAGTCCCTTCTGTTGGAGGAAACC
>DNGG01000073.1:0-8404 GCA_003486675.1 Cyanobacteria bacterium UBA11372
CGAATATCGCGAATAAACTCGCCCAGTTGATGCTTCTCGCTGGGGTTCATACCCGCTGCGGGTTCGTCTAGCAGCAAGACTTGGGGATCGAGGGCGAGGGCGCGGGCAATTTCCAAACGACGCTGATCGCCGTAGGGGAAGTTTTTGGCTTTTTCTTGGGCGCGATCGCTCAATCCTACCATCTCCAATAACTCCTGCGCCTTTTGTTTCGTTTCCCTTTCTTGCTTCACCGCACCAGGTAACCCCAACATCCCCGACAAAAACGCAGAAACAGCATTACCGCTGCGACTGTGGACGTGTCGTCCAATTGTGACATTTTCCAGCGCCGAAAGTTCGCCAAACAAGCGAATATTTTGGAACGTGCGAGAAATACCTTTAGCGGCAATTTCATGGGGAGGTTTTTGGGAAACTTCTTCCCCTCGGTAAATTAACTGTCCGCCCGAAGGTTGCACCAAACAGGTAATCAGATTAAACAGCGTTGTTTTACCCGCCCCATTTGGGCCAATTAATCCAAATATCTCATGTTTTTGGACTGCAAACGATACGTTATTAACCGCCACCAAACCCCCAAAGCTGCGCGTCAGTTCTTTGGCTTCTAGGATTGTACTGTTGTTAATATCTGAAGCACTTTCAGTTAAATTTTTGCCTTCCATAACTATAAAATTTAGCATTGAACCTAGTATATTATAGATGCGATCGCAGCGTTAACCAGTTTTACCAGCTATAGATGAATGATACGACTCACCTGGAAACCCGGATCGGTGAGCGTAAGTGCTGAAATACTTGCCATCGCGATCGTTTTCCTGACGAGGTGCAGCTAAAACAGAAAGCAAAAGCAAAAATCAAAAAATCAACCAAGCTTACCAACTGGTTTATTACCAAGGACTTACGCAAATCACCTTTCTTTCTCTGAAAAATCGTCGCTTTGGCAACGAGAGATTGACGTAGAAACCCGGTTTCTATAGCGGATTGCAGTCGGTGATGGTACACCGAAGGGCAGCAGTGTGCGGGCACCGTGCGCGGGTGCCCGCACACTGCGAAGGAAGCGATAACGCTTTCCCTCACAAGGGCTGCAAGCCGCTGTAAGATCGTTGCCCGTAACTCCTGTTACCCATAGCCACTAAATAATTAAACCAAAACAAAATTTAATCATTTTTGCTGCATATTCAGATTAGATGATACTAGCAATGCAGCAAATATCACAAGTTATTATAAAATATTTGCTATGTTAAAATAAGAGGTATTCTTATAATAGGATAAAATTGTTATGTCAATGATGACAATAAAAGACTTAGAGCAAGTCCAAGCCGCCTTTGCTGAAGCAGGTTTAGATTACCAAGTAGAACTAGAAGACGGGAGTATTTCAATTGTGGGGCCATCAGATATAGTATCTAGTGAAATTGCCATTCTGTTCAGCCGATTGCTGGCTAACTGGGTATACCCCCGCCGTCTGGGAAGAGTCTTTGACTCCGCAGGCGGTTTCATCCTACCAGATGCGAACTTGAAAGCACCCGATGTTTCTTTTGTGCAAGCAGCACGTTTGCGGCAAAGTCCGCGTTATTTTGGCGAACTTGTTCCCGACTTGGTTGTAGAAATTAAATCTCAAAGCGATAGAATTAAAACTATCGAAAAGAAAGTCAAGAAATTTATAGAGTTAGGAGCAATTGTCGGAATTTTGATCGATCCAGATGAAGAGAAAGTCACGGTTTATCGTGCCGATGCTGAACCAACCGTGTTAGAAAATGGCGAAATATTGACGGTTCCAGAATTATTTCCGGGGTGGGAATTGCCTGTTTCTGAATTATGGCCTCCCATTTTTACAGAAGAAGAAACAGAAGCTTGAAAATCCAACAGCAGCGACTATATCCGCGATTTCCAGCCAGAAGTCGGTGATTTGGGGGGAGCATGTCAGGGAAAGCAATTAGCTCTTCTCTCGTAGGTTGGGTTTTCGTTAAGTGAAACCCAACCAGCCTTGCCTTAGTTGGGTTTCGTACCTCTGCTCCCGATTTGGGTGTTATGGGGATGAAAGCGATACGTGCTACGCACACGCTACGCGATCGCCGATCGAAGAGAAACGGCAATCATTTTTTCTGCCGACTGTGGCGCTGCCATCGGTTTAATTGACTTTAGTTTGGCCTGAATTGGTGAATTATGCCCAGTTTAACCAGCAATTCCTACCCTTTCACTTGTTGTGAAATCCACGCTAAATAAGGCGCAGAAGCAGTAACTATTGGCAAGGCAATTATTTCGGGTAATTCGTAAGAGTGCAGCTGGCGAATTTTGGCTTCTAGGGTTTCAAATAAAGCCAAATCGGTTTTAATCAAAAGCTGCCACTCTTCCTCGTTATGCACCTGTCCTTGCCAAGTATAAATTGAACGAATTGGCATGATGCTGACGCAGGCGGCGAGTTTAGATGCAACTAAATTTTGCGCGATCGCTTCCGCCTCATCCCGCGAAGCTGCCGTTACCATCACAACACCTTTGCTTGCGGTGTCGAAATTCTCTTCCATAACCCGCCACCGAAATTTTTCACAGCGACGATTGTATCAATTTCACGCAGCTATTGATTGCCCTGTAGCTGAGTAAAAATAATTCTTGCTCGCTGGCGCCAAAATAGTGCCTGTCAGTATAGCACTCTTGATATCAGCTCCCGTCAGCGTCGCTTCGTTCAAGTCAGCATCGCTCAAATCTGTATTCTCCAGCATTGTCCAGTTTAGGTTTGCCCCATGCAAGCAAGCTTTTGCTAAATTGGCTCTCCTGAGATCGGCGCCTGCCAAGTTTACCCCCCGCATCTGCGCTTGGGATAAATCGGTTGCTATCAGATTAGCTGCTTCCAGAGTTGCGCCGCTTAGCTTTGCTTCCCTCAGATTGATCCCTTCTAGATCCACACCCGTCAAATCCAACCCGTTTAATAAAGCTCTGCTAAGATTGATACCTGTTAATAAAGCACCATACAGCATAGAGCCGCTTAGCCTCGCACCTTGTAAGTTTGCCCAGTTAAAATTGACACCCGTGAGGTTTGCTCCCCGCAGGTTAATCCCTTGCAGACTAGCGCCGCAGAGATTTGCACCCCACAAGTTAGCGTTACGCAAGTTAGCACCGTTGAGATTGGCACCGCTCATATTTGCCCCTGGCAGTTTCGACTTTTCGAGGTTAGCTCCCTTCAGTTGAGCTTTCATCATGTCGGCTTCGACGAGTTTGGCTTCCCGTAGTTTGACAAATGTTAAATTGGCCCAATTCAGTAAAGCGCGGCTCAAGTCTGACTTGGTTAGATTTGCCCGATTGAGATTGGTTCCCCTCAGGTTAGCACCCGTAAGGTTAACCCCGATCAACACCGCTCCTGCAAGATCGGCTCCACTCAGGTCGATTCCAGCAAAATCTCTACATCCTTGTTCGTAGAGCTTTAATAACTCGCTAACTTCCATATCATTGTCCTTCCAGTTATTGCAAGTTTGTATTAAAAATTAACTTCTCCGCTCACCTAAAACAGCAGCTTGATCAAATCGACTGCTAAAAAGGCATTTGCTTTCTTAATAATTATTTTACTATTCAGTTTTTTTAACTGTTATTCAGAAGTGGGTTAGCGTTACAAATATTTTCTTAATTTTATTAACCAAATCAAAATCGGTAGGACAATTGGGATTTGTCTATATCCGGCTGCAAGCCCCTATAAAAACCGCGAAGCGCGATCCCGCGGCGCGGTGGCAAAGTTTTTGGTTGTTGCCTATGATTCAGGTATGCCGCTAATTGAGCGACAGGGAATAAACCTGACCGTCGATCAGCAGGCGAGTAATGCCTTTAGCTTTGAGATGATCGCCAACTTTTTGCAGCATCTTGCCATCGGGAACTTTGATTACCCGCTGAGTGCGGTTAGAAAAGCGACGCGCCACCCGGTGGTTGTCAAAAACGGGTAGGGTTCTTTCTTGGACTTCTTCTTGGGGAATTATACCCAAGTCGCCGAAATCTTTCAGCGGTCGCGCCACCAATTCTGCCGCCCGATCTACCACCAAGTAACAGGTTTTGGGAATCAGCGCTTGCGACAAGGGCAAAACCTGAACTTTGACGCCAGCACGTACCGTCCTTTTTAAGATTGGCGCTTCGTCTTCCTCGTCTTCCTCATCCCCATCTTCAAAATCTTCGTCGTCCTCTTCCTCGTCTTCCTCCAAATCTGCCAGTTCTCCTTGAAGCTCTAACAGATCTTCAGGTAGCATTTCTCTGAACGTGCTAGCTTCTTCAGCATAAGTTGCCTCGAGCAATTCAGGCTTAGTTGCTGCACGAGGCTTAGGAACTTCTCTAGCTGGCAATGGCGCTTCTAGCTCAGGCTCTGAGCTGTCTGTCTCTTCCTCTGCACCTGAACGCCTTCGCCGCAGTCTTGCAGCTGGGGTGGTGGCTAAGGGTAATTCTAATTGCTGCGATCGCGGCGGCTCTACTTCCACCTCCTCTGGTTCGGCAGTCTCCTTGAGCGTGCGACCAGAACGTTTTTGCTGAATTAGCACTTCATATTCCGAAGGGGACAGCGTGCTTTTCAGGAAACGACTGATGGTCGAGTGGCTCACATCATACCGCATAGCCAGAGTTGAGGTCGTCTCGTCGGTTTCGCGATACAACTTGACGATCTCAACTTTGTCGGCATCGGTTAATTTTCTGGCGCTCATACGGCTTTTTTTCCTAACCCCGTCTACGTCCGGCGGGACGACGAGAACGGCTTGATGTATCGTATTCCAGGGCTGCTCCAATCGCAAACAGCACCCCGCTGAACACCCAGAATACTTCTGGTAGAGAGCCGCTTTCATAATTTGGTTGTTTTTCGGCCCACTTAAACCACATATCTGCAATGTAGAGCGACAAAGCTGCCGCTGCGATTACCCGCCAAGATTGAGCAAAACGTCCTCCCCAGAAAGCTAACAGCAGCATGGTGGCGAGAATTAACAGGCAAATATCGCTGACCACGTAAAACAGACTGATGGGAGCGGCGAGAGGCTTTAGCTGTTCGTCTAATGCCATAATCCAAGCGGGTGGTGCTGCTTTTGCTGTAGCGGCTGCTTCGGGACTAGGGGTTGGCTTGGGGGATGGCGATGGTTTGGGTACAGGGGATGGCTGTACTGGGGGAGCTTTTGGTGCTGGTTTAGTCGTTGGGGAAGCTTGTTGAACGATAATTTGGGCAATATTTTGGTGTTTTGGCATTAACTCGGCGGCTGTTACGGGCAGGGTATTAATCCAGACAGCCAACGCCGAACCAATTATCGCGATCGCGCCCACAATTCCCCATTGCCACCATACCAGACTCAGTCGTTTAGATTTTACCGCCAGTATCATTCCCCAACCCAGAGCAATATACGTTGCGATAAAAAATAAATCTCCAAGGGAGACATCGGGTTCTAGACCTAAAAATATTTCCCAATAGCCAAACAACAAGTTCCCTATGAAATAGAACAGCATTCCCAGACCAATTCCCAGCCAGACTCCGCGTCCGCTGACAATTTGAGGACTGCGCCAATTTCTCAAACACAGCAACGATGCTGCCAGGTATGCCACCTGTTCAAAAATATAGGTTCCATACACATACCACTGTGGGCGCTCCGTCCCTGGCGGTGTGTAGCTGAACAGCATAAAAAATAAAAATGCTAGTACAGCCCAAGTAATTCCACCCAGGACGATAGTCTGGACTGGTATTAGGGATTTATGACTCGATGACTTATCTGAAGGGTTACTCATAGGGATGCACTTGACAGAAGGAATTGCTGGTGATCGTGCTGGTGATAGACAGTGCTATCTTCAATCTTGTTGCGCCACTGCTGATGTCAACCTCGTAACGCACGAGCTGCAAGGTAGCCAGCCTCAAGTGGCGCGATTTGAAACAGCCCTCACACCTCAATCAAATCGACACTAGCAGCTAGCGCCACAGCTTACCAAGGGGAGATTGATTCAACCAACTGATAAACTGCGATCGCTCTGCCTCTGGCATATCTTCTAAAGCGTCGATGGCTCTGGCAACAAAGCTAGTATTTCCGAAATACTGTTTTCCAAGACGATGCAACTCTTGCAACAGGGTAATCAGATGATGTTCTTCCCAAGGGGGAACCTGGGAGCCTGAGAGCGGATCTATTTTGAGTAAATTTTGTACGGCGTCTGGCGAGTCCGCCTTGGGAAAGCGCCACTGCTGAAATACCTCCGAGATATTTTTTTGAAATAATCCAGCTTGCCTGGAACCTAAAAGGTCTTCTATGTCTATATAAACCGCTTGCAGCAGCAACAGACATGCTTGGGTAAACGGTGTCGTTTTGACTCCCTCGCCTGCATCGCCAGCGAGTTGATCTAGACGCACTTTACCCCAGACGCTGTATCGCTCCGGTTCCTCCAATAATACACAAGCTTTCCCGCGATTGTCGGTCAGATCCCGCCAGAAAGCTTTGGCTTCTTCCTCTTGACTCGCTTTAAACACGCTGATTAAGCGAAAGGTTTGCCCCTGATAATGGAGAATCGGAATCTGCTGGTCCCGATTTGGGTGCTGAACGCTTGATATTTCAACATCCTGCCGTTTCAGAATAAACATGTCACTGGCAATTGACTCCTGTCAGGACCACTGGGTGCAGATGCGACTGTCACTGCGATCGCATGTATCGATGCAACGATGGGATTTCAGCCCGCGCATCAAGGCACAAAAGAGCGCAGAGCGCAGTTGAATATCACACTATCTTATCTAACACCCGAGCTGTTGGTCTTTATTGAATCCTCTCCCTGTCCAAAAACCGGAGATTCCACCTCACCAAAACCGCAGCTTGTCCGGCTGAACCTTGCAAAACCGCTATCTGGCTTGGCTTGATCGATGAAGCAATTCTACTACGGCAAGGCAGTTAAAACCGCCCCTATCCGCTTTGCGCTTCGATTTAACATCCTTTGCGCCAACCGCTTTGAGCCTCGGCTTGCCCTTTAGGGTTAAAGCTCAGATCAAAGCGCTGCCAAGGATTGGACACACCAAAATCTGCGATCGTACTCATGGTTGCAATGCCAAAAGTTTGGTCCCAGTCCAGTGCGCCGCCTAATGGCTGCACAAATATCGATCGATATTTGATAATATGGCACACAGATGGTTGGGTGCGTAACTCAGGTGGATAGAGTAACTGCCTTCTAAGCAGTCTGCCGCAGGTTCGAGTCCTGCCGCACCCGTTTCCCAAATCTTGAATTGCTTACCAGATCTCGAGCCAGCCACTGGCAAGCTTCTATACCTAACGTAACTCTCCTGTATTTCTCTTACTGCTGCTGTAGTCATAAGAGATTGCATACGTCACATGGCTGTTTGATAACCAAAGCTTACTATCAGTCTGATAAGTGCCAGCCCAATAGGTTTCATTCACTTGGGCGATCGCTGGCTTTTGACTTTCTGCATCGGTAGACTCACATCTGGCACCATTCTCAACTTGCCTTGAAACCCTTGTTTCTTGACGAAAAATCTGTGCAAGATCTGAGTAGAGGTGCTTAATCCAAATTTAACCTCTTGTTTCTAAGTTCTGCACAATTTCTGCACATTTAAGGTTGATCTTTAAAAACTGAAAGCTTACTGGCTGTCAGCTATACCGAACGACTATTTGTCAAGCGGTTTGGGAAAGTGCTGAGGGCGCTTTCCCTTTCCCCAATAAAACACTTTCTTTGGGGTCATTGCCTTTGACTTTCGATCGCCAGAGTCTCTCCGTTTTTAGTTGTTACTTGTGAGAATTGGACGGTAAGCCATACCGTCCTTATTTTTTGCTCTATTTTGTTTTTTTTGATTTTTTGACTGGGTTCTGCACAAGAACTGCACAATTTGAGTTTAAAGTAAAAACCAGACAACGGGAAAAACTGTGAGGGATAAATTTTTATGGATAAGGTAAGCCAAAAACCCTTAAAACCCAATCCTTTTACCACTTATCGCGCCCCCAAAACTGGTAAGTAGATAGTAGTTCTGCCTAACTCAGTCACAAGCGATCGCTCGAAGCAAGTTCTTCTATATGAGGCAGACTCTTCATCGATACCGGCGTTAAGCGCTGGTCATTTTTAGGTTAATTTTCGCCAAAACCAGCCATCAATGATTGAATTGTCTCACCAGCAAACTATGACTCAATACAGTTTGATTACTTTGATAACCGCTGCTTTGCAACCCATCCGTCAAAAGCTTGATGCGATTGAAGTCCAAGACTCTTTTGTCGCCCACACTCTGTGTAAACTGATTCCTTCCCGCTGTCCGTTTGAGCGACAAATCCAACTGTTTAACCGCACTATCCTCTACATTCCGCCCCTGTGCAAGCTCAACCCTTTTTACGAGCAATTAGTCTGCCTTCGTTTCCGCGCTTTAGTTTATCTTGCCGATCAATGCGGTGAGGATGTCACCGTTTATTGTTAAGAGGTCAGGACTTACGCTCACCCATCC
>DNGG01000073.1:8503-25543 GCA_003486675.1 Cyanobacteria bacterium UBA11372
CTTTTTACGAGCAATTAGTCTGCCTTCGTTTCCGCGCTTTAGTTTATCTTGCCGATCAATGCGGTGAGGATGTCACCGTTTATTGTTAAGAGGTCAGGACTTACGCTCACCCATCCGGGTTTCTATGAAAAATCGTCGCTAATTCACCAGAGATCTACGCAGAAACAAAGATGATAGGAAAGCCCTTGCGTAAGTCCTGGAGGTTTTAAGTGAAAACCCATCAAAAGACAATCCCACTGGCTCAAAGTCAGTGGGATTGTCAAAATAACTAAGTATTGCTGGCAATTACTCAAGAATCTGCTGGTTCCAGTCGGGGATTTCTCCATATTCGCCACCAATACCAATCGCGGTGTTAAAGATATCAGCATCGGTGATATTCAGGTTGTTCATTGATGCCCCGTAGACATTCGAGTCGTAAATCGTGGCATCTGTCAAATTGGCATCGTCGAGATCGGCTTGTTTAAAATCAACGTTGGTTAAAAAAGCAGACGTTAAGTTAGCGCCTGTCAAATTTGCCCCGGTTAAGTCAGCGCCTTCCAGGTTGGCTTCTCGCAGGTTAGCACCTTGCAGATTCGCTCCTCGCAAGTCAGCACCGATTAAATGTGCGCCGCTGAGATCCGCACCCGACAGATCGCACTGGAAACATTCCCTGGTTGACAACAGCTGCTCTACGTGTTGCGGATTTGCAGCGTTGACCGCACTTGCAAAAAATAGCGGAGTTACCAGGGTTAAAGTTGCCAAAAATTTGCGGTTCATAAGTTATCCCCCTTGGGAATGATTTTGCTTCCGCCTTTTCGGTGAGTAGGAAAGTTATATCACTATAACTCTCCCCTCTCAGAACCGGACTTGCGACTTTCACCGCATCCGGCTCCCAAGAATCATTAAGCTTCTCGGCTTTTGTGTTCCTGTTGGTGACAGTACAAGTGTAGCAGTTCGAGGTTGCTATAGGCATCTTTTCCACCTCGACTTAGGGGAACCCGGTGGTGTTTGTGAATTTCTTCCCCATTAAATAGGGATTCTCCACACCGGGGGCAGACGAACCCTTGTTTTTTGGCTAGCTTTTGGTAGCTCGGAGTATATTCTTTTGCTTTGGCTTCATTACGTTTTAGCCAATATTCCCTCAAGCTAGGGTCATCCGGCGACGAAGTTCCTTTGACCATTGGGTGTCTATCGATTTTGAACCATTTAAACTTAAGTAGGTGGGAGCCTGACTTTTTGTCGCCAAACACGTATTTATCGTCCCTATCTAAGTTAAATCTTCCCCAGTATTTTCTACGCTTCCAGTCTGTACTCTTTCCAGGGTGCATCCTGTTGGCGTATCTGCATTCTCTCCGAAACATATAATTGTCTAAGTTATTAAATGCTTCGGAAGATACCCCTATCCGGAAATAATTTGCCTCCCCTCTGATGATTGGGTTTAGCTTATCAATTAGCTTTTGTACGCTATGGCTCTTGTGGTTGAGCCAGACTTCCTTCAGCTTGTTCCGGATATTCTGCATTGTTTTGCGGCTTGGTTTTATTAGCAGTTTCCATCCAGTTTTGGTGTTGGTTACCGCATAGTGTTTAATGTTAAAACCCAGGAAGTCGAAACCTTCTTTCAGATGTACGATTCGGGTTTTTTCGCTTGATAATTCAAGCCCTCGTTCCCGCAACCATTCTGTAAGTAGTACAGTGACTTTTTCGGCGTCTTCCTTGGATTCACAGAACACTGCAAAATCATCACCATATCTAACTATCGAGCGTTTTCCAATATTTTCGCCGCGACAGTTGTATTTGACGCCTAGATTTTGCTCCATGCCATGCAGAGCAATGTTGGCAAGAAGGGGGCTTATAATTCCACCTTGCGGCGTGCCCGATGGAGTATCATGGAAGACCCCTTTATCCACGTAACCTGCCTTGAGCCATAGGTAAATCAACTTCCTGGCAGGGAAGTTTCCAATGGCTTTCATCAAGTATTCATGGTCGATGTTGTCAAAACATCCTTTGATGTCCGCATCTACTACCCACTTCTTTTTCTTATCGGGTCGGGCATATGAGTATACCCTAGCGATGGCGTCGTGGGCGCTTCTGCCTGGGCGGAAACCGTAGCTCGTGCCTTCAAATCTGGCTTCCCATGAGGGTTCCAGTGCGTTTTTGACTATCGCCTGTATGCACCTATCGATTATGCTCGGTATGCCCAATGGACGTTGCTTGCCATTTGCCTTGGGGATGTACACTCTTTTCGTCGGGTATGGCTTCCACGGGATAAACTTGATAAGGATATCTACAAGTAAACCCCTTGCTGGTGGTGTCTTAACCACTAGCTTGTCAACCCCGGACGTGTACTTTCCTTTATTGACCTGCGTTACTCTCCGCACTGCAAGCAGTATGTTGGAGTAGCTTCGCATTAGTAGCCTTTGTAGGCGACGGGTCTTTTTCAGGTTGCCTTGCTGAGTTGCCTTGAAGATTCGTTGCCTTAGATTCCTGACGATGCGATTAGCTTTACGCCAATTGACGCTAGACCATTCGCATGTTCTCTCGCTTACATTTACTGAGGTCATACAACCACGTATCTAACTTTTCGCTTTGAGTTCGGTTTCTTTGCTTAGAATTTCAAGAGATTCCCAACCGCACGTCAGCAGGGTTTCCCCTTGGGTATTTCCCTATCTGTCAGGTTATTAATTTCCTTTGCCTTTCGGCTGACAGCATTCGCTTCTTGCGGTTTCCCTTTCCCACTGAAGAATTAGGGTTGTCTTGCGACTTCCTTACTATTTCCATAGGACTAAGAAATAGACCTCATTGGGGTTACTTCGTTTCGCACTTTGGAGATACGATAGGGGTGGGTTCCTTCTATACTCCGGAACTTTTGGCGTCCTAACCTATATCGTGAGGGGATATAGGTCTTCATGACCCCATATGACGGGGGGTCATCTGTGTTCGCACTGATGTATCAGCCTTTTCATCAGCCTGAAAATATCGAAGCCTGAGAAGGTTCATTTACATTAACCCGTCCTATCTTTCCCTTGCCTCCTCCCGTATTAGGCTTACAGGTTTTGGTTTGGCTTTATCCTGGGCTTAGCACCCCCGAATTACTTCGGACGCACTCCAAGATTGGGAACGAGCGTTGGACGCTTGCTCGGATACTTACCTAAGAAATTGGTATCTTTTTGTTAGTTAAAAGCATCCTTTATCTGTAGGCTTTTTCACTCCTTGGTGCGACATCGAATCGCACCCTCACTATTTCATTATCGCACTTTTTCGTTTGACGAATGTGATGCAACTCACTTAAGAATTGCGATCGCACCTGTACTACCCACGTATCGCCCTATTTCACTTCGAGTTAAGCCAGTTTTCCTCGTCAAGGCGCTGCCAAGCTTTACGAATGTGTTGTTCTTTGAAGATTTGACGCTTGCGATCGCTCCATTGATGTACGAGTGCGATCGCAACATGGCTATCTTTTGCTGCCTTTGGTTCTTCTTGAGCAACCCAGTGAACGGTTGCTAAAAGTTCCAGTCCGTAGGGAGTCTCAAAACCAGCGATCAGGCGGCTAACACGCTCTAAACGCTTTTGTGCATCGGGTTCTTTTTCTAGAAAACTTTGTGCTGCTTCTCTACCTGCGGGTAATACATAAATTTCGGCGTTACTCGTTGTCCCATCACCATAACCGCGAATGTAATGCCCTTCTAAACGTTGCAATACGTGATAGAGGTTTTCCGCATAAGGGCCGTATTGATGTTTAACATAACGTAACTTCAAAGGTTCGCCAGCCATTTGCAAGAAATAAGCAAGTTTCTGGATTTCTAACTTGGTCAATCGATAGCCCGGAATTCCGTATAGTTCCAGCAGGCTAATGAATAGGGCACGGGCACGGGTCATGTTTGGTGTAGGAGTGGCAACCTGCATTTTTTCCGCTGCTGGTGCGCCAGAAGGCTCGAAGATAAATACCTGCACATTTGGTAGTTCGGTAAATGCTGATTCAATCAGGGGCTTGATCTCTGCCCAATCTAAGCCACCATTTCCACAACCTAAAGGTGGAATGGCAATTGAATTAATACCCAACTGTCGCACTTCTGCCACTAGCGCCACCAGTCCACTTTTAATATCTTCAATGTTTGACTTGCCCCTCCAATGGCGCTTGGTAGGGAAGTTAATAATGTATCTTGGGTAAAAAATATTACCTGTTTGAACCGTAAACATCCGCCCTGGCTGCACTTCACCAGCGCGACAGGCTTTTTCATATTGACGGAAGTTTTCGGGAAAGGCTTGCTTGAATTGCAAGGCGATACCCTTACCCATGACACCGACACAATTAACGGTGTTAACCAGGGCTTCAGCTTTTTCTTCCAGCAGGTTGCCTTGCTTGAACTCAATCATTTCCTTTAACTGGTTTACAGTACTATTGTACTATTTAATTAGTCTAGTAGTACCAATGAGAGTAAACCATAACGGGCGGCTGGTGGTTAAAGTTTTGTAATATTTGTTGAACTTGGGTTTGAACTGTATTATTAATTACACCTATTTCGGTTATCAGGCTCCAGGGACAGAATTGATGTACCAAGAACTCGGCTTGTCGCCGCCTTTTACGATCCGGGTCTTCTTCGGTGTCAAACCAATACTTTGATTCCATAAGTTCCCAATCAATCTCGTACCCCAATGCTTCAAGGTCATCGTAAAAGTTGGTATACTCCATGACGGCATGACCATCAGTAAAGGCAAAATCCAAACCTGAAGCGTCAATATTTTCGGCTTTAGAAACCAGGTGAATTACAGGATTTTGTCCTTGAGAATATCCGGCTACATTGCCTTTGTGAATGGCATAAAGCATGGGAGAGCGTGGGGCAAAATAGAACGGTACGTAATCATGTAACGTTCCCCTCGCACTACAGGGAACGGGCTTTCTGGCTCGCCGATCCTGAATGCGCTCGTGAGCAATATCACAGTAGTCAATTCGCTCTTGTCGTAACCTGCTGTTTGCAATTAACCCGCCTGCATTCAGGATAGAAAGTAAGTTATCGATGTGGGTAATATGGTAAATATTGGTCATTATCGTCGGCTCTACGGCTCTATGTTAAGAGCTTAAGATATAGGCCACCAAATCGTGAATTTTGGCAATCGGGCGCCATAATCCTGGAAGAGGATGGACAGATTAAATAACCTCCCCGTTGAAGCGCTAGCTCAAACCGGGAGAGTCTCACTAAGAAATGCGATCGCATCCCGTCATCCATCCCCAACGCGCATATCCCTGCCTTTCCCCATCTATAGTTCTTCCGGCAGATTGACCATCAAAGTGTCAAGGGTTTTAATATTTCTTAATGCAGCAACTACACTTTCATTCGGCTTGGCATAGACGATTGGGTAATCCAATTCACCCATTTGTTCTCTGACTGGAAATGCCAACATTTCTTTTTCAATGTTAAACTCTGCCTGAACGCCTTCTTTATTGCCCCGAGCATCGACTCGAATCCATTTATCTAAATCTTCTAGATAAATTGCATTCAAACCATGTAGCGTTAAATAACCGGGTTCCGAGTCATCGAAAACTAATTTTTGGTAACAAAAACCCGTGGGAATTTTTAGACACCGTAAAATCGCCGCTAGTAAATGGGATTTAGCATAACAAATTCCTTCTTTATGCCTCAAGACACTTGATGCTTCACATGTGACTACGCGGCCTTGAATGTCACAAGAATGGGCGATAGAATCCCGCACGTACTCATACGCCGCTTTTGCTAATTCTACCTTGTTTTTACTGCGAGCTAATAACTCGGCTGCTACTGCTTGAATTCCTTTATCTTCATAGTCAATAACTTCTGAAGCTCCCAGGTAGTAGCTTATATCTTTGATTTCGGATACTAATTCCATTTTTGACTTTCGTTGTGGTTGCGTATTATATTTGTAATACAAGAGGCAGTAAATGGCAAGGAGTTGGTGGTGAATCGCAAAGTAAGGGAAGCGATCGCAGTGGGAACCAATTACGCGGGCGTATTCTGTCGTTCGGTGGCGGTATTGTGGACAGCCGCACCCAAGGAGACATTTTATGTTACTATCAGCTTTTTGTTACAAGGTGCAATTCCGGCGGCGGGAGTTTGGATTACCAAACAAGTTGTAGATACGGTAACCGCAGCGCTGACGCAAGGACGGCAAGTCGATAGTACCACAGCGGGAATGTTAATTGGGGCTTGGATTGCAGCGCTGTTAGTTGAAACGCTGTTGAACCCTTGGGATAGTTTAGCGCAGGGGAATTTAAATGAGAAACTCACCGCGCATATTAACCTGTTACTAATGCGGAAAGCGGACAGTTTTTTAGACTTGACGCGGTTTGAAGATTCGCGTTTTTACGACCAATTACAACTCATAAAACAAGAAGCAGCTTACCAACCATCCTTTTTGCTGCAAGTGCTAAGTATTGGGGGACGGGAATTGTTTACTACCCTGGCGATGTTTGCTTTGTTGTTTCCTTTAGGTTGGTGGGTGCCGTTGCTAATTTTAATCGCTACCTTACCCCAAAGTTATGTTTCCCTGAAACTGCGAGAAAAATCATGGGAACTCGCGGCGGGGAAGAGTCCCCAGGCGCGACGGATGGATTATTGTGCTTCGGTGATGCTGACGGATACTTATGCTAAAGAAGTGCGGTTGTTTGGATTGGGTAATTTTTTAATCGATCGTTACAAAGGTGCGTTTGACGAGTTGCACGGGGAAATGCGACGGTTTCGCAGCAAAGAAGCGCGATGGTCTACGAGTTTAGCATTACTGAGTGCGGGGGGGAATGCGATCGCATTCTACTGGATCGTACAGCAAGCTTTTAGCGGCAACCTCAGTCCTGGAAATGTTTTGCTGTTCGTCCAGTCACTTGCATATATTCAAAGGGGACTTTTTACCCTCATCGCCGTAGGAGTCAACCTCTACGAAGTCTTGCTAAACATGCGGCGACTGTTAGACTTTTTGGCAACCAAACCCTCGCTGGCTTTAAGTTTAAATCCCCAACCCGTCCCCGCACCCATTCAATTAGGAATTCAGTTTGATAACATCAGCTTTTCCTATCCCGATGGTAGGGATGCATTAGCCAATATTTCCTTTAAGTTGCGTCCGGGGGAAACTGTGGCTTTAGTCGGGGAAAATGGAGCAGGAAAAACGACAATTGTCAAGCTTTTGACGCGACTTTATGACCCGACAGCGGGGAATATTTCAATCGACGGCACAGATTTAAGAGATTTAGATTTAATAGCTTGGCGCAGACAAATAGCCGTCGCGTTTCAAGATTTTGGGCGCTATAGTTTCAGCTTGGCAGAAAACATTGCTTTGGGAAACCTTCCAGCTTTGGCAGATTTAGAACAAATCAAAAAAGCCACTCAACAAGCGGGTTTAGATAAACTCTGCGAAGAGTTGCCCCAAGGCTATCAAACTTTATTAGGAAAGCAATTCGACGGCACCGAACTATCGGGGGGACAGTGGCAAAAACTAGCATTGGCAAGGGCTTTTATGCGCGATAATGCCCAGATTTTAATATTAGATGAACCAACGGCAGCTTTAGATCCCCGCAGCGAGTACGAAATTTACCGGCGTTTCGCTTCCCTGACTCAAGGAAAAACGACGTTGCTGATTACCCATCGTCTGGCATCGGTTCGCATGGCTGACCGCATTTTAGTCCTCAAGGATGGACATTTAATTGAACAAGGAAACCATGATGAACTGCTGCGACAAGGTGGTGAATATGCCTTGCTTTGGGGAATGCAAGCGGAGCAATATGGGGGTTGATATCCTGTTAAAATAAAGAAACGGGGTTCATCTAATAATACCTGCGCCAATTTTCTGCAACGCCCACATGCTAAAGCATGTAGCTACACAAACAAAGCCTGCCTACGCAGGCTCAAATCCTTACAGGCTGCGGAGGCAGCCTTTGTTTGTATAGCCGCACCCTTAAGGGTGCGGGATTTGGAAAAGGTATTGTTAGAGAAAGCCGGTTTGTCTATTTTTTCCTGGAATAGAAGTTTGCTGATGAACGCCTTCTTTGAAACGACTCGCCTGATAATTCGCGACTGGAACCCTGAAACAGATGCAGAACAAGCTTTTAAAATCTACGGAGATCCGGATGTGATGCGCTTTATTAACAGCCGAGTTACAGCGAGTGTCGAGGCACAAAAGGCAGCACTGGAAACAACAATAGAAAAATATGCAAGCCTCAATAATGGCACGGGTTCTTGGGCAGTGCTGGAAAACGAAACAGGGCAAATTGTAGGGGCGATTTTACTCAAACAATTACCCGACAATGAAGGTAATTTGACACAAGATTACGAGGTGGGTTGGCATTTTAGGAAAGCTTCTTGGGGTAAGGGGTACGCTACTGAAGCAGGAAAATGGGCGCTGGAGTATGGATTTAAGGTTCTCAAGCTACCAGTAATTTATGCTGTGGCTAAACCAGAAAATTATCCATCGATTCGGGTAATGCAACGGTTGGGAATGATACCTATGGGCCGCACGAAACGCTATTATGGCGCAGAATTGGAGTTGTTTCGGATCTCACTACAGTTGTAGAAGCGCATAAGAACGGGGTTTTAAACCCAATTTTGTGGTAAAGTACCTTTGCAGACAGGCTTTGGCTGGACTTCCAAAACGAAGGTATCGAGACTATGGAACAGCTGGCACAACAAAAATGCGTACCTTGCTCTGGCGGTGTATCCCGTCTCAACTCCGAGCAAATAGCAGATCTCAAACCTCAAGTTCCAAACTGGGACGTAGTTGAGGTTGAAAACATACCACGCCTCGTGCGCCTTTACAAGTTTCCCAACTTTCAGACAGCCCTAGCATTTACTAACCGCGTCGGCGACGAAGCAGAAAAAGAAGGTCACCACCCAGCTTTGCTCACCGAATGGGGTAAAGTAACTGTTAGTTGGTGGACTCACGACATCGGCGGACTGCACCAAAATGATTTTGTTATGGCAGCTAAAACCGATGAAATTGCCAAGCAGATGGCTGCAACAAAATAATTTATTGACCGCACAGAAGACTCATTGTTAATCTTTAGTCTTTCAAGTGTTTCTACCCAAAAAACCGGGTTTTTTAAGTTAATAACAAAGAAATCCGGTTTTTGTCTCAGTCAGCGAACCTATCACCTTTATTTCTGCGACAATTTTTCAGAGAAACCCGGTTTCTTTAGGTTTATTTACGTAAGTCCTGTAAGTTAGATTTATCATCCCTGTCAATTTGTCCTAACAATGAGCGAACAACCGGAAAACCTATTACTTTTATCTCGCACTCCTTTATTCGATCTTGCTGTAGAACTCAAAGCGCGGCTGACTCCTTTTTCTGGATGGGAAATGCCCGTGCAATACAGCGGCATTGGCGCAGAACATCAAGCGGTGCGAACATCTGCTGGCATGTTCGATATCTCCCACATGGGAAAATTTGTTTTGCGGGGAAAAGATTTAATCGCACAACTCCAGCGCTTAGTTCCCTCAGATTTGAGTCGCCTGCAACCAGGTCAAGCTCAGTATACGGTGTTGTTAAATCCGGATGCTGGAATTATTGACGATATTATTTTTTATTACCAAGGCGAGACTGAAGCGGGGGAACAGCGGGGATTTATTATTGTTAATGCTGCTACGACTGAGAAAGATAAACGCTGGCTTTTGTCCCACTTAGAATCAGATAAAATCGATTTTGAAAACATCTCAGCGGAAAAAGTTTTAATAGCAGTTCAAGGGCCAAAAGCTGTTAGCTATCTTCAACCCCTGGTTAAAGAAGATTTGACATCGGTGAAGCCATTTGGTCATTTAGAAGCAACCGTGTTAAATCAACCCGCTTTTATTGCCCGCACCGGCTATACTGGCGAAGATGGATTTGAGGTAATGGTAGACCCAGAAGTAGGGATTGAATTGTGGCGCAGTTTGTATCAAGCTGGGGTGATTCCTTGCGGTTTGGGTGCTAGAGATACGCTGCGCTTGGAAGCAGCAATGGCACTTTATGGACAAGATATAGATGATACGACGACGCCTTTAGAAGCTGGGTTAAATTGGTTGGTTCACCTCGATACTAAAGGGGAATTTATTGGTCGCCATGTTTTGGAAAAACAGAAAGCTGCTGGAGTGCAGCGGAAATTAGTAGGATTGCGAATGGAAGGACGGAATATCGCCCGTCACGGCTATCCTGTTTTGTATCAAGGGGAAATTGTGGGAGAAGTGACTAGCGGCACTCTTTCTCCGACTTTGGGTTATCCCGTTGCACTTGCTTATGTTTCGACTGAGTTAGCAACAGTGAAACAGCGTTTAGATGTGGAAATTCGCGGTAAGGTTTATCCGGGAGTTGTGGTTAAGAAACCTTTTTATAAGCGCAGTCGCTAATTGTTCTGTAGAAACCGGGTTGCGCAAAGCAACCGGGTTTCTCTGAAAAATCTTCGATTTGGAAAGTAGGGGCGGGTTTTACCAAAAGAAACCGGGTTTCACCTGAAAAATTGTGGAGCCAGGAAAAAGATCTAGGAAGAAACAAAGGTGACGCTCAAAGAAACCGGGTTTCTCTGAAAAATTGTGGAGCGAGGAAAGAGATCTAGGAAGAAACAAAGGTGATGATTTCGTTAAGTTTCTTTCATACTCGCTCAAAGAAACCGGGTTTCTCTAAAAAATTGTGGAGCGAGGAAAGAGATCTAGGAAGAAACAAAGGTGATGATTTCGTTAAGTTTCTTTCATACTTGCTAAAAAATTTCAGTATCAGGCAATACGCATTAACCTATGTAAACCTTTTAAGAATAGAATTTTCGATAAATTACTTTTTCTAAAGCGTTTGTTTTGAGAGGCTAAAAATTACGATTTAATAATGATAGATTCAGATTTTAAGGCTTCCAAGAGAATTTAGAAACCTTATTGGTTGATGTGGGTGCAGCCAGAAAACAGAAAAATATCAGAAAAATAAGGAGAGGAGAAATGTTTTTTGAACTCCGCTCGTCATCCACCCGGCAATTGGTTAAACCCAGCAAATCTCAGGTTTGGCAACCTAAATATAAGCCGGGAAGATTGCCGCAAAAATTTATTTCTTCGTTGGTAATAGGCAGCTTGGTTTTGCTCGTTGGGGGAACGGCATTCACCAGTTATTGGATCCTTCGCAGCTTAATTATAAAAAACTTAGAAGAAAAAGCTTTAATCGAAGTTGAAAGAACGAGCCATGAAATTGATGAATGGTTGGCGTCTCTGATATATTCTGTGCATAATTTAGCGAATAATTCAAGCATTAGGTCGATGAAATGGTGGGAGGCAGAACCTTTCTTAAAAGAAGAACTAGAGCAAAAGCAGGATTATCACATGTTTTTGATGGCAAATACCGAGGGTGATTATTATACAACTAAGACGGGATTTGTCAGGGGGAAAAATGTGAGCGATCGCGCGTACTTTCAACAAGCGATCGCAGGCAAAGCCAACGTTTCCGATCTGTTAATTTCTCGCTCCACCGGAGTCCGGCAAGTTAGCATTGCAGTCCCGATCAGATCGATTCCTTCAATCGCTGAAAATTTATCGACAAATCCGCTTTTAATGCGGTTAAATATTGAATCTAACGCATCTAAAATCGCAGCTAAACCTATCGGTGTATTAGCAGGAATGGTGCCAGTTGACCGGATCGCAGAAGCGATATCCCGCCTGCGGATTGGACGGGGAAGTTATGCATTTGCTCTCGATAGTCAAGGCGTGCCAATTACCTATCCAAATCGGTTATATATTCAAGAGCCTAAGAGTTTTTTAAACGAGGCAAATCCCACCCTGGCTAAAATTGCCAAATCGATGGTGAACCATCAGCGGGAAGTTAAACTGGTGCAACTTGAAGGAGAATGGGTTTATGTCGCCTACGCCCCACTCAAGTTTACTAATTGGTCTGTAGGATTGGCAATTCCCAAAGAGAATTTAGAACAGCAACTAACAGCGCTGAATCTATTAGCATCGGTGGTGGGATCGCTTTTAGTTGCGGCAACAATAGCTGCGGGATGGCAATTGCAATTATTCGAGAAAACTAAAGAAAGCGCCGCTCAAGAAGCACTGTTAAATCGGATTACAGCTAGAATTCGCGCTTCCCTCGATCTGGAAACAATTTTACAAACCACCGTGGATGAAGTAGCACAGTTGCTATGCTTGGATCGGGTGATGTTTAGTTGGTATCGAGTAGAAGAGGAAATTCTAGAAGTCGTCTGCGAACATCGGCGAAAAGAGATGCCTTCCCATTTGGGTTATTTCGATGTCAAAAATTTAGAAAATTTGGTGGGAACCCTGAAACACTGCGAAATAATTAAAGATGATGGTTTGAACGAACCAGGAATTACAAAAACTGTGGGCGAAATTGGCAGCTATATCGCCTTGCCAGTATTGCTTAAAACTCGCGAACGCGGTTATTTAACTTGCGTGAAAACTTCCCCTTGGAATTGGGGAAAAAGGGAAATTGAACTGCTGCGTGCGGTGACGGATCAGCTAGCGATCGCCATCAATCAATCGCGCTTGCTGGCGCAAACTGAAGCACAAGTTACAATCGCCAACGAACAAGCTTTTTGCCTCAGCCAAACTTTAAAGCAACTACAAAAAACTCAAGCGCAATTAATTCAAAGCGAAAAAATGTCGAGTTTGGGTCAACTCGTTGCTGGTGTCGCCCACGAAATTAACAACCCTACCAGTTTTATTTACGGCAACCTCGTCTACGCCAAACAATATACTCAACAATTGGTAAGGTTATTGCAGCTTTATAACCAACACTATCCCCATCCAGTAGCGGAAATTCAAGAAGAAGCCGAAGAAATCGACCTCAACTTTATTTTAGAAGACCTCCCCAAACTGCTATCCTCGATGCAAAGCGGGGCAGATCGCATCGGTAAAATTGTCCTATCCTTACGCAATTTCTCCCGCTTAGAACAAGCGGAAATGAAAGCTGTTGACATTCACGAAGGGATCGATAATACGCTGCTGCTATTGCAACATCGCCTGCGTCCTCAAACAGCAAAGCGTGAAATTCAGGTAATTAAAGAATACGGCAATTTACCTTGGGTAGAATGTTATGCCGCACAAATGAATCAGGTATTTATGAATATTTTGAGCAATGGAATTGATGCCCTGGAAGAAGAAAACTCCAATTACCAATTACCAATTACCAATGACCAATTACCAACAATTCACATTAGCACCGCAGTTACAGGCGATAATTGCATTACAATCCGAATTGCCGATAACGGGCAAGGCATGACAGAATCGGTAAAGAAATACATCTTTGACCCCTTCTTTACGACTAAACCAGTCGGTCAAGGCACTGGTTTAGGGCTAGCAGTCAGCTACCAAATTGTAGTAGAAAAACATGGGGGAAATTTGTGGTTTTCTTCAGAACCCGGTCGGGGAACCGAGTTGTGGATTGAAATCCCGATTTGCCAAAGCAAGAAACATAATTGCTAATTGCTAATTGCTAATTGCTCATTGCTCATTGCTCATTGCTTCGATAGCTGCCATTAACGATTAGCTATTAGCAGTTACACAACTGTTGCGAAAAGACATGATATGATTAATCGGATACCGAATAACAAACAGCAATTATTCGATCGGTGGGCAAGTTCTTACGATACTTTGTTTCCATCGGTGTTTTATCAGGCAATTCACAAGCGGTTGCTCGAATATGTTGAGTTACCCAAGCAAGCGAATGTGCTTGATATTGGATGCGGCACCGGACGCCTGCTCGATCGTTTGGCAAGTCAGGAACCGACTTTACAAGCGACGGGATTGGATTTTTCTGCCGAAATGATTCGGCAAGCGCGCGCCCATAACCGTCACCGACCCCGTATCATCTTTATAGAAGGGAATGCGATCGCGCTGCCTTTTGCGGAAAATCAGTTTGATGCTGTCTTTAATACGCTGAGTTTTCTGCACTATGACTCGCCCGAGCAAGTTTTTCAGCAAGTCAGTCGCGTGTTGCGTCCCAACGGTCGGTTTTATTTGGTCGATATTACCACGGGCAGACAGTCTGAGTCCGAGTCGGCGTATGTTCCCGTTTCTCCGGGTGGGGTGCGGTTTTATAGTCGGGGGGCGCGCGATCGCTTGGGAAAACAGGTACGATTAAACTGTTTGGGTCACTATCACCTGTTAGGCCCGGTTTTGCTAACGGTTTTCGCCAAATGATTCTAAAACCAGATCGAAGCACAACGCTCCATGCAACGTGCTAGCATCTGAAAATGCAGCCGTGGTAATATCTTGAGCCATTAGCAGGTTAGCAAGTAGTGGAACAACAGTTTATTTGGGGGATGAAAATGCAGCGCCAAAATCTCAATCTTTTCGCCTTAATATTATCCCAACGCAACGTTGTGCTTTCCACCTTGCTATTGTCTGTTGGTTTTGTCAGCGAACAACCTACTTTAGCTCAGACTGCTCCTGGAATTTCCAAGCAGGAACGACAAGAATTGGAGCGTTTGCGCCAACAACAGCGCGTGCAAGAGCAAGTGCAAGCTGAGGCGAGGAGCGCTTTTGCGCGGACGACGACGCTGTTTAACGTCATGCTGGCTATTTTAGCGCTGCTGATAGCGGGTGCGATCGCGGCTTTATTCCTACTACGGAAAGCGGTGATTCACGAAGTCGCAGAAATTGTCAGAAATCACCTCAAAGAAGTCAAAGATTTAGAAACCAAGCTGGCGCAAGCAAATCAAGAAGTGCAAAGATTGCTCGAAGAGGCGGAAAACCTGGAAGACGATATTCACGAAGAAGCCAAAAACTTTAAGCACGATATCGGCACTAAACGGGAAAACACCTCGAAATTGCTCGCAGAATTATCCGAGTCTAAACAACAGGGAATCACCGAATTAGAAACGCAAATTCAATCCGCCCACGCCACGATTAGAAACTTAGAAACAGACTTGAGGCATCAACTGGTAGATCTCAAGTCAGATGCAGAACAGCAAAAAGTATTGCTGCTGGATAATTTAGCCAAATTGAGCGCCGAATTTTCACCCCAGTTACAAGTCATAGAAGCGAACGTTAACGGGCAGAAAGAAGCAGTATTGCAAAATTTAGCCACATCCGAAGCCGAGTTTGCATCTCGCATGGCTCAAATCCAAGCCAACTTACACAAACAGCGAGATTTAATCGTTCAAGATTTAGAGAAAGTCAGCGCCGACTTTGCGCCCCAGCTAGCGGGAATTCAAACCGATGTGCAACAGCAAAAGCAAGCAATTTTAGACAATTTACAAAGATTGGGCAACGAGTTTGGTAACCAACTAGCCGAACTGCAAACCGGATTGCAAAAGCAACGAGGATTAATACTTCAAAACCTGGAAAAATTAAGCGCCGACTTTGCACCCCAGCTAACGGGAATGCAGGCAGAAGTTAAAGGAGAAAAAGATGCTGTATTGCACAGCTTAAAACAAGCCGAAACCGAGTTTGCTGTTCAAGTGGGACAACTTCAGTCAGAAGTGAGAAAGCACCGCGATTCGCTTTTAGAGAATCTGAGCAAACTCGAAAAAGATTTTGTGCCGCAAATGAATTTAATTCATTCAGAAGCAGCCAAAAAAGCTCAACAGCTACACGAGCAAGCATTGCAAAAGATGGAGCAAATGGGAGTTGCTCAAAGGGGCCAACTTTCAGAATCTCATGCCCAAATTCAAGGGCAAATGGATGGCATACTCGCCAGCTTAAAAAATATAGAATCCCAATTTGCCAATGAAGTAGAAAGCTCTCGCACCGATATTCGAGACAAGAAAAAGCAAACCCTGCAAAGCTTAGAACAATTAGCAACCGAAGTAGCAGGTCAATTTAACCTAGTTAAAACAGAGATTCAAAAGCGGAAAGATAAAGCATTACAAAATCTGGAAAGACTCGAAAGCGACATCACAACCTTCTTGTCCCAATTCCAAACAGATATTGAGGCGCAAAAGGATAAAACCAACCAGAATATGGAAAACTTTGAAACAACCTATTCGACAAGGTTGGCTGAATTATTCGCCGAAATAAAAGCACAAAAAGAGCAAATATTGCAGGAATTAGCAGATAAATCGCCCATATCTATTGCCGAAGCAGTCATCCCCGAAGTAATGCCAAAAGTTATAGCTTTGAGCGAAGAAATGGAACGCCTCAAAGCTAACAATCCCCAATTATTTTTGAATCCCGATGATTACGCGAACAAAGGCGATGAATTATTGGCGCAACAGCGTTATGAAGAAGCGATCGCTAACTACGAACAAGCCATCGACCTCAAACCAGATAATGCCAAAGTATGGTATAATCGCGGCCTCGCATTTTGGGAATTAAAGCAATATAACGAAGCGATCGCATCCTTCGATAAAACCCTGCAATTCAAACCAGATGACCCCGATACCTTATATCATCGTGGTTTAGCCCTCAAAGAATTAAAGCGGTATGAAGTAGCATATTCCACCTTTAACCAACTCGTAGAAATTCAACCCCAAAACGAGAAAGCTTGGTTCCAAAGAGGAATGACACTAGGAAAATTGAAACGCTATGAAGAAGCGATCGCATCCTTCGACAAAGCATTAGAAATAAATCCAAGCGATCGCGAAGCATGGGTGAATCGCGGCGTCATATTAGGTACCCTAGAACAATCCGAAGCAGCATTCAAATCCTTTGACAAAGCCGTTGAAATCGAACCAGACCATGCAGTAACCTGGATCAATCGCGGCTTAGCATTAGGAGTATTAAAACGCTATGAAGAAGCTCGCGCATCCTTTGAACGCGCCATCGAACTCAACCCCGACTCCCATAAAGCGTGGAACTACAAAGGCGAAATGCTGATCAAACTAGAACGCGATCTAGAAGCAATCGAAAGTTTAGACCGCGCCTTGCAAATAGACCCGAAATATGCTATTGCATATTACAACAAAGCGCTTTGTTATGCATTGCAAGAGCGGACAAAACTAGCATTAGAAAACTTAGAAAGAGCGATCGCTATCGATCCAAAATATCGCGAACAAGCGAAAAACGACCCAGACTTTGATGCGTTGGTAGAAAGCGATCGCTTCTGGCAAATAGTAGAAGGTTAATTCAGAAACCCGGTTTCTTTAATAATACCTTCGCCACAATTCGACACTCTTAAGAGTGTCGCTACACAAAC
>DNGG01000073.1:25881-27690 GCA_003486675.1 Cyanobacteria bacterium UBA11372
ACTTTGGCTGCCTCCGCAGCCTGTAATGATTTAAGCCTGCGTAGGCAGGCTTTGTTTGTATAGCCCCATGCTTTAGCTGTAATGATTTGAGCCTGCGTAGGCAGGCTTTGTTTGTATAGCCCCATGCTTTAGCATGGGGGCGTTGCAGAAAATTGGCGAAGTTGTTGTTTAAGAAACCGGGTTTCTAGATCCAGATCTCCCACTGTAGAGGGACAAACAATCAAAAACTACCCCCTAAAATAACAAAGAGTATAGCCAGGAGAACATCTCATGGCAAATATAGAACAAATAATCCAACAAATATCCGACACCGTGTGGGAAATACCCATTTCCTACAAAGAAGGAATGCGAGTACCCGCCCGCATATATGCCACCGAAAAATTAATGCGTGACATGGACGATGGCGTATACGATCAAGTAACCAACGTCGCCACCCTTCCAGGCATCACCAAATACGCCTTGTGTATGCCAGACGGACACTTTGGTTATGGATTTCCCATCGGTGGCGTTGCCGCGATGGATGTCGAAGCAGGCGGGGTAATTTCTCCCGGCGGTATCGGTTTTGATATCAACTGCGGAATGCGTTTAGTAGTAACAAACCTCACCTACAAAGACGTTAAACCTTACATCAAAAAACTCGTAGATAGACTTTACGAAAGAGTACCCGCCGGAGTCGGCAGCACAGGTTTTGTCAAAATTTCCCGGCAAGAATTTCGCCAAGTTGTCGAACAAGGTTCCCAATGGTGCATCCGCAACGGTTATGGATGGGAAGAAGATTTAGATGTAACTGAAGAAAACGGATGCATCGAGGGTGCAGACTCGTCAAAAATTAGCGAAAAAGCCATCGATCGAGGATTTAATCAAATAGGTACTTTAGGATCGGGTAATCACTATCTAGAAATACAAGTTGCCAGAAAACAGGACATCTTCGATCCCGAATTAGCTGCAACTTTTGGCATTACCCAACCAGATCAAGTAGTAGTGATGTTTCACTGCGGTAGTCGCGGATTTGGACACCAAGTCGCCACCGACTATCTGCAAGTTTTCCTCAAAGTAATGGAAAGCAAGTACGGCATTAAAATTTTAGATCGGGAACTTGCCTGCGCGCCGTTTAACTCGCCGGAAGGACAAGCTTATTTTAAAGCGATGAAGTGCGGTTTAAACATGTCCTTTGCCAACCGCCAAGTAATTTTACACCGCATCCGCGAAGTATTTTCTGAGATATTTGGCACCGATGCCGAAGATTTGGGAATGCATGTGGTTTACGATGTGGCGCATAATACCGCCAAGTTAGAAAGACATATTGTAGATGGAGTTGAGCGCAATCTGTTAGTTCATCGTAAGGGTGCAACCCGCGCTTTTGGTCCCAACATGGCAGATGTTCCCCAACAATATCAAACTGTTGGTCAACCTGTTATTATCGGCGGTAGCATGGAAACTGGATCTTATTTATTAGTTGGAGTTAGTAGCGGGGAACAAAGTTTTTTTAGTACTGCACATGGTAGCGGGCGCAGTATGAGTCGGACTAAAGCGCGCAAAACTTGGCGGGGAGAAACGTTGCAAAAAGATCTAGAAAAGCGAGGTATTTATATTCGCAGTACTTCCTGGGCGGGGCTTGCTGAAGAAGCTGGTGGTGCGTATAAGAATATCGACGATGTGATTGAAGCTGCTGAGTTAGCTGGGATTAGTAAGAAGGTGGTGCGCCTGAGTCCGATTGGGAATATTAAAGGTTGAAATCTAATGGTACTAAGTTTAGCAAAAGCTACCGGAGGCAGAGCCTCCCTGGCTGGTTCCCAGGCTGAGCCTGGG
>DNGG01000076.1:0-7992 GCA_003486675.1 Cyanobacteria bacterium UBA11372
GCGGGCGCTAATAATCCTGTATCCGGGTTAAAACCAATTACAGATAAAGGTTGTACTGGCGGTGTATTGCCTCCGATAACGGTTCCCGGTACGGTTACGACGCGAGGAATTGCTGCTAAGTTTACGGCTATTTGATAAGGGCCAATTTGGATGATATCTCCGTTAGCTAAAACGGTTTGTTTCTGACGTATGCCGTTGACTAAAGTACCTGTGGTACTGTTTTGATCGGTGAGAACTAAATTACCGTTGACTCGGTTAATAAAAGCGTGGTAGCGGGAAACTTGGAGACTATCTAATAGGATTCGGGAGACGGGAAGCCCTTGAATTTCTGCTGGCATTCGGACAATTTCTCGTCCGAGGGCGATGGGAATTGCTAAGATTGATTCGTTTGTTTCTCCGGTTGTGGGATCTTCCCAACGCAGGCCAATTTGATCTAAATTTACTGGGGATGGTACGGTAAAATTTATCCGGATATGATACGAACCAATTTGTACTATATCGCCGCTATTTAACACTGTCTGTGTTTGAGGGATGCCGTTGATAAAAGTGCCGCTGCTGCTACGATCGGTGATGACTAATTGACCGTTTTTATAGTCGAGTTCGGCGTGAAATCGCGAGACGCGCTCGTCGGCTGATAAAATTATTTGGGCAACTCGACGCCCTTCGATTTGGACAGGCATTCGGGCGGCTTCTCGTCCAAGGGCGATGGGTGTTTCTATGGTGATTTGGCGAGGTTGTGCTGCGGTGGGAGGGTCGTTGTAAACTAATTGAATTTGCATGGAATGGGGTAATGTTGGCAGTCATCGACTGTTTTAGCATAGGTTATTGCAAATTTTTGATTTGTGAAAATTAATGAACCGCTCCTGGCACAGAGGATGCAGAATTTTTAAGTAACTGTAAAAAATATCGGGGTGTTATGGCGATCGCGCGACTGCAACAATTCTTAATAAGTCATGAAACTAAACCTGGTAGTGGCAGGTTGAGGTTTTGGTTTTGTCTCAGTTTGGCATTTTCTGTACTTTATGCTTTTTTGGGATTAAGGGAAGGATTTGCTAGCGAATATGTGGTGCAAGATGATGCGCGACAGCATGTGTTTTGGATGCTGCGATTTTTAGATCCAAAGTTATTTCCAAAGGATTTAATTGCTGATTATTTTCAATCGGTTGCGCCTGGGGGATATAAGGCGGTTTATCAGTTAGCGGCGGGGTGGGGAATTAATCCGCTTTTACTGAATAAATTGTTGCCAATGGTGTTGGGGATAGTTACGACTTGCTATTGTTTTGGAGTGTCGATGCAATTGTTGCCAATACCGGCGACGGGTTTTATGGCAACGTTGCTGCTGAATCAGGCTATTTGGATGAAGGACGATTTGGTTTCTGGCACGCCAAGAGCGTTTTTGTATCCTTTTTTTATGGCGTTTTTGTATTACTTGTTGCGGCGGAATTTGGCAGGGGTAGCAGTTGCGATCGCTCTCTTAGGTTCGTTTTATCCTCAATACACTTTCGTGGCGGTTGTTCTATTAGTTTTGCGCGTTGTAGATTGGCAAAATAATCGGTCAGATTTATTATTGTGTGCCACTGGATTGGGAGTTGCTTTTTTAGTGCTGTTACCTTATGCTTTGATTTCTTCAAAATTCGGCCCTACTATTACTGCTGAAGCGGCAAGGCAATTACCGGATTTCTTACCAGGAGGAAGGACGCAGTTTTTCCACGAAAATCCTTGGCATTTTTGGATTAACGGACGGCGTAGCGGCTTTTTTCCCCGATACTTTTTTGCTCCGGCGACGCTTTGGTTGGGGGTGTTGATGCCAATTTTTATGGTATTTTCGGATAAGTTTAATTTGGCTAAGCAGGTGAAAAATGGGGTTTTATTATTGCAGATATTGCTGGCATCGTTGGTAATGTTTTTTCTAGCTCATGCTACTATCTTTAAACTGCACGTTCCCAGTCGGTATACGGGATATAACCTGCGAATAATTATGTCTTTTGCGGGTGCGATCGCTCTAACTATCCTGATCGATAAAATTCTCACAAGTGCGAAAGAAGATCCTTTCTTTCTTATACCTTTATCTATCGTTCCCAAACTCTGCATGGGAATGCTTTTGCTTTTAATATTCTATCCTGCTTTCGTGCCTGATTTCCCCGAAACAAATTATCGAATCGGTAAAACGCCAGCATTATACGAGTATTTCAAAAAGCAACCGAAAGATATTTTGATTGCATCTTTGGCGGAAGAAGCGAATAACTTGCCGTCATTTTCGCAGCGTTCTATTTTAACAGGGAGAAAATATGCGGTTCCCTATCAAGTCGGTTATTATAATGAATTTCGCCAGCGAACTAGCGATTTAATTCGCGCTCAATATAGTCCAAACATCAAAGAAGTCAAAGATTTTATCAAAAAGTATGGGGTAGATTTTTGGTTAATCGAACGCACTGCTTTTACAACCGACTATGTAGCTAACGATGAATGGCTGGCACAATACCAACCGGCGACAAAAGCAGCAATAGAAAGATTAAAGCAGGGTGCTATCCCTGCTTTATCAAAAGTTACGAATCGCTGTAAAGTTTTCGAGGTGGAGAATTTGGTTGTTTTACAGGCGGAATGTATCAACAAAACCAAATAGAATTAAACAGTGGTAATTGCTAATTGCTAATTGCTAATTGCTAATTGGATTGATTGGTGGTGTAATCGTGACAATTACCGATTACCCATTATCAATTACCAGCGTCATTGGATGTAACTAGCAACTTACGTTAAATACCTTCATCTGGAGTTAAGGTTACAATCATTTCTGATACTCGGATGCCTAAAGGTCGCCAATTAGGATTGTTAGAAGAAAATATGCTATCCCCTGAAACTGCTTGATAATTATTCGGAAAACGCTGCCCCGCATTGGGTGCAGCATCGACTATCAAAATCAAACCCCCTCGATAGCGCGCAAGTCGAGTTTTTTCCAACATAACTGTACCGCCGTAGTCCCATCCAAGTCCAGATATTTGAAATTCACCTAAAATGCGGCGTAATTCTGTTAAAGAAGTACCGACGCCAATCCCTTCGCGGGTTTTCCAAGCTGTGCCAAAATTTCGCACAGTTCCTACTTGAGTCCGCGCGGAATTACTCCAAACAACGGTGAAAGATCGCTCTCTTCCCAAGTTTACTTCGGTAGCAGCAAACTCACCTATTCCTTCGGGGCCGGGAATAGTTTTATCCCGCAAACGAGATGCGCCAAATAGTCTGGTTAAATCGCGACGAGTGGTATTGCGTGTTATCGGTCCAACCCGCTCTCCTGGAATAATTAGAGTATCCCTTAAATTGACTGATTGTGCGACGGTGATTGGTGCCAAAGAATTTGTGGCGATCGCTAAGGGTGATGCTGCCATCGGCAATAATGTTACGGTGGCGATCGCGATAGTTTTAATAGTAATATTCATCAATCTTATTCTGCCTCAATGACATTCAATAACTACAACTTCAGATTGCGCTTTTCCTGACAGGGACATATAATTACTAGCGCTTAATTCTCCACAAATCCCCAGATTCGTGAACGAGTTCTAATTTGTAACGTTGTTGTTCAATTCCCGATTTTAAGCTTTTTGCTGGTCGAAATAAAAACACATCGCTGAACTTTCCAGGAATTTTAGGAACGTTGGGTTCTTTTACTAACATTAGGTTGACTTTTGGCTCAAGCAAATAACTAAGAGATGTGACTCGAATTGCATTACTTCCGATCAAAAGCGGTTGCTTAGTCTGGTTAACAATCCGTGCCACTGGGGGATTGTAATAGCTGCTATATTTATTCCACCACGTTTCTGCTTGAGAACTAATTGCACAGGATACAACTCCTGCGGAAATTATGATAACGGCAATTATCCGCCACAGTTTCTGTGGCTGATAATGAGAAATTAAGTAAGCAACCGCTAATTGAATGGCTAAATAACAGGGAATTAAATAGCGAGGAATACTCGAACGCTGTCCACCGTCAATTAAATCTTTCAATAACAAAGGTAGAGTCGGTGCAACCATCAAAATTAAAATAAACAACCAAACTCTGTTTTCAGAGTATATGAACAAAAAAACAATCGCGTAAAGGATGATAATTAAAATTGGTATAATGGCATATGTCAGCGGGTTGGTAAAGTTAATCTGCAAGTTGTCGTAACCACTTTTGATATCGATAAAATTGTCGGCGTATCCAATACCAGCATCGAAAAAAATAGCGCTAAAGTTAAGCAACCACCTGCTAACTAAAGTCGGTAGCGGAATTTGATTTTTCACCCAGTCGATATCGTTGAAGTTAGTCAACATTAAGAAAAACCAAGGGAAAAAAGCTATAAACGCTGATAATGATGATATAAAATAAGCGGTAAAAGTCTGACTAAATCTAATTTTTTTCACAATAATGACATAGATACCATGGGCGATCGCCACCAGCACCGTCAGTAAATTTGTATACAATCCCACCACTAGAGTGAGCGTGTAAAGCGCCCAATTTATGGTTTTATTAAGTCGCATCGCCCGCAACATTGCGGCGCTAGATAGTAAAATTGTTACCGTCCACAAACTGTAACCCCTTGCTTCTTGGGCGTAAAGCACGTGTAATGGGGAGATTGATAAAAGTGCGATCGCAATCCATCCCGTTAGCGGTAATTCAAATAATTCTCGACATAACCAATAAATTAACGGCAACGCCAGCAAGCTAATTGCAGCAGAAAAACTTCTCATCGCCGCTGGAGAATAACCAAAACCCTGCCCCCAAAGTCGCGCCAGCATAAAATAAAGTGGCGGATGTTCGGGGTTTTCTACTGCTAAGGATCTAATAGTATCGATTAAATCTTTTTTCGGATCTGGCTGTTGATACTTCTGTAAATCTGCTATTTTAATAACCTGACTATCGCTAACTAAATCGGAAAAATCTTCTTTTGTATAACCCGACAAGCGTATTGATGTGACGGTTTCATCGTACCAGTAAACTTTTTTGTCGATGTTGGCAAATCGAAAAAAGATTCCTAACGCTATAACGATTGCCAAAAAATAGTTTAATTTTAAATATTGTTTAAACTTTAACATGAGATTACCCTGTCTTACTTGTTTTTTCTAAATACCCGGATTTCCGGGTTAATTTTGTCAAAGTTTGAATAAATGTACATTTGATCGATGTCTCTATAACGTAATTCTTCCTGGTTGAATAAATCCCATTTGGGATGAGATTTATACGTAAACAGTAGCTTGTAGCCTAATTCCCCACGGTTTAATTTATCGAAAAATTCGTATTCGGGGCGAGTCGTTTCAAAGCGGCGGATATCGTAACCGCTTGTGCCAATAATATAGTCGGGATTGGTTTTGGCTAAAACTGCTAGTGTGGGTTTTCTTGACACTTCTGATTTGTAGTTTTCTAGGCGGGGTAAGTACTTGCGATCGCCTGCTCCCAAAACAACTTCATTCTTGCTGATATTCTGTTCCATCCATTTTTCTACATAATACCTCGAATCGTTCTCCATCAGTACATTTACTGAAAATGCATAAGCAAATGTATAAACGAATATCGCAGTTATTAAAATTGCTTTTGCTTTAAAAAATTTCTGGGCTGGATTTAGTAATTCGGCGATAAACTGTCCTCCAAATAAGGCAAGGATTAAACAAGAAGGCAGTAGATATCTGACGTTATTATAAAAAACAACGCTGATATAAAATAGGTAATAAGAAACAATTGGTACTAAAAGGCACAATAGTAAATAGGATTTCTTTCTATTTAATAAAGCCCTAAAAAAACCCAACATACATAAACAATATAAAGGCCATCCAAAAGCAAATCTGATATGTCGGAAACTTTGCAAAAACATGCTGAAGTAACCGAATATATTTCTTTCAAATCGCGGGCGGATTTGGGCATCTCCTGCGGTAATTAAATTAACGTGTTTGATAAAACCTGGGAAATTAAATAAGATATTGTGGATGCTAAAAAAGATAGTAAATCCTAGAGCGATCGCCAGCAATACCTTCTCATCCATTATCGCATCTTTAAGCCGTGCATCCTTGTTATTTTGCTTCAAATATAGGTAGTTTTGGTAGATGATAAATATAGGCGTTAAGATGTATAATCCATAAGCTTGGTCTTTCGTACCGACTGCGATCGCTGCCGTAGCTGAAAACAACAAGTAATCTGCTATTTTTTGATGTTTTAATATCCGGATAAAAAACCACATAGAAAGCATTACCCAAAACAGGTAAGGCACTTCTAAATTCATCGTTTTGGCATAGTAAACAAAAGGACATAACAAAGCAGAAATCAACGCGGCGAAAACGGCTGCCCTTTCTTCATAAAGTTCGCGCCCGCATAAGTAGGTGACAAATACAAGTCCAGCACCCATAATGACGCTAGTAAATCTGCCAATATAAAAAAGTATCGTGTAGGTGGGCAGACTATTAACATCTACTAGCTGCAACTTATCAAGCAGTAAAATCGGCGAATATAAGATAGTTAAAATATAAAAATGAAACGGCGGATATTTAAAATGCCAGCCATTAGAGAAACCTTTTTCAATACCATCGATAACCCTTGAAGGGATGAGTTCATCCGCCGCCCAGGCGTTAAAACTGGGCAAACCCCATCCCAGGCTGTAACTATTAATAAAAATGCTAAAACACAAGATGATAAACAGGGCTATTTTAAATTGATTTACCGATTTTAGATATGCTTTCAAAATTTTCACTCCTATTATTTATATTAATTTCTCACACTCGTTGTTTCATCTGCCGGGGCGGGTTTAATCAGATATCTCGCAGTTGGCGCTTGGTAAAACTCGCCCCTACACATAAATCTGTCACCAGTTAATTGGGCTGTTTGAGAATACATGACGCTTGCAAGACAGCAAATGTTTCCGTATCGAATACAGAACATTTATCCAACAGAGTTGATAAAGTTGGTATAGTACCTTTTTTGATCTTTTCCACGATTGGTTGTTTGGCTTGAAACTCCTCCATCCAATTATTATTTTCTACATAGTATAACGTAAAAGCGGCTCGCTCTAGCAACCACAAATCTACCCCATAGCTTTGAATAAAGCGCCGTACTTGTTTTAAATCAGTACTGTATTGAGCGCTAATTAGATCCAAGGTGCGCTGCTGAATTTGAGCATAATACTTTTTGTGATAGGGCAAAGCATATCCTTGTCCGCCGACTAAAATTGATCGGTAGGCGAAGCTGGGTATGTTATTTGCTTCTTTGGCAATAGATGCAATCGTAATATCTTTCGGTTGCGACAGGAAGAACTTGTGCAGCGCTGGCACTTCAGCAACGGCATAACTATCGGCGGCGAAAGAGTAATCCTGCAATTTTAAAATGGGTGGATATAAAAAGAGAGCAAAGGCGATCAGGAAAGATAGGGTAATTTTAGATTTTAGATTTAAGATTTTAGATTTGGGATTGGGGATGGATAATTGGTAATTGAGCAGGGTATCGAGTAGCGACGTAATGGTAATGGTGGCGGCGATCGCAACTACAATCCTAAAGCTATGTTCGGTATATCGATTCGGCAAATGCAATTTAAACAGCAGGGCGTGGGCAATCAAAAACCACGACACCGATGCTATCAATATTTGCGGCAAGATATCGATCTCGCGCATCTGCTTTACTAAAGGAAATCGATTCGGATTTCGCAGCAGTATAGGCAACGCCAACGCTGCCCATAATTGGGGCGGAATTAAAAGGAAAGAATATTTAAATGCCAATCCGCACCACTCGGTGGGTAAGATACCGCTGCGCTTACCGCAAAACCAAAATTTAATCGGATTTTTGTGAAAAAAGTTCGACCATCCATCGGGGAGAAAAGCGGGCAAGGTTTTCGCTTCAGCAGCACTGATAATTGGGCCAAATTCTGAAGGTTTGAAAGCGTAGGGTAATAAAATTAAAAGGGCAACTGCTAAGGTAATAATGTAAAAGCGGATGGGTACTTTCCCCGCATCTCCGACGGGGGCGGGTTTAGAGATATTATT
>DNGG01000076.1:8352-11482 GCA_003486675.1 Cyanobacteria bacterium UBA11372
TATTTGTGAGAGTCAAAGATTGTGGGTGAAACCCGCCCCTACAACGTCTGTTTCCGATTTGGCAGACTAGCTGTAAGATGAGGATGCCAGAGCAGACGAAGACGCATTGGGGATAAAAAAGTCCGATTAATGCGATCGCACTCGCCACTCCCAACAGATTGCGTTTGAGCAAATAATACAAAAATGCCAGCAACAGCGGATAGACAAAAGCAACGGGCGTCGCCGCCACAATATCATCCCGCATCCACAAAGTTTGATTGAGCAACAACGCACCGATAAAACCGCTGATGGGTATGGGTAACAATTCCACGCAGATGCCAAAACAATAACAGGTTGCGATCGCTCCCAAAACCGGCGGCAATAATTTATGCAGCAAAAGCGGTTCAATTCCCACAATCGCCATCAACCGATAGACCCAAGTGTATCCCGCAGGCGCCACCGATTGAAAATAATCTGCCATCAAATCCTTGGGAAACAGATTCGAGTCAACAAACCGCTGCATCCAGAATACATGCTGTCTGGCATCATCCTGCACCACAAATTCGCCGCTAAAAGCTTCCCCCAGCGCCGGGATGCTGTAAACAACTGCCAAAGTTAGACTTAAAATAAACCAAAACGCTACAGATGAACTCGCTACTCGACTCCCGGAATTGGTCAAAAATTTATGCAGTCGCGACATCAACATTGCCACAAACGGTATTTTTAGCTCCAGATTGACGTTAAAAGTACCAAATAACAATAATATATGACAGCAGGAAGAAATCGGGTTTTTCAGACAATACCTTCGCCAAACTGAAAACTCGACTATTTTGTAGGTTGGGTTGAGGTACGAAACCCAACCTACAAAGAAACCCGGTTTCTGCATATAGATTTTTCGCTCCGTCCTGTACTATATGGGAGTGGTGCGATTAGGAGGAGTGCAAATCGTGCGAGAAATCAACCGACTGGGGGAAACAACCTCCAACTTTGGACGTACAGAGACACAAAATAGCAACGGCGTTTCCACAAAAACTGCCTATCCGCCTTTTTCCCTCATCCTTCCCGTATATAACGAAGAGGAAGCGGTAGCAGAAACCATCGCCCATTTGCACGCAACCTTTGACGCCGCCGGATGCAAATACGAAATTTTAGTTATCAACGATGGATCTACCGATAGAACCGGCGATATCCTGCGTTCTTGTAAGCATATCAGATTAATCGAACACGGGCGCAACTGGGGATATGGCGCCGCACTTAAAACCGGAATTCGCAACGCCAAATATCCTTTAATTGCGATTACCGACGCCGATGGAACTTATCCCAACGAAAGAATTCCCGAATTAGTCGCCCTCGCAACCGAAGCTGATATGGTAGTAGGTGCGAGGACAGGTGCAAACGTTCAATATTCCCCGATTCGCAAAATTCCCAAATGGTTTCTCGTCCATTTTGCCCAATGGGTAGTCAGGCGGAAAATTCCAGATTTAAACAGCGGAATGCGCGTCTTTCGCAAAAGTATCGCCGAAAGATTTTTAAACATCTTGCCCGATACCTTTAGCTTCACGACAACGATTACCTTGGCAATGCTAACCAATCATTACGTCGTCCATTACGAACCAGTAGATTATCGCAACCGCGTCGGCAAAAGCAAGATTAAACCCATCCGCGATACGTTAGGTTTCGTGCAGATTATTTTGCGAATCGGAGTTTACTTCGCCCCCCTGCGCGTATTTTTACCAGTCGCCACCGCATTTTTTATCGGTTTTTTGATTACCCTGTCTCAAGACATCTTCATTCGCCAAGACTTAACCGAAAAAACCCTAATTCTCTTCGTCGCCGCCACCCAGATTGGCATGTTCGCCCTCCTAGCTGACATGATCGATAAGCGCAGTAATCGGTTATAAGTTTTTTGGTAATGGCAGATTTTAGATTTCAGATTGCAGATTTAAATAAAATCTAAAATCTAAAATCTAAAATCTAAAATCTAAAATCTAAAATTCCCTATGTTACAAATCCACAAATTTTTTACCGCTGCAAAACCTAAATTCTGGTTGAGTTTAAGCTTGACTTTCGGCTTTATTTATGCATTAATGGCGCTGCAAAAAGCGTTTAGCGGCGAATATGTGGTGCAGGATGATGCGCGGCAGCATGTATTCTGGATGGTGAGATTTATCGATCCGGAATTATTCCCAAATGACCTAATTGCCGATTATTTCCAGTCAGTTGCACCCGCAGGTTACAAAGCAGTTTACCAACTCCCTGCCCTGTTGGGAATCAATCCCCTAGTGCTGAATAAATTCTTGCCAATTTTCTTGGGATTGATTACCACAGCTTACTGTTTTGGCATCTCGATGCAACTGTTACCAATACCAGCAACTGCCTTGATCTCAACCTTGCTGCTAAATCAGAATTTATGGATGAAAGATGATATTGTTTCCGCCACGCCCAGAGGGTTTGTTTATCCGATATTTTTAGGGTTTTTGTATTATTTATTGCAGCGGAATTTGCTGGGGATGGGAATTGCGATCGCACTCTTAGGACTCTTCTATCCTCAATGCGTTTTCATCGCTTCGTTTATCTTAATTTTGCGCTTATTCCGCTGGCAGAATTGGCGCCCCAAACTATCCCCAAATCGCAAGGATTTGATATTATGTCTAACCGGATTGGGAGTGGCTTTTTTAGTCTTATTGCCCTTTGCTTTAAGTTCCTCGCAATTTGGCCCTACAATTACCGCATCAGAGGCGAGAAAATTACCCGAATTTTTACCAGGAGGACGATCTAACTTTTTTCAGCGAGATTTGTTTAAATTTATCTTCACCGGATACCGTAGCGGCATGTTTCCCCGCTCTTTATTTACGCCGGTAACTCTCCTTTTTGGATTGTTATTGCCAATTTTAGTAGGATTTCGCTCCCGCTTTCCCTTGCTCAAGCAACTAACCAATTCATCGGCAATTTTAGGCCAAATTGTCATCGCATCGATTGCCATGTTTTTTGCGGCTCATGCCGTACTATTTAAATTACACCTCCCCAGTCGCTATACGGGAGTTACCTTTAGAATTGTCATCGCCTTTGCCAGTGCGATCGCTATCAGTATAATCCTAGATAAAATTTGGCGTTGGGCAATAAAACGCAACGCTGTAGGGGCGGGTTTTAC
>DNGG01000276.1:0-30921 GCA_003486675.1 Cyanobacteria bacterium UBA11372
TTCCCTGCTAGCGTTGGGGGAGCCGGAGTCTTGAAGCCCCTCCCCGAAGCGGGGAGGGGTTGGGGAGGGGCCAAACTCCGCAATTGATTGACCAACAAGATCGTTTATTTATGGGGATTCCCTTCTGCCTTCTGCTTCCTTAATGTTGGTCGATTAACCAAGGAGCTTGGGGCGTAACCTGTTGATACACAAACTCTACCCAAGCGCGCAATTTGGGGGAAAGATGGCGATCGCTTGGATAAACTAAATACAAATCCCGCTCTGCCAACTGCCAATCAGCCAGCAATCTCACCAGCGTTCCAGACTGAATTTCATCGATTGCTAAAGTGCTAGGCATAAACCCAATTCCACCTCCAGAAACCATCAATTGCTTGATAAATAGAAAATCATTCGCTCGCAGACGATTGGGAAGTTTGATTTCTACAATTTCCTTACCTCGCTTCAAACTCCAGGGAATAATTTCTAATAGATTGTCTGAAACAATGCTCAAACAAATATGTTGGGTTAATTCTTGAGGATGGGTGGGTTCGGGATGAGTTGCCAGGTAAGTTGGACTGGCACAAATCCAGTAAGGAACCGCACCCAAACGATGGCTGACGAGGGAAGAATCGGACGTGCCAGATCGAATCGCTGCATCGATACCTTTGGCGACCATATCTACATATTGATTCGTCAGCAATACTTCGACATTGATTTGCGGGTATAGCCGCATAAATTCAGCAATCCAATGATGGAGAAACGTCACTCCAAACACAATCGATGCCGATAAACGCAACGTGCCGTAGGGAATGGCTTGCATTTCCGCGATCGCTAAATTAGCCGCTTCTAAATCTTCCAACACTCGGACGCAGCGATCGAAGTAAAGTCGCCCGACTTCGGTCAAATTGACTTTGCGGGTGGTGCGTTGCAGCAGGCGCACGCCGAGAGTGGCTTCGAGTTGGGCAATTTTGCGGCTGATGGTCGCTTTGGGGATGTCAAGGGCGCGCGATGCCCCAATGAAACTCCCTGCCTGAACGACTTTGACAAAGATTGTAACTTCGTTGAGGTCGGCGAGCAAGGTCATCGGTATTGTTCCATGAATGAGATAATCTGTTTCAATTTTACCGTCTAGTCAGCCAGTGGGATAATTGGTAAATTGGATTTATCGGAACAAAGCGCCACAAAACAGACGATTGTTCCGTTGAAGCAATAACAACTGTGAGGTTGCAGATCGTGGAACTGAAATTACAAGGAAAACGGGCATTAGTGACAGGTAGCAGCAGCGGAATTGGCGAAGCGATCGCAAAAACCTTGGCAAATGAAGGCGCAATTGTAGCGATTCACGGACGCAATGCCGAACGGGCGCAGCGAGTGGTTGATGAGATTCAAAAATCGGGTGGCAAAGCTGCGATCGCATTAGGCGATTTATCCACAATTGAAGGTTCTGCTGCTGTTATCGAACAAACTCTTAAAGCATTGGGCGGTATCGATATTTTGGTTAACAATGCTGGAGGTGCAGATAATGGAATGTTGGATTGGAAAACAGCATCGCTAGAAGATTGGGAAAGTTCTTTTCAACAAAACTTTTTCTCAGCATTGCGATTGATTCAAGCAATAATTCCGCAGATGAGAACTCAAGGTTGGGGACGCATCATCAACATTGCTACAGGTTGGGCAACAAAACCCGATGCGGTAATGCCTCATTATGCTGCTGCCAAAGCTGCAATGGTCAATTCAACTGTTAGTTTGGCGAAAGAATTGTCAGGCACGGGAATCACAGTAAATACCGTTTCTCCAGGGCCAATTTTGACTCCCGCCTTAGAACAAGTCATGCGCGGTGTAGCCAAACAAAATGGTTGGGGAGACGATTGGGAACGAGATATCGAACCCAAAGTAATTACCCAGGTTGTACCGCTGTCAGTGAATCGCATCGGTCATGTCGATGATATTGCCAATGCTGTCACCTATCTTGCCAGTCCGCTAGCTGACTTTATTGATGGCGCAAACCTGCGAGTTGATGGGGGAAACATCGGCGCAATTAATTAACAAATGCTTTAGATAGACGCGAGGAAAGTTATTATGAAAGTTACCCAACTACCTTTAGAAATTGTGCGATCGCATGAAGCAAAACCGCTCGATGCTGCCGATACGATCGCAATTCACGAGTTAATCAATCGAGTTTTTCTAGCAGAAGATAGCCGCGATCGCGAAGCACTCCAGCAAACTGTTACCGAGGATTTCGTTCAAGAACATACAATATTCGGCAAATTGACGGGACGCGAAACCTTTGCAAGTTGGGTCATCGATAATCCTGAATTTTTTGACGGAATTCGCCACATGGCTGGTAATATTGTGGTGAGCGGCGATGGCATCGATCGCGCTCAAGCAGTCAGCTATATCTACGTATTCCAGCTATTCTCAGACATCTATGAAGCATCGAATATACCTCGAATTCTGGCACATGGAATCGTGCGCGATCGCTTAATCAAAGAAAACGGTCGCTGGAAAATCGCTCATCGAATTTACGACCAATTTGCGGTTCAATCTGAAGTTGTACCCGATGCCAAAATTCGCGAACAAGCCAGTCAAGCGATCGACGCTAAATAGAACTCTACAAACCATCAAGAAACATTCAGGAGATTGATTATGGAACGCACCACCAATGTCTATAAATTCCATCAATATGGAGGTCCCGAAGTCCTAAAATTAGAATCAATTCCGTTATCAGAACCGCGTGCGAATGAAGTTCTGGTGAGAGTGCAAGCAATGAGTCTCAATCGTGCCGATTTATTATGGATGGCAAATTCTTATATAGAAGTACCGGAGTTACCTTCTCGCATTGGTTATGAAATTGCCGGGATTGTAGAAGCTGTGGGCGAAGATGTAACGGAATTTAAAGTAGGCGATCGCGTGAGTTCGATTCCAGCATTTTCGATTAGCGATTATGCCAACTTTGGCGAAACAGCAATTCTCCCCGCACGCGGTTTAATGAAAACTCCCGAACCATTTAACTCGGCTAAAGGTGCGAGTTTTGCATTTTCTTATTTTACGGGTTATTTCGCTTTGCTGGAATTGGGTAAATTGCAGCCTTATCAAACAGTGCTGATTACAGCCGCAACTAGCACGACGGGATTGGCTGCGATCGCGATCGCCAAAAAAATCGGTGCTAAAATTATCGCCACAACTCGCACGAGTAAAAAACGAGATGTTTTGTTAAATGCAGGTGCAGATTATGCGATCGCCACAGAAGAGGAAGATTTAGTCGCGCGGGTGATGGCAATTACCAACGGACAAGGTGCTGATGTTGTTTACGATGCCGTCGCGGGCGGATTGAGCGACAAACTGGTGCAAGCGACAAAAGTTCAAGGACATTGGATTGTCTACGGTTTGCTCGATACCGAAAATTTAGGCGCATTTCCTTGGTTAACCATGTTCGTTAAAACGGTCAACTTTTACTTATACAAAGTGTTTGATTTTACGGGAAATCGCCACCTGAATTTACCGGGGGATGAAGCTGCATTTACTCGCGCCAAAGCGTTTATTGCCGCAGGTTTAGCCAAACGCAGCCTGCGAGATTGCGATCTTTTTATCGCAATAGGTACTTCTGGAACTGTCTCGCCAGCATCTTCATTTGTGCGCTCGGCAGATTATGCTGGAGCTAGAACGATTCTAATCAATTTAGAGCCAATGGAGCCGAAAAATCCTTACTTTAAAGAGGAGTATTTAGGATGCGCTGAAGAGATTGTGCCTCTTTTATTTGGTGAGATGTAACAACCCCTACAGGCAGGCAGAATGCCCACCCCACAAGAATTGAATTATTGGAGAGGTTTAATTAGGTTAGTTTAGTTATTAATGGTGCGATCGCCTGCATTTTTACTTAAATTATATGACCGAACCTTTTCGCCTTTTGTTACCTAAAGCTGAACTTCGCCCGATTGTGGCGAATATCCCTCATAGCGGTTTAGCCGTACCAGATGAGATTGCAGAAATGCTCAACCCAGATTACCAAAACTTTCTTCCCAATCAGGATTGGTATCTCGATAAGCTGTACGATTTTCTCCCCAATCTCGGAATTACAGTTTTACAAGCTGTGTTCAGTCGTTATGTTGTAGACCTCAATCGTTCCGCTAAAGAGCCGTTATTTGGTAGTTTTTGGCGATCGCCGATTCCTGAGAAAACAGCGTTTGATGCCCCACTCTACCGAATCTCTCCATCCCAAGAGCAAATCGAATGGCGAATTAATCAGTTTTATCATCCATACCATCAGCAACTAGAAAGGCTTCTAAATCAGATAATTGACCAATTTGGTAGAGTTTACTTGTTAGACCTACACAGTTTTATGGGGCCAATTGTTGATGATGTTTGCTTGGGAAATGTCAATGGGCGAAGTTGTTTCGAGTTTTTGATTTCTACAGTTGAGTCTGCATTTTCAGCCAAAGGTTATCAAGTCGTTCGTAACAAAGTTTTTAACGGCGGGTATATTACGCGACATTACGGGCAGATGCCCCAAGTTGAGGCTTTACAGATTGAGATTCGGTACCCGATATACTTAAATCCAACACAACTCGATCGCGATGTTGTTCCCGATTGGAATGTGGTGGAGTTCGAGCAGGCAAAGGCGAACTTTGAGGCGATATTTAGTGCGATCGCTCAATCTGTTTGAGGGACTTTTGAGAAGATTGCATCGCTGATGGTGCGTCTAGCCACCGGAACAGATAACACTACCGATGTGGTCACTGTAGCATAAGGAATAAAACGATCGACCAGTTGTTCCAAGTGATTAACGGATGTAACAACGACCTTCACTAAATAATGATCGCTGCCTGTGACGCGATAGCAGGCTTCCACCTCTGGAGACTCTTGAATCAGTAAGCGAATTTCATCGCATCGATGTCCAAAGGATTTGATGCTAATGAATGCAGCGATCGCTAATCCCAATTTTTCTAGGTTTAATTCTGCCCGATAGCGAGCAATAATCCCTGCTTCCTCCAAGCGACGCACTCGTTCTGCTACGGCTGGTGAGGATAGCCCAACCCGCTGCCCTAATTCTTTAAATGGAATGCGGGCATCCTCTTGCAAAATGGCGAGAATCTGCCAACTGGTTTCATCTAGCGGTTTATCAGGATGGAAATTCATAATTTCTGAACTTGTTAAGGTAAAAGCTGGAAAATACCTTTTTATTTTAGGCTCTATCGCTAAATTGCCTGTTTTTATCTATTTATTTAGGCAATATAGCTTAATATACTGGTAGCATTGAAAAATTGGAACTATCCATCAATGCCGACCCAAACTGAAATTTCGATCCGCCCGCTGACCTCATTTTTAGGAGCTGAGATTCAGGGGATTGATGTGTCAATGGCACTCTCAACAGATACTCTGACCTGTTTGAATGATGCATTGATCGAGCATCAGCTCGTTGTGTTGCGAAATCAAACCTTAACTGTCGAACAACAGATCGCCTTTAGTAGCAATTTCGGCAAATTAGAGCAATTTAATCCTCATCCTAATTACTACAAGTATCCCGAAATCTTTCCAGTATCCAATCGGGAAGAGGAAGGCTATTTAAATGTAGGACACTACTGGCATCATGACGGCTCATTTCTAGAAACACCAACCTATTTATCGCTGTTCTATTTTCTAAAAGCACCGCTGAAAGGAGGAGATTTTTTATTCACTAATACGTATCTGGCTTATGAAACGCTGCCAGAAAAACTCAAGCAACAGGTGGAATCGCTAGAAACGATTCATCGCAATGGCGTAGTGCATTCGCTTGTGCGATCGCATCCCATCACGGGACGTAAAGCACTCTATATCAACATGGGATTGACAGCGGGCATTGTAGGATTTTCCCATCAGAAAAGTGTCTGGTTGATTCGGGATTTGAATAATCATCTGAATCGCCCGGAATTCATCTATCGCCACAAGCTGCTAGTGGGAGATTTAATCATTTGCGATAATGCCTCTGTAGCTCATTTTGCTACCTATGCAGACCCACAATACCATCAGCTACAGCGCCGAACTACTATTTGTGGAACTGTCCGGTTTTAAGAATTGATATATCTCGAGCTTCCATTCCTCAGCAAACATCGCTGATGAGTTTAAACTGATTTGAATTTAGCGCTGGTTTGTTGGCGATCGCCAACACACTTTTAGCTTTAGAAATGAGGATAAAATCGATGAACAAACTCAAATTACTTTCTCCAGCCATTCTCGGCGATCTAGAACTGCCCAATCGCACGATTATGGCACCGCTAACCCGCTGCCGTGCAGGCGATGGATACATTCCTCAACCCATGAATGCAGTTTACTACGCTCAAAGATCGTCGGCTGGACTAATTATCAGCGAAGCAACCCAAGTTGCTCGAAACGGCATTGGCTACCCCAACACTCCTGGTATTTACACTCCAGAACAAATAGAAGGTTGGAAGCAAGTTACTGATGCCGTCCACGATCGAGATGGACGCATTTTTATCCAACTCTGGCACGCCGGACGAGTTGCTCATCCCTCACTTCTGCCAGCAGATGAAGTCCCGATTGCGCCTAGCGCGATCGCTGCGAACTGTCTGGCAGATACCGCCGAGGGGCAGCAACCCCATGTTACGCCCAGAGCCTTAGCATTGGCAGAAATTCCAGGAATTGTAGAGCAGTTCTGGCAAGGGGCAAAAAATGCGATCGCCGCTGGATTTGATGGAGTTGAAATTCATAGCGCCAACGGATATCTACTCGATCAATTTTTGCAAGATAACTCTAATCAGAGATTGGATAGCTATGGTGGTTCTATCCAAAATCGGGCACGCTTACTCCTAGAAGTTATGCAAGCAGTAGTTGAAGTTTGGGGACAAGGAAAAGTCGGTGTTCGATTATCACCCAGTAGTTATTTTAATGATATGAAGGACTCAAATCCAACCGCGACTTTTAGCTATGTTGCTGATGCGCTAAACCAGTTTGGCTTAGCTTATCTCCATGTCATTGAGCCGCGCATTCAAGGAAATGTAACAATTGCAGATGATGGTTTGGGGTTAGGTGTATCATTTTTCCGCAAACTCTTCAAGGGTGCAATTATCGCAGCCGGGGGGTATAGCCGCGAAACGGGTGAAGCAGTTTTGCAGAAGAATCATGCTGACTTTGTTGCTTATGGTCGTCTATTTCTAGCTAACCCAGATTTACCAAAACGCTTTGCACTTAATGCACCCCTCAATCGCTACGATCGAGCCACATTTTACAGCAGTGGCGAACGAGGATATACAGATTACCCATCCCTGGACTTAATTCATTATTAAATATTTGCAGATTATTTCAGCTCGCTCATCTCATCCAAATGTCAGTCTTGCATAACAATACTCTACAAAATCTGAAGATCCAAAATCTCCCTGTTGTGCAAGCCAATCATAAATAAGAATGCCAGATTGAAATTCGATACCCTACATACTTAAGCTTAACCCAACTCGATCGAGACTATGTTTCCGATTGGAATGTGGCGGAGTTCGAGCAGGCAAAGGCGAACTTTGAGGCGATATTTAGTGCGATCGCAGCTGACTCGCTTGATTAAGCTTTCATCTATCTCTGTCCTTCTTCAGTGTATTCCACCAAGTCGCAAACCCCTATAGTCGTTAAAGATCGGCAATACAATGGCGGAGTCAGCGATTCCCTACCGACACTACGAACCCAGTCTGCTCGAACCCGTTTATCCTCAGCGGACTCGAAATTTAGAAGACTTGGCAGTTTTACTGACATCGAAAGCGGCGCAATTGACTCGCGGATTGCATCCGATCGTCTTGCGATCGCTCGGTACTTTAGTGCGATCGATGAATTGCTATTACAGCAACCTAATTGAAGCTTATACTGAAATAATCTACCTAACCAACTAAATCAGGACATTAGGTAGAAATATAGCCTTCTTGTTTAAACGATATTCGGAGTGTAGGGTGAAAAATCATGAGTTCAAATCAACAGTTTCTGCAAAATTTATACGATGCCTTTAACAAACGCGAGATTGAAACAATCATCTCGTTGATGCGCCCGGACGTGAAATGGGCGAACGGAGTGGAAGGCGGTTTCGTTTATGGACGCGACGCCGTGCGCGAATATTGGATTAATCAATTTAAGAGTATTCAAGTGCAGCTTGAGACGTTGAAATTCGAGACAGATGAAAAAAATCGAAATGTCGTTACGGTTCATCAAATTATCAAAGATTTGCAAGGCAATTTGCTCGCGGATGCGACAATTAAGCAAATTTTTACTATTGAGAATGGTTCGCTCGTTCTTTATGAAATTGGCGAAACAGAAACAATCCAAGAGAGGATTCAAAAGACGAGAACTTCCAATTAGCAATGCTGTTTCGGCTATCAGTTACAGCAGTATAGGTATGACTCGCTTTGACCTTGTGATTTTTGATTGTGATGGGGTGCGATAGCCGGATTTGGTATTACACCTACAAAATAAGGATTACAAGCGATCGCATAGTTCGGCAATTTGCGATCGCATCCATTCATGACCGGCATCCCTTTGTTTGCGTTCGTGCCACATCATCTGTAATTCTGCGGGGGCAACTTCGAGCGGCATCTCCACAATATGTAACTGTTGAGAATAGGAACTTTTAGCCAAAATCCGCTGAGGAATTGCTGTTATTAAATCGGATGTCGTGATTAATTATGGCACTAAGCTAAATTGATTTACCGTTAGCATAATTCGTCTTTGTAAACCTTGTTCTCGCAATTGTTCGTCGATGAAACCCGTTGCTTCTCCAGTTAAACTCACCAATAAATGTTTGGCGTTTGCGTACTGTTTGAGCGTGAGTTTTTTGCAAGCGAGAGGGTGTCCTTGACGCATGATACAGACATAGCGATCGCGCATAATTTCCTGCACCCGCAACCGCGCGCTGGGACGGAAAAATCTCCCCATTGCCAGATCGATTTCGGACTGTTCCAACAAGCTTGTAGCATTGATATTGGTATTCGGCACAATTCGTAAATTGATACCCGGTGCCATTTCCTCCAAAATTGGTAGAAATTTTGGCAGCAAGAGAGCGGCTGTATAGTCTGCCATCGAAATTGTAAAGGTTTGCTGGCTGGTGGCGGGGTCGAAAGCATTTGGGCTTAAAGCTTGGTGAATTTGCAACAAACCGTCGCGAATTGGCTCCCAAAGTTCCAAGGCTTTCGGTGTCGGACTTACGCCGCTGGGAACTTTGATAAACAAGTCATCGTTAAACGTCCGCCGCAGCCGATTCAGCGCTTTACTCACCGCAGGTTGGGTCATCAACAGCTTCTCTGCGGCTCGCGTCACGTTCAGTTCAGCCATTACCGCATCGAAGACGACCAATAGATTGAGGTCGATTCCTAAAGCTGAAGGGTTTGCGTTGGCGAAGCCTCTCCCAAGGAGACTCGCTGCATCATGCTTTTCAGTCATAACACTCATATAGATCGTTCATTAGACAGCATAATAGTTTCCCCTTACTGTAGAGACATGGGGAAACAAAACAACACACAAAAGCTGTTGATTCACAGATTTCAATTAATAGCTAAGACAGAAAAGGAGAATTTATGGGACTAGCACTAGAAACGGTACAAAAATGGTTCAGCACGGTTGATGCTAATTTGCTAGCTGAAGATATCGTTTGGACTGTTTCACCAGGGTATCCCGTCTCTCAACACCACTATACTTCTCGCAAAGAAGTGTTTGAGAAGTTTTTCCCCGAACTGACTGCACATTTTTCCCAATGGTCAGCGAAGCCAGAATTATTTATCGAAGCAGATGACAAAGCAATCGTCAAAGGTCGCTATATTGGGCAATTCAAACAATCTAATGCACCGATTGAGATTGAGTTTATCCATATTTGGACTGTTCGCAACGGTGTAATTACAGAAGTTGTGTCTGTGGCTGATATGGCTCAAGTTGTCCGCCATCTTGACTGATTTCGCTGCGATTTTCAAAAGTTAATTTTCTCAAACAAGGAGCGAATTATGACTATTACCAACAACACAAAACCAGTTGTTTTAGTTCTCGGCTCTACCGGACAAGTTGGAAAACTAATTGTGGAAGCCTTAAGCCAAACAACTGACGTACAAATTCGCGTCACTTCTCGCAAACTCGAACAAGTTGAAAAGCTGCAAAGTCAAGGTAAAGATGCTGTTTACTTAGATTTAGACGACCCGCGCACGTTTGCGGAAGCATTAGCAGGAGTCAATCGCATTTTCCTGCTAACGGGTTACACCGTTGATATGCTGGCACAAAGTAAAACTCTGGTTGATGCTGCTGTGAAAGCTGGCGTTGAGCATATCGTTCATCTGGGTATCTTTGGCGAATGGGATTGTACCGATCCGCACTTTGTTTGGCATCAATTGATCGAACGATACATTGAAACCAGTGGAATTGCTTGGACGCATTTACATCCCAATGTATTCATGGAAAATCTTTTAGGGATTCTTCCTGTCAAAGACAATGCCGTCACCATGTTCTGGGGCAAACATCGAGTGGGTTGGGTTGCCCTTAAAGATGTGGCAGAAGTGGCAGCAAAAGTATTGCGAGAAGGCTCAAAAAAGCATAACGTTAAGAACTATTGGATGAGTACGGAAGTGCTGAATGGTGATGAAATTGCTGAAATTCTTAGCGATGTTTTGGGCAAGCAGATTACCTGTTATTACAAACAGCCTGAAGATTTACAAGCTTTGATGCTGTCAAGTGAAATTCCAGTAGAACCCAATTACGCGAAAGGTGGCGTGGAATTTATGCGGCAAGTCATCGATGGACGGATGGGTTACATCGGTACGGTTCGCGATGATGCTTCGTTTGTGACTGGTAAGCCTTCAACAACATTTAAGCAATGGGTTGTTGAAAACCGCGATCGCTTTGAGCAGTTGACAGTTGACAGTTGACAGTTGACAGTTGACAGTTACTTCTGCCTAAAATTTTTTCTGCTAACTGCGAGGATGTTATATGTCTCAAATTGAAAAGAACTTGCCGGAAGACTTAAACGCTCTGAGAACAAGAATTAATGAGTATTGTGCAGCTTGGACAACCCAAGCGGGTCAACCTAATTGGTCAAAGATTGAACAGCTTTATGCCGATGAGGAATTATTCCACTACGATGCGGTCACTCCCCACAGTTTTACGAACGTTACTGGCATGAAAGAAGCATTTGCCGAGATGCAAAAGCAGTTACAACTTAAATCGCTAAAGCTGACTGCAAGAGACGATCTGAAAACTTTTCGACGCGGTGACTTGATATGGACAACTGTTCTACAAGACATCGTTGTAGAAAGCGAAAATGGAACCGAATTAAAAATGGTGCAAAGACAGACTGGTATTTGGGAAGAACGCGATGGAAATTGGGTAATGCTTCACGAACATCTATCTGCACCTTCATCGCTGCAAAACTAAGAACAATTTACTAAGAATAATGGAGGATTTAACCATGACTGCTGTAAAAACTCAAACTCAAACCATGCAAGCCGTTTGGTACGAAGAAAAAGGCTCGACGCAAGTGCTACAAACGGGAAATTTACCTATCCCTGAATTGGGTGCAGGAGAAGTTTTAGTTCGGGTTTATGCTTCCGGTGTCAATCCTTCTGATACCAAGATGCGAAGTGGCTGGGGTGGCAATTTGGCGATGCAATTTCCTCGTGTAATTCCTCATAATGATGGTGCTGGGATAATCGAGCAAGTAGGGGCAGGAGTATCGCCTAATCGAATTGGCGATCGCGTCTGGATATACGAAGCCCAACTCGGTCGTCCTTTAGGAACTGCTGCTGAATATGCAGTCATACCAAGCCAGCAAGCTGTTTCCCTTCCTGCTAATACATCCTTTATTGAAGGCGCTTGTTTGGGCGTTCCAGCAATGACTGCACATCGAGCCGTATTTGCTAGCGGTGCTGTTGAAGGCAAAACAATTCTGGTTACTGGCGGTGCTGGTGCAGTCGGTTATTATGCTGTGCAATTGGCAAAATGGGGCGGTGCAACTGTAATTACAACGGTGAGTCGTCCAGAACAAGCAGAGTTAGCAAAAGCTGCGGGAGCCGATTTTGCAATCAATTACAAAACCGAAGATGTTGTCGCCAGAATTCGAGAGATTACGGGCGTACAAAGAGGGATCGATCGCGTCGTCGATGTTGATTTTGAGGCGAATTTAGCTATCTCAGAAGCGGTGCTGAAATCTAATGGCGCGATCGCAACCTATTCCAGTTCTGGCGGCAATCCAACAGCAAATCCGGCTATTCCTTTTTTCCCGTTCCTGTTCAATAACATCACGATTCAAATCCTGTTGGTTTACACGATGCCAGAGTCGGCAAAGCAAGAGGCTATTCGAGATATCAATGCTGCACTTTCTGGAGGCGCGCTCAAACATAATATTGCCAAACTTTTCTCGCTGAAAGAAGTTGCAACAGCCCACCAATATCAAGACAGCGGACAGATGATTGGTAAAGCGATTATTCAAATTGCATAACGCCACGTCACATAACTAGGAAATTCAAACCATGAATGCTCAATCCAATCGAACAATTCTGGTAATCGGTGCAACTGGCGCAATGGGTCGTCCCATTATCAAACACTTACTTGCTGACACTACAAACAACTGGCAAATTCGCGCCTTCACCCGCAACCTTCAAAGCCCTCAAGCGCAACAATTGGTGGAACTCGGTAAAGGTCGAGTCGAACTCTTTCAGGGGGATTTGAACGATACCAACAGCGTCGCAGCAGCAATGCAAAACATTTACGGAGTTTTTTGCAATACCGATTTCTGGTCGAGCTGTAGCGTGGCTGTCGAACGAGAACAAGGATTGCGCGTTTTAGCAGCAGCAAAAAATGCCAGCGTGCAGCATTTAGTTTACTCTTCTCTCGAATCTTGCGCTTACTTATCTGAAGGCAAAATTCCGGTTGCTCATTTCGACTCGAAAGCAGCGGTAGAACATGAAATTGACTGGCAGCGATCGCACGAATTCATGCAGCAACTCCCCGACGGTTGGTATTCCAATAACGTCACGGTGTTGCGAACCCTGGCTTATTTTGAAAACCTGATGGCGTTCTTTTTGCCGCAAAAAGGAACGCTCAGCGACGGACGCGAAGGCTATATTTTTACCTTCCCCATGCAAGATGCTGCCTATCCTTTTGTCGCCTTGGATGATATTGCTTGGTTTACAACTTATTTGTTTGCCAATCCTCAAGAATGGGGCGGAAAAACTTTATCAATTGGTAGCGAGCTTATATCGATCGCAGAATTAGCAGCAACATTTGAGAAAGTTACGGGAATTCCAGCAGAGTACAATGCGATTTCCGACGAAACATTTCTCAGTTTTGGGATTCCCAACGGACACGATGCACTGAATCAAATGCGGTTTCATCGGGAGTACGGCCCCGCGCGGGATTATGCAGCATTGCGAGCCATTCATCCTAGCTTGAGAACGTTTGAAATGTGGCTGAAAGAAAGCGGTTGGCGGGGCGAATATCGCGACGTACAAAAGGGTTCAATTACGGGCGATTCTTAAGAGAATTATGAATCATTTGAACCTGAAAGACTACCTCAGTTTCGATTGCGCCGATCTAATACCACTTTTTTAAAGTTATGAGAGACTTAGGTAAAAGCTCAAATCTAGAATTACCAATGCCCAAGCGTTCTCGATCTCGATCGGATCTTTAAAAAATTGGTATAACTCCAATGGCAGCGTACCGTCGATCGATAGGAGATTTTTCTATAAGTCTAAATATAAAATACACAGCAAATCTTCAATCAATTTGATTCCTAAGTGCATTGGATATGGATGACTAATATTTCCACTTGTAAATGCTGGAGAAGTTCTTAGAAAATGCGGTACTCGACAGAGTGCTTTAAGATTTTCTTCTGTTTGAAAATCGAGACGCACAAAAAACGGTAGCATTTCGAGCATTTGTTGATGTTTGTAGGGAATATTGGCAGCATATATATCCCGATCGCGATCGCTTTTATACAATTCTCTAGCCCGAGGAGTCATTTGTTGTTTTTGGGTAGCAGGAGCTTCTCCTATAGAAAAATAATGGAGCAAGCCTGGGACTGTTGTATCTATAAATCCACTTAACTTTGTAAAATCTGAAGTAGTAGAATCTTCGTTCCAAGTAGTTCTATTTGTTACATATTGTGGGGTTTCATTATTGTTCCGCAGACGAACTACACTAAGTAAGTTTTCAAAACTTTTGTCATCTCTTTGGTATTTACAATTATGACCAAATACGCGATCGAAGTTGAGAATATCTCGTTGTTCTAATAAATACTCATTCTTCAATTGAAACCAAGCTCGATCGTTATTGTCATCTCGATCGCGTTCGTTGCGCCAAACATCAGCTTCAATTAAAGCAATAGTGGGATTTTCTAGATATTGACTTAAAACGTCAGCAACAAATTTTACTAATTGTCCGCCTTTCATTTGAACTCGATCGAGAATTTTTCGATCTTCTCCTATGGCATTTCTTGATTTGCGTGCCTGATGAAATAATTTACCTATCTCTATTCCTGCTTTTGAATAAGGAATCCATTGCGGCTGGTGGGGAAGCAAAACATCTACTGTTCCTCTAGCACTAAGACGAACTGCCACTGTATATTGAAACGGAGTTTTACCGATAAAGTTGTTTTTTTGAACCCGACAGAAAGCAATCACATCTAATTGTTGAGCAATATCGTCTGGTATTCTTGCAACTTGATAAACTTCTGAGGGTAAACCGTATAATGTTCCAGTTTGACGCAGGGTTAAATCTAATATGGCATTTAATACTCTTCCTTCGTTCGCTTTGCTATAAGTTGTACTGTCTTCTGAGTTTTCTTTTTCCTTTGGTTTATTGGGTTTAACTGTTTGCAGCATTTGAGAATTAATATTCTCCAATACACAAGCTTCTCTAACTGCTCCGCGAATACTTTGTAGGGGGTGTATTCCTTTTACTTTACTCGTTCCAATTTCAATAATGGCAAAAAGTTCGGAATTATTTTGACCGCTGACTAAAGGAAAAAGATTTTGTTTAATAAAATTTTGCCAAGCTTTACGTTTTAAATGGTGTTGTTTGTTAATTTCCTCATCAAAATTAGGGTTAACTGAAGGCAATCCAGACACTTGTAGTTTTTCTAAGAGACTGGAGTCATTAATAAAAACATCTCTCACATTGATATATTCTGGAAAATCATCACCATCCTGTAATAAGAAAGCTTGGCGTAACTGCTGGCGAACTAATGTTTTAGTATGTTCTTCATAGTAAACTATGAAGTAATTTATCTGTTTGCTACACATTGTTCGTTGAATAGCACCAGCAATAACATTTTGCTTGTCTTTTACGTATTGCTGTTTGTCTGCTTCCGTTAAGTTTTTTAGTGCAGAGGTAATTAAAGATTTGCGATGTAATTCGTAATCGCTCATTGCTAAAGGTAGTTTTTTACCCGCAGGTACAGGAAGATCGAATTCCATCGCTCGATCGGGAATTAATACACCATTTAGTAGTTGCAATACTTCATTGGTGATATCGGCACGTTCTTTTAAGCTAAAGCCTGTTTTAATATAATGCCCGTGTCCTCTTCCTTTTTGACCTTCTTGTTTGTATTCATAGCCTTCAGCATGAACAATATAATATTCATCTTGATTCCAAGCTTCGTCGTTATCTAAATTACCAAATTTAATTGGATCGTTCAAAATCTCTTGAGGAACGACAAGCGATCGCGCTTTAAATTCAGCTAATAAATCTGGTAATTGTTCTTGCCAATCTGGATCTTCTTGATTTTCAATAGTTAATCTAACTAAGGTTGAGTCGAGCGGGTAATTATCTAAACGAGCTTGATTCATGCCCATTAAGATTGAAATGTTCCGCCCGTGATTGGCATTTACTAAAGGTTCACCAGCGTATCTTTGACAGCTAATATGTATAAATACCCAAGGCTTTAAACGACCTTCTGCGTGAAATCTTCCTGCTTGAGTCTGCAAATGAAAGTCTAAGCGATAAGCAAAATAACCTTCTTTTTCTTTAGCGTTTTCTTCATCACTTTTTCTGTAATCATGTTCCAGATAAGTTGCTTTAAAAGGTTGACTAACTAGATGCAATCCCGTTCTTGTTGAACTACCTCCTTGTACTTTACGCCATTTGAGCGTCTGTTCTCTATCTCCAGAAGCAATTGTACAGGTTTGTTCGTGCAGCAAAGTTACTAATAAACTTGGTATAGCTTGATAACCCAAGCCATTTTGCGCATTAATATCATTAATTAAAGTCTCTAATGCAATAGATTCCCACTGCCAATTGTCAGGGATTTTATCTATGGCTTCTAGAAAGCGATCGCATACAGACTGAACCCCATCTCGATTGCCTTTCTTTCCTAAAAGCTGCTTTGTCCAAGTTTGCGCCCAAATATAAATTAATTCATATATTTGTTCTGGGGTTGGTATATCTAATTCGGCTGCCGTACCGACAGCTAAAGCCCGATATTGAGGGATGTAATCTATCGTTTCTAAGTATTCAAAGCCATAGGTCAAAGTGGAAGTACAAGCGAGTATGCCATTATTTAATTGACGGTACGGCGCATAAATTTTCTGGTTATTGCGCAATACTTTTTCGCTGTCTTGGCAAAATTCTTTTACTTCCTTAGCAAAAGGAAACATTAATACAGCGATTTTTACGTCAGATAGCGAATCGATCGCCAAATCCATACGGGCAGGTAAAGCAAAGGAAGGGTTGGTTTTTGCAGGCATAATCAGTCATCCAAATGAAAGTTTTTTACTGTTGTCATGAGAAACACGCATCACTTTACAAAATATTTTAGAAGTAAAGTCCTTCAATATTTTCTAAAGCATCAGCCAAAGGCTTATATAAAGCGTTGCCTACAGATTCATCTTCGGCTGCATAGTCGCAAACTCTGAGAATTGTCGCTACCAATAAGCTGTTTTCTTCCGAATCGCTATCGATCGCACCAGCATCTTCTCCTACTTGAATAGCAGCAAGCTTTTTAGCACTGTTATCCGCCCAAGCAGAATCGACAAAATAGGCATGAAAAGGAACGCCACCGCGAATCAAACGCCCTACTGCTTGAATAATTCTGCCTAATGTAGTCGCAGCTAGATCGTAGCGCGGAAAGGAACATAAATCCTCATTATCCCGCAAAGTTTTATAATAAGAGCGTTGTTCGATCGAGCGCCAATAAGTATTTGCAGTTTTGCGCAATAATTCCGCACGATGGGCAATGCCATCTCCCTGTTGCCAAGCAATAAAATCTTCCTTCTCCAACCACTGATAAGCGCGTCGATTCATTTCTCGAGCGATCGCCTGCGTATCGTTAGGATGGGGATAAGGGCGAGTCAGAAAGTAAACTGCACCAAAAGCTGCTTTACCGTTACCATTCAAGATATTAAACCCGCGTCCGATCGAACTTGTAGGCGCAACCAATATTTTACCTTGTTGGTGTCCAAATATTTCGATGTCGGCTCTTTTTAGCTCTCCCGGTTGCGATTTACCGTCTTGAGTTGGTTCTAATTCATCATTAACTAGATGGTAGATTTGCTGGCGAATGTTGGGACAATAATTGCGCATCTCATCAGCCACCCATTTAGCTTGTTCGTAAGAATTGACCAATACTAAAATGCGATCGCGATCGTGCCACAGTTCGGGATAATTGTTACCTAATTCTTTCAGTTTTTGCAATTCTTCTATCACACGATTGCTACCGCTAGCTGTCACTAGAGATTTAGCAATTTGGGTAAATTTAGCATGGGCTTGCTTTTTATTACTCAAATTACCAGAAACTCGCATCGGTTTATTTTTATCGTCAAACTGCGGAATAAAGTTAAACTCACTTTGCTTAATAGCCTCTTGCGCGCTGGCTTCAGGCATCAATACCCCCTGAGGATCGCCCACATGAAATGTAGTTGAATCGGGTAAATAGGAGGTGCCCGAAAGTGCTAAAACATTTGGACCTCGTTGCCCGCTAAAATCGGTTAACAAGCGGTGATAGTTAAGCACGTAATCTCGCCCAATATTTGTGTAAGCAAAGAGACTTAAAGTATTGCTATTTTTGCGAGAATAGTAAGTACCAAATTGTCTCCCGGTTACTGGTAAGGGTAGAATATTCATCATGGCGCTTGGCATTCGGCGATGGGGAGAAGTTTCGCGAATATTATTAGGTCGATTTTGCCATTCATAAAAGACTATCTTGGTATGGCGGTCTAACAAAGCGATCGTGAGAGCAAACTGCAAACGAACAGCCAAAGTCTCAATAGTATCTAGATCTTCCTCTTCTGTCAAATAGGGATATAAATCTTTGGCATTTGGCAGATGTCTGAGATGATTTAACTCTGTCCTTAAGCAATTTAATTTGCATTGCGTGTCCGGCAAAAAAGAAAGAATCCACTGGCGACAATCCTCAAAAATATCTTCATCAATGGCGCTTTCTCCCGTGTTGTTAATTCGCTGTGCAATCTCTAACAACCTGGTTGTAGCGAGATTTGAACTATTGCGCGTTAGAACGGGATCGTCTTTGAGAAAATCATCAAAATAATTCATGATAGATTGGATGTCTCGACCGTCAATTATTAATTGCTGTTCCGATCGAGGATAAGAATCAAACTCTTCTAATCCAGCCAAAAGCCGCGCCAGCTTGTAAAAAAGAACATGAGGCGTAAAATAACCCTGTTGAACCCATTTTTGCAGAACTTCTTGCCCTAATTCATCACTTAAAAGCGTTAAGGTAGCGTTGATTGCCGTTTGAGCGTTTCTTTGCACGGCACTCCATCTCAATTTCAAAGGCGATCGCACTACATTCGCTCGGTTTGATAGTTCAGTTTTCGCCCCAATTTCGTCAAAAACACCGTTTCTACTCCGATCGGTTAGAGTTACTTGTTCCGCATAAACGTTATCAAACCACTCAATAATAGTATCTACCTCATCAAACACTACAATATCCGACTGTTCGTAAACTAATTCACCAATTTTAATCGGACGTAATTCGTAATGATAGGGCATTCCTCCTTGTGCCATTGCACCAGGGGTAGTAATCCAAACTCGTGCTTTTGGCAAATCTCGATATACTTGTTGCGACGGACAGCGATCGAATAAAGGACAAAAATAAGCTTTGCCAGTGGCTGTTTCTGTCCGATCGTTGGATGCTTTTCTCAGACTGTGACATGGCTCTGTTCCCGGTTTGAGCGGTTTGCCATTTAAAATATTATGGCGATCGCTTGGAGAAATTCTTGCTTGTAAAGGACAGACAACACTCAACCAACGTTCGCCCCAATGTGCTTGCCCTCTTTCAAGATGTGCCAGATAATCATCAGAATCAGAAAAGCCTTGTAAATGTTTATCTCTTTGACTTCTTCCTAAAATTGGTACAGCTACAGGATCGTCGGTTTCCGGATCGTCACAAAACCACCAATTAATTTGATTCGCTATTTTAATCGCTGATTGAGTATCGCCGACAACTATAGCAATCCGACGCTGGGGATGGTTCCTAATTGTATCGCTAGATAACAGCAAAGATACAGTAGATTTTCCTGCTGCTACCATCCCCGGAAGGTGAGTAAAGCCTTCTATATTTAAAGTCTGTGCCGTTTGTTGTTCGACAATGTTTCCCGGCAAAACTTTGTGATAGTTGAGTTTGTTGAAACGTTTGACCCAATTTCCTTTAACAGTATTTTGCCAGGAGTATTGTTGTGCTAATAATTCTTCTCTATTATCTAAAAACCTGGCTTCTGCTTCTAAGTCAGCAAGATTAACAGCAACAGGCGATCGCTCTTGTCCTCCCTGAAACCAGGGTAAAGGATAAGCAGTTCCAACTTGTGCTTGAGTAAACTTAACCTGTAGCTTTACAGGTTCTTCTTTTGTCTCCGACTCAAATTGATAGTAAGTATCATCTTCTACTCGATCGCGTTCTCTTCTGCGATAGTTTAATGTAGCAGTCAAGCATCTTTCGTAAATACATTGATTGGCTTGCTGTTGCAGATTTTTAGCACTGCCGATAATTTGATTATCTAAATATTGAATGTCGAAGTCATAATTGCGCCAATTTTCAGGAATCCTTCTCCTATAATCTCGCAAAGCATTTAGCCAGTGAAAACGAGACGAAAAAGGTACAATTTGTCTGGCATTTGCGATCGCTCTTCGATCTTCTGCACTTAAATTCTGCAACTTAGGATGTTTGATAAACGTCCCGCTTAAAATTGCCCAGACAGCAGTAACTGGTTCGTCATCTAAGCCCAACTTTTCCATTAAAGCGAAACCAAGTTCGACTTGTAAGAGTAATTCGGGTTCTGGGACATCCTGTTCTTGTAAAGCTGCAATGCGATTGGTAAAATCTGCAGGCGGTTCAAATAAAGTATTGCTAGGCATTTAAACAGTTCCTCCTTTTTGTAATTCGGTAATTTTGCCATTGACTAGGTTTTTAAAACTTTTCTCGCTAACAAGATGAGTCGCATTTAATAGCTGCTTCGCTTCTTTGCAGAGAATTTTTAAGTAATCAGGATAGTTGGCTATGCAGCGATCGCTAATTACATAAAAACTTTCGTCATAACGCAAACTTCCCTCGTCACATAAAGGCTTGAGCTTTTTCGCGAGTTTGTAAGGATCGCGCACGTCTTTAATGTCGATCGCCCATACTGCACCATCGCTGAAACGCAACTGTAAATCGTACCAATCCAAACCGGGATATAATTTGACTTGGTGCAAACAGTTTGGATGTTTTTCTTTTAATTCTTCTGCTGCCGAACATAAATTAAGTTCGGGAATCCCTGGAAAACAAACTCGTTGATGAATGCCCTCTTTAATGCGAAGTAAACCCGTTTTCCACTCAACCGGATGGACGTAAGATTGGTCTTGATGATGATTTCCGCACAAACGAGGCTTTATGCCTTTCAATTTTCCGTGTTTTTCAGTTAACACACCACAGCGATCGCAATACCAATAGATTTGATTTTCCTGACATTCTTCGTATAACTCTCCAACTTCTTCTTTAGAAAAGTGCTTAGAAAGCAGAAAAGTTTTACGAATTTGGCTGGGATTAGTGTAGGGATTTTTAATCAGAAAACAGCGCAAAGATAAATATTCGTGCTGGGGTGTTTCTGAATCGCTGTCGTTATACACCTTTCGCAGTCTCTCTAAAATTTTCGTGAATTTAGAATTGTCGATTGCTAGTTGTTTAATGCTAGAACTAGCGTATTCGATAATTTCAGCTTGGTTGCTGGTATAAATCTCAGCCAGATAATCATTAGCCTCTTCACTGAGACTGCCTTCATCCATTACACCAAAATCGCGATCGAAATTTTCGGGAATAAAATTGCTGGGACACCAATTTTTTACTGCTTCTTCCAATAACCTCAAAAAACCATTTATTGTTTTCGGAAAAGGAATAGTTTGCTTCATTTCCAAAGCTAAAGCATTCATTGCGTGGCGCAGCAAATCTGGATAAGGATATTTTTTATCTCGATCGAGATATTCTTTTGACCCAATTATTAAACAGTCAAAGACTTCAGTTTTCTTGATAGTAACCATCAAACCAATCCTTTGTAAGATGAACACAATTGAGTGTGCAAGATTTTGAACTTACCCATTGTTTCTCGTTGCTTTTTACTTTCTGCACCGCTAAGTACACATTACTTAACAGTAAATCCTTCTTACAAGCGATACAATCGTTTCACCAATCATACACGACTCCCGCCAGCCGTGTCAAGGGAGAAACCTAAAAATCTTTGGTGAAACAGCAATGGGAAATTATTTAGACATAGAAAAATTGGCTAGTCTAGTCCGCAATAAACGTCTCAATCGGGGATTGCGGGAAGTAGCCAAGGAAATAGGTAACGTGAGTCCTTCTACTATCTCGCGAGTCGAAAACGGCAAGACTCCAGACATGGAGACTTTTTTAGCTTTATGCGATTGGTTGGGAGTACCACCAGCAGAACTAATTAAAAATACTGAAGATGAAGAAACTGTCAATACTCCTGAAGCTATTGCTATTCAGTTGCGGGCTGATAAAAATCTCGATCCCGCGATCGCGACTGCTTTAGCATCTTTAGTTAAAGCAGCATATCAAGATTTATCTCAAAATCAAAATGAGGGGGAATAATTGATAGTGGGATTAATAACTAGCTTATCAACGGAGAACAGACAGAGATTGGAAGCGATCGCAACAGACCAACGCCATCAGTTAGGTTTTAAAGCCTACCAACCACTACCAGCAACAGTCTTAGCAACGTATTTCCAAGCAACTATTTTCACTCCTGAAACATTTCCTAATGCCGAACCAGAACAAGTAAAAATATTATGCAATAGTGATAATTGGTCGGCTGGCATCATCCGAAAAAATCCACTTTGGATCGTGCATAATTCCCGCCATGCAACTACCAGACAAGAAGCCAACTTGATGCACGAATTCGCCCATGTTATTCTCAAACATAAAACGATTGGTTGCGATCCTAAAACTGGACTTCCCCAACGCCGACAGCAAGATGAAGACGAAGCAGTATATTTAGGGGGATGTTTGCAAATTCCCAGACGCGGGCTATTGTGGGCGGGTCAGAAAAATATGACCCTTGCTCAAATTGCCTTACACTTTAATGCTAGTGAGGAAATGGTTAACTTTCGTATGAATGTTAGCGGGATTTATCTAGTTTATTAGATTTATAATTTCATCTTTCAGTTTTTCAGGTTGTAAATAAACGTTTTAGATCAACACTTTAGGATTGCCAGCTAACAATCCGATAGAACGGCTATTACTCGTTCCCAGGCTGTGCCTGGGAATGCAGAGCCAGAGGCTGGGGCCTCGATCGCCCAAATAGATAGTGCAACTCAAAAATCAATTAAATCAATGGGCAACAACGCCTCTCGATCGACATAATTTCGATAGCTATAATATCTCCAACAAGCTGGATATTCCACATATGACGATTAAATGCAAGTGATTTTCCATCAGCACGTAACCGTGTAAAGCCCAGCGTTTTTATTGCTGCATAAAACTTAAGTAATTTCAGACTATTTGTGCTATTTATGCTTGACATAATACAGGAATCCAATTGATAATTGGACAGGTGACAAAGTGCGGTTGGTTGTCGGAATTTATTACTTTGTATCTGCTTCTTCCCATTGTGTCGATCGAGGGTTTGTTGGATGGTTAACGCGAGGCAGAGCCTCGGGATCTGCGTTACCAGGCACAGCCTGGTAACGAGAGAAACGAGAGAAAAATTTTCAGTTTTTATCCAACTATGAAGAATGGCTCGCACTTGGGGAAGTTTCAAACCGCGAAAGGGCAGAGAATTTTTGAGATAAGCTTCCCACCGTTCTTTGGTTTTGCGATCGCCCGCCTCAGCCAGCCGTTCCTGTAAGTATTCGATGGACATTTTAAGGCATTGAAAGGATACTGACAGAATAGGTGAGCTTAATTGAAATTTCCATCCTCGCTCAACCATTCCGTTTCAGGTAACCGGCGATAAACATCGCGATCGCGTGTCATCAGCTGATACCCAATAAATTCCCGTCGCAGGGTGGCGCAATCCTCATGATGTCGCTTCAATATGGTATTGACTTCTTTCTCCGAATAATCGCGATCGCATTCAAACTTCTCCACCAGCCATTTCAACAGCACAAACCGTTTTTTGCGGCTGACGGGAATGCTGGTAATGCGATCGCCCGCGATAAAGGACTGCAACACCGTTGTTTCCCAATTCTTTGGCTCCACATCCTGCGCTAGGGTTTGCATCTGCTCTGGGGTGAGCAAGTCTCGGCTGAGGTATTGCAGTTGCTCCAGGTTAAGGCGATAAAGGTGCGTATTCCCCTGCAGACTGAGGCTAACTAAGTTAAGCGCTTTCAGTTTGGCTAGATGGTGGGAAACTGTCGGAGGCTTCAAATCTAGCAATGCTGCCAATTCTTCCACACTACACTCGCGCTGAGCCAGAATCCCCAGCAGCTTCAGCCGACTCTCGTTGCTCAAGGCTTTGAAAAAATCCAGTAGGGTTTGCAGATTTTGAGGTGACATAAAACTAATTCGACAAGTATCTAATTAGAAATATATCAAATTAGATTAGCGATCGCCCACACCTTCGCGATCGCATTCGTTGTTAAAGAGCGGCAAAAAGATCGGCAAAAAGTTTGCTTTATAAAAGCTGTAAATTAGAATATAAAGCTATTTCAGCCACTTTTCAGATCGGCAATAAAATGGCAGAGTCAGCGATTCCCTATCGACATTACGAACCAAGTTTGCTCGAACCCGTTTATCCTCAGCGAACTCGACATTTAGAAGACTTGGCAGTTTTACTGACATCGAAAGCGGGGCAGTTGACTCGCGGATTGCATCCGATTGTCTTGCGATCGCTCGGTGCTTGGCTCTACCGTACTTAGAGTGATAAATTTATCTAATAATTTGTAGGTTGGGTTGAGCGAAGCGAAACCCAACTCTACCAGCTAACAAGTTGGGTTTCGTACCTCAACCCAACCTACAACCTTTATTCTCTAAGCTTCTCGAATGATTTATCAGCTTTTATTATCACCTCAACTACGGGAGAGCCGGATTGGCGCGGAAAATGCAGGACTATCGATCGCTGCTCGCACAAGCCGATCTGCAACGGCTGAACGATTACGATGGTCGAGGTAATCTCACAATGGCGGGATTGGTTCGGTTTTGCGAGTTTTTTCTAGAAACTTGCATCGACCAGATTGATTTTATGACAGAGCTTTTGGAACCCACGCAACTCTTAAATCGAATTGAAGCAAATGTGGCGATCGCCATACAGCAGCGATCGCTTTTGCCAGGAAGTTTTGCATTATTGAAAGCAGCTTTTTTGGAGGGGGAAATTGCGAGAGGACGTGCAGCAGCAATCTCTGGGTATCGGGAAAGACAAGCGCGATCGGTGCTGAAACGGTTAATCGAACGGGGTTTGCTAGTTGCGGATTCTCCGAAAGGAGCTGTTCGGCTGGGATTTCCGACAATGGCGGTAGAGCAATGGCTCCCGCGATTATGGGCAGAGTAATTCGGATAGCGATCGCAGAAAATCAAATCAACGGAATGATTTAGGTTAAAAATGAATTGAGAGAAAGCCAACTAATGATACCAAAGAGAAAAATTGAAATTGTCGAATACAGTGCGCTCTGGGCGCAATCGTTTAGCGAAATCAGCCTTATCATCGCTGAATGTCTTGGCAATTCGATCTTGAAAATTGAACACGTAGGTAGCACCTCAGTTCCCGGCTTAGCTGCGAAACCAATAATTGATTTAGACGTGGTAGTTCCTTCGCGCCAAGTTCTTCCTGATGCGATCCATCATCTGGCAATATTAGGCTACGAACATGAAGGAGATCTAGGTATTGCTGGAAGAGAAGCATTTCGACGGCTAGGAGAAGATGTACCGTATTGCAAAGCTAGAAAGACGTGGATAAATCACCATCTTTATGTTTGTGAAGCTCAGAGTCGAGAACTTGCCAGACATATTACTTTTCGAGACTTTCTGAGAGCTAATCCAGATCGAGCTTTAGCTTATGGAAATTTGAAACAACGACTTGCGGCTCAATTTCCGCACGATATAGATTTGTACATTCAAGGTAAACAAGAATTTATAGAAGAAAGTCTTCACCAAGCGGGTTGGGTTTAGCGATCGCGAACTGCGTCAGCCATTATTCACGACGTTATCTTCGTTAAACTGATTTTCAATCAATTCAATAAATTGTGCAATCTCTTGAGTAGATCTGATGTGATAAACACTTTTTGTACTTTGAACTTGCTTAATATACTCGCGATATCTTGGGGTCAAATATTTGCGACATAGCCAAAGCACGCGGTAGCTACTCAGCGAACTTTGCAAAATTGGACTATTTTCGGGCCAGCCTTCTGGCGGTTTAAAGTGTCCGACAATCAGTCGTTTAGTCACCCACCAAAAATGTATAAATAGCGGTAGATCGACAAAAACTAAAGTATCCGCCCGCTCGAGTCGCAGCCAGAGGGTTTCCATGCAACCAAAACCATCAATAATCCATCGTTCAGTATCGAGGATTTCCTGATGGACGCGCTTATATTCTTCCTGTGGAACCTCAGCACCTCCCGGTCGATATTGAATTTTATCTAAAATGTAAAGTGGCAAACCTGCGATCGCTGATAATCTTTTGCTTAAAGTTGATTTACCGCCTCCAGCGTTGCCAAATACTGCTACTTTTTTCATGGTTACTCTCTTTTTTAGTTGGTAATTGGTAATTGGTAATTGGTAATTGGTGTTCCGATTTTGGTAATTACCCATTACCAGTCCGCTTCGATGTAACTAGCAACTTGCGTTATTACGAATATATTCGATCGCTACCAGCAAAGCATCCAACATTACTTCAAAACTAGCATCGGTGGAACGAGAGAGCGTCATTAAGTCTGACTGTTCTTTGATAATAAATCCGTAAATTGCCGCGTTCGTCATTCGCATCACATCAATTAAGGCATCGTTATTTAAATCGTAGAGTTGCAATGAGGCTTGAAAAAAACGCAAGGATGCTTGAATCAGTTCCGCTTCTTCCGGATCGGTGGGGCGCATTTGATAGTTTGACATAACTCTGAACCGGGCAAAATGCGATCGCGCAAAGTTTCGCGTCGCCTGTGCGCCAACTCGCAGCAAGGTTCTAGAGTCTGTTACATTTGCGGTTTGCCGTTGCAGATCGGCTAAATAGTCGCGCCAAATCCTCAGCGCGACGGCGCGTTGTAGCCCCGCGTTACCATCCAGATGCTTGTAGATCGCCGGAGGCTTAATCCCCAATTCCCTGGCTACCCGATTCACCCCCAAAGCCGTTTCCCCCTCTCGATCGAGAATTGCGATCGCTGCCTCAATCACATCCTGTTGCGTCAGCGAGTTTTCTTTCGTCGGACGACCCATACAATATTTAGTTAACTGCATTAACTAAAAAGGACTATAATTCACACTAACCTTGTTTGGGTAATGGGGTATGACGAATCTGATATTTGCCTCGGCGCATCAGCTTGCCGGGATGATTCGCGATCGCAAAGTTTCTGCGGTGGAAGTTCTCGATGCAAATCTTGCTCAAATCGCTCGACACAATTCGCAGCTGAATGCGATTTGCACGTTGGATGAAAATAACGCCCGCAATAGAGCAAAACAAGCCGATGAAGCCTTAGCTAGAGGAGAAAACTGGGGTGCTTTACATGGAGTTCCCATCACGATTAAAGATATCTATGAAACGGCTGGACTTCGCACCACCGCAGGTTACATTCCCCTCAAAGATTACATTCCCCAACAAGATGCCACGGCTGTTGCAAGGTTGCGGGCAGCAGGAGCAGTTATTATTGGCAAAACGAATATGGCAGAATTGGCGGGGGATTTTCAAAGTACTAATTCAATTTTCCCGCGAGTTAATAATCCTTGGAATCTGGATTATACGGCAGGTGGAAGTTCTGGCGGCAGTGCGGCGGCTGTTGCGGCAGGACTTTCACCTTTAGATATTGGCAATGATATAGCGGGTTCTGTGCGTCAGCCTGCCCATTTTTGTGGAGTATACGGTTTGAAACCGACGGATCGCCGTATCTCCACAGCCGGACAAATTCCAGAAACTCCAGGAATGCCTTACTGTTTGCGGCAAATGATGACGGTGGGATGTTTTGCGCGATCGCTTGAAGATATTCGCCTCTGTTTTTCCTTAATTGCAGGTGCCGATCCTCGCCGTCTTGATGTTCCGCCTATTCCCCTAGATACGCCTTCTGGTAAGACTTTGCCGGATCTGAAAATTGCTTGGATTGATGAGTGGGAAGAAGTGCCTGTCGATCCGGAAATTCGAGCCGCAATGGGTGCGATCGCCCAAAAACTATCTCAAACGGGAATGCAAATCGAACGTTGGTTGCCCAAGGAATTCGATTTATCGACGATTTGGACGCTCTACGGGCGGATGGCGGCATATATTAACAACTATGCCCAACCCAAAGATATCTACAACATCAAGCGCAGCCTAACTTTACTTTGGCGTACAGCAACTCAAGGTGAAAAGAAACTGCGAGAAATCGGAAATTTCAACCGCTTTTTACCCGAACTGCTCAATCCTAGTTTGAAAGGTTATTTCGAGACATTAACCGAACGCGATCGCTTCACGGCTGAAATTGACGCAGCATTGGAACCGTGGGATGTTTGGTTGATGCCGGTAGCGGCAACACCTGCGTTTACCCATCGTCCAGCTTGGAGTGCGATTGATGTTGCAGGCAAGTCTTATCCTCATGGAATTGCCAATGGCGCTTATACGATGCCATTTAATTTGAGCGGTCATCCGGCGGTGGTAATTCCGATAGGAAAAACTCAGAATGGTTTACCGATGGGATTGCAAATTGTCGGCAAGCGTTGGCGCGAGATGGAATTGTTAGCGATCGCGCAAGAACTTGATGGATTAATCGGCGATTTTCAACATCCACCAGGCTATTGAAATCGACGTGAGTTTCAATATGATATACTCCCTGACCATAAGGTGAGTTTGAGACAGTTGGCGATGAATAAGAATTTTGGTTTCAATTCTTCCATGACACTTGGTGAAGCGATGCAAAAAATGCGCGAATCGGAGTCTGAAGACAACTTAGCCAACAAAATACCGGCAGATATCGCCCAAGCATTAGAGCAGCACGATGCAGTGCATATCTTGTTTAATTGCGGCACTTCAATTCAGGACGAAATCGCCGTACATTTATGGATGCTCTTGGCGACAACGGCAAATATCGGCGAGATGCACCGCGCTGTTGCCAGTCAAGAGCATCGCCATATTTTGTCTGGAATTGGACATTTCAAGTTAATTGGTATCTGGTTGGCTAGTTTGCCGCGCATTATTGGGATCGTCGGCAAAAGCTTGCGGATGAAAAAAAGACTGGCAGTGGAGGAGCTTTCCAGACTAAAGGAACAGTCCATACTCGAAATTCGCCGAGAATATGGCATCGTTTTGTAAATGCCAAAGCCTAACGAAATGAATCGAATTGTTATGCATTAGTTGATGATTTGCTCAGTTTTCAAACAGGAAATTTCTACCGCTTAGATATGGGTGCAAATGATTTTTAACCACATAAGGCACAGCACGAGAAAGCCACTCGTGTTCTTGCGGTTTGGCACTGAGAAAGGCAAAGTTTTCTACGGTTGCCCCGATGAAAAATGCTTCAACGATGCTTTGATAATCTGCTGGGATTGACCTGATGCTGGCGTAACCCTCAAAGAAGTGCGATCGCCGCGATGCCTCAATGTCTCCAAGCGATTCACCAATATCGTAAAGGTAGAAGCCAAATCCGCAACGGGAAAAATCAATAGGACGCACTTCTTCGCCGTAGAGAACGTAGTTTCCTTGGTGTAGATCGGCGTGAATTAAGCCCCAAGTATCAGGTGTTTGTTGAAGGCTAGATATGAATTCTTGAACTTGCACGGTAGCCTTTTGAAATACTTGATAATCGTCTATTGAAATTGTGCCGTTTTGCACCAACACACCAAGTTGAGATATGGCAGATTTAAGCTGTTCCACGTCGTGGGAGGGACGATCGAAACCTGGTGGTAACAACCAATTGCTTGCATGTTGGTGCAGTTGCGCCATTAACACACCCAACTGGCGAACTTGTTGTGCTGTTGGTTCGCCCTCAACATGTTCGCCTTCAACCCACCGCAGCAAGGAACATGATATAGGATATTCAAATTCTGCGCTAGCAAAGCTGGTTGAATATTTGCCCAAAGAATTCTGGACGGGTTGAGGGACAGTTAAGTTAGTTTGGTTAGCGATCGCATTCAGCCATAATAACTCGGACTCGATGGCTGATGCCTTTCGCCAAATATCATCGAAACCATCGCTAGCAATCTCGATTCCGACATGGAGACGAAGCAAAAAGCGATCGCCTGTTGGTGACTCAACCCGAAATGTAGTGTTTTGACTTTGCCCTAAGAATGTTAGTTGAGCATTGAAGATGTCGTAATAAATCAGAACAGTTTGAGCAATTTCTGCATTCATAGTTATAGGTTTGAAAGATATTTATTCAGAAGTTACGCAGTGGTGTCGGTGCGTTACGAAGAAAGCTAACGCACCCTACATATAGAAACTTTGCGTAAGTCTTGTTATTCTGCTGTTGCTCTAGCAATTGATAGCAATCCCCAGAGAACCAGTATGCTACCAATACCAAACCAAAACGACGGAATTTCTTGTAAAGCTATAGAGGCAAATAGTACGGCAAACATTGGCTCTAGCAGCAATATTGCAGTTGTCATTACTACTGGTAAACGCTGAGCCGCGACTGTGTAACATAAAAATGGCAGAGCAGTAGACAAAATTGCTAATCCTGACAATACTAAGATAACCTGACTATCAATTTTCATTCCAATTGATAGGTTAGAGAATAAAATTGTACACAAGAGAGATAGAACGCTGCCAAGCAAACAGGTAACAAAAACGATATCGATTGATTTGGGAGCAATGTTTTGGTGGGCAAGCTGATTAAACCAAAATGTGTAAATGGCAACCAAACCAGCAGCAGCTAATGCCAAAAGATAGCCTAGCAATGTTTGCCAAGAGGTAGCTCGATTGATAGATAGCTGAGGGAGAGCGATCGCGCTGACTCCAGCCATAGCTACGAACATACCAAAACTCTCACTTCGTTGAATGTGTAAGCCTGCGACGTACTTGTAAGCAATAATAAATAAGGGTGAGGTTGTGAATAATAATGTCACTTCTCCCACAGGTGCCATCTGCAATGCCGTTGTACCTAACACGTAACCCCCAATTGGTGGCAAACTCAACCACCAAATAGGCAAAGTGCGGAGAGAGCGAGTAAGATTGTGTCGGATATTTGGCGCTAATAAAAGTATCGGCAGCATCACAACAGTGGAAATTAAAAAGCGACCTGCCAGAATTGCAAAAGGGGACCACCCTGGAAGCCAGCGGATAAATATGCCCGCCATACCCCAAGTAGCTGCGGCACATAGTGCTGCCATTAAGCCTTTGCTGTCCAGGTTGAATTGAGTCATATTAATTTCCCGCGATCGTGCTACAG
>DNGG01000276.1:31150-35400 GCA_003486675.1 Cyanobacteria bacterium UBA11372
CCTTTGACAAAAACAAACCATTCCAATAAACCCGCCCCGAGCCTTGTGTGGCACATTGATAGGAAAACGATATCATACAGGTTTTAAACTAGATCGGATTGAAAATAATTATCAACCAGCCTCTTCGTTCTCGATACATTGACAGAAATATTGGGCGATCGCTTGTATAAAGGTCGATGTTTAAGATTGAATTATTTCCAGGTTTCGGTAGAGTGGTAGGTGAAGGGTGTCTGCGGATCGGTTTAGACCCTATTGTAGTGTTGATATCGTTTGCCAAATTGATAGGAGGACATCAAAGTGACTGATGAACAAAATTATCTGCTGAAAGCATCAGATATTAATTCGATGGATGCGTTTGAGTTTCATCATCCGCTCAATCCCAATTCAGAAATTTATTTACGGTTTCTTGGGCGTGCTGTCGGTCTTAAACGCATTGGTGTGACGATCGCTCGCATACCTCCGGGCAAGGAATCTTTCATTTATCACGCTCACCAAAATGAAGAAGAATGGGTTTACATCTTATCAGGTCGAGGTATTGCAGAAATAGGAGATAGGGAATACGAAGTTGAACCAGGAGACTTCATGGGGTTTGGGTTGCCTCAACAACCCCATCATCTTCGCAATCCATTCAATGAAGACCTTGTATACCTGATGGGTGGAGAAGCAGGACGGTTGGATGTCGCTGCTTTTCCTCGGCTTGGTAAACGGGTGATTAGGGATGGTGAGTCAGCTTACATCTTTGATGAGTCTGCGCTGCAACTTTTTTGGAGCAGCAAGCAATCTGCTGAGGATTGATGCCTGTTGGAGCGATCGCGGCTAACCATCGTCGCCATTCATTGCGATCGCTCCCATAAACCATTTCCAGTTGTTCTTCAAATTTAGGCATATTGTTGTTATCAGGCACACTCTCGAAACTGTTTTGGAGTCATCCCCACGGCTTTACGAAACTGGGCAGTAAAATGGCTTTGATTGGCAAATACAACACTTGCAATCTGCTGTAATGTCTATTCATAATACTCTTTTGCTCTCTAATTTTGCCTTTTCGCTTTTTCAGTCAAGCAATCAGCCAATTGATTTTGGTATTTTCCGCAAGCAAAAGGGCAATTTACTTTCTCCTAAAGCCCGTTCGCTTTCTGATTTCAGTAATTCGCGCATTGATTTTGGTGTTTTCCGCAAGCGAAACGGCTGTTTGCTTTCTGGGTTTACCCTTTCGCTTTCTAATTTCAGTAATTCCCGCGATCGCTACAAATATCCCTATGTAGCAAAAGCAATGCAAAATTTGCCGATATTTGCTCAGGTTGATCGATACAAAGGTTTTTTAACGTAGAGGTTATTAACCGAATTGAATGGCAAATTACATATTATGGCTCGTCGCAAAAGAACATCTAAAGTGTTAGAAAAAGCTGAGCGTCGTCTGGCTAGCATGACTTCGATTGACCCGAATTTAGATTTAGGCAACTCACTCACCCTTGCCAGGTTTTCAACCCTAATCGAAACCATGCAAACCAAAGAAAATGCCTACAACACCACCCTTTCAACCCTGGATAAACTCTACCGTGAAATGCTAGAAACCGAGCGCGAGTTGGCAGATATGGCAGAACACATGCTGTTAGGTGTAGCTACCCGCTATGGCAAAAGCAGCATCGAGTATGGCATGGCAGGAGGAGTACCCAAAAACCAGCGCCGCAAGACACTGCGAGGCGAATCCCCAATCCCCAATTCTGAGCAAGCGATCGCCACTGCCAATAATAGCGCCAGCACCAACGGCAACAAAAATGGCAAGCCAGCAGCCCCAACATTAGCATGAGCGCTATTGATATACTTACGACTTACGCATCTTGAGGGCAGAAACCGGGTTTCTTCGTAGATATCCAGTTTTTCAACCAACGATTTTTCATAGAAACCCGGTTTGTTTGCGTAATATCATGTCCGCTAGCAACGGTAGTGTAACTGCTAATGGCTACTCTAAAGCCAATTAGCAATTAGCCATTAGCAATTAGCCATCCATACGCTACCGATACCACCGGACATCATATAAGTTGCGTAGGGACACGGCATCATACATATCTCGGACAAACAGATAACGTTAATAATGCCGTGTCCCGGCTGCTAATTATGGATAATCGACCGGAGATAATATAACGCACCTTAATCCCAACCACAAAGACTGCCACGACTGCACATCCCAGAAAGCCGCGCCAAGAGTTAACACTTCGCAACTATAAGCCAAAAATTTCCGTATTTTCCCGGAATTTCACAGACAAACGGGGAAGTTTTACATAGAAACCTCCGATCCAATAGGGGTGTTTTATGAAAATGCGTTTACCTGTTACTTTTTTCTTACTCGGAGTGCTGGCGGCGAGTGCCTCGGTTGCGGTGCATCTGTTGTTTTTCTATCCGAAATCTCTAGTCACAGAATCTAAAAATCAGGTTGCTACTACAACGGCATCCCCAACCGTTGCACCTATTCCTGCTCCCAAACCTCCAAAAAGACGTTATTACCGCACATACAACAAAGCCGCTCTTAACGCCAGAGAAGCAGAGATCAACACTGCTCTAGAAAAACTGCCAGTTGGGCAAGTTTATCACAACGTTCCCGATGCAATGAAAGTAGGAGAAGAAGAAACGATTGAATCCGGAATTGCTCCGGAAATTACCCAAGAAATTAAAGAGCAAATTCAAGGGCGCAGTCAAGTTAATATCAAATCGGGCGTTCGCTTCGATCCGATGGGCGTAACCATGAAGATGATTGTGAATCCCGAAGAATTTAAAGTTTTTGAACAGAAAGGAGGGGAACAGTTAGTCACATCTAAGTTACCGGGCAAGTGGGTTTGGCAAGTCACCCCCATTGAGCCAGGAAAGCACCAGATCGCCATTTTGGCAACGGTTAACTTGACCCTGCCTAATTCAAAAACCAGAACTATTGAGACTATCGTTTTCCAAGACCAACGGGAAGTTAAAGTTAACTGGGGATACACAATCTCTGGATTTATTATGACTAACTGGAAAGAGCTAATTCCCCTAATAATAGGGTCGGGTTCTCTCTCTGGTTTAATTGGTTGGTATTTGGGGAAACGACAAGAAAAGCAAAAGCAGGTAGGGGCAGGACAGCAAGAACAGTCAGAGCCATCTTTGAAAGCCTAAGAGACTCTCAAAAATTATTTGGGAGCATGTCAACGAGAGTAGCCGACACCCACCAAGGGTGTCGCTACACAAACAAAGCCTGCCTACCCTTCGGGTTCCGCGTTAGCGGTACGCAGGCTTTAAAAGCTTTAGCCCGCGAAGGATGGCTCGCGTTTGTGTGCCCGCTTGCGCTCCGCACTCTTGGTGGGTGTTGGCTTAGATTTGCTTGCACTGACATGCTCCCAATTACAGCGGATTGCAAGTGAGTGAAATACAGCCTTCAGGCTTCGTTTGTGTAGCGGCACCCTTGGTGGGTGCCGCCACACAAACGAAGGTGTACCATCACCGGCTGCAATCCGCTATATTTTCTTGCAGACGACTCACCTAACTATTTTGCTTGGGGCGGATTGTAGTCACCGCTGATTCAACAATTGCTGAATTTCAGCCCGCAAAGCAGCAATTTCACTTTGAAGTGCTGCGATTGATTTTGCTCCTGCTAATTCTGCTTCATCATCCTCTGCATCGCGACCAATAAAAAACGTCGCGATAGTAGCAGTAACATAACCAAAAACCGCAAAAGCATAAAGTGCCAAAACCAGGCAAAGTATGCGACCTTCTGGCGTTTTAGGCCAATATTCCGACCCCATTGTCATCATCAACATTGCCGTCCACCATAAGGCTGTGCCGTAATTATTTAACCCGGAAGAACCATCGGCAACATCTTTTTCAAATGCATACATTCCCGCTGCACCTACCAAAGTAATAATTATCGTTAGTGCTATGACATAACCAAACCCGCGACGGCTAACACTCGCAGCTAATGCCCGCATCCCTCGATTGGTACCAGTCATAACTCGCAACAGTTGCAAACTTCGCACGGCGCGTGCTGTTTTGAATGCTCGCACAACTCGTACAATCCGAAATGTACGCAAAGCAGGCAACAGCAAAGAAAAAGCCGTTATCCAATGGCTTTTGATATAAGCAACTTTGCGAGGAGCCAAGGCGAATTTAACTAGAAAATCGGCAATAAAGATAATCCAAATCGTGGTGCTAACGACTTCTAGAAGAGGGTTTAATCACCAAATTAATTCAATAATAAATAGCGCAAGCCACACAAATGACAGCAC
>DNGG01000046.1 GCA_003486675.1 Cyanobacteria bacterium UBA11372
TTAAAATTCCGCGCAGTTGAAGCTGATTCGGGGGCAATTGGCGGGTCGGGTTCGCAAGAATTTATGGTGCTGGCAGAGGCGGGAGAAGATGAGGTTTTATATACCGAAGATGGCAAGTATGCCGCGAATGTAGAAAAGGCGGTTTCTTTGCCAGCGGATGCAGAATCTTCGCCGTTTAATAGTTATGAAAAACGGGAAACTCCGGGAACTGAAACGATAGAAAAGCTTTGTCAATTTCTGAAATGTTCTCCGACTCAAGTGGTCAAGAATGTCCTCTACCAAGCTGTTTATGACAACGGGACTACCGTGCTGGTATTGGTCAGCATTCGCGGCGACCAAGAAGTTAATGATGTGAAGCTGCAAAATGAGTTAGTCCGGCAAGCAGAGCGATACAATGCTAAAACGGTTTTAGCCCTGCAAGTACCCGATGCGGAAGCACAGCAAAAATGGGCGGCGAAGTCTTTACCTTTGGGCTATATTGCACCAGATATTGGGGATGATTATATTGCCTCAGCTCCTGGTGTTCCCAGGCAAAGCCGTGGGAACGAGGGGCAAATTGCGCCGAAGTTTTTGCGGTTAGTTGATAAAACTGCCATTGATTTAAAGAACTTCGTTACTGGTGCTAATGAATCTGGGTATCACGTAGTCGGAGCGAATTGGGGTGAGCAATTTAAGTTACCTGAAAGCATAGTAGATATACGGAAGGCTCGACCGGGCGATCGCTCGATGCACAACCAGGCTCAAACCCTCCAAAGTGCCAGGGGCATCGAAGTCGGGCATATCTTCCAATTGGGGACAAAATACTCGAAAGCAATGGGCGCTACCTACACCAACGAACAAGGGGAAGAATTGCCTTTGGTGATGGGTTGTTATGGGGTAGGGGTGTCGCGATTAGCACAATCGGCGGTGGAGCAATCTTACGACAAAGATGGGATAATTTGGCCTGTAGCGATCGCTCCCTACCACGCGATTATCTGCATTCCCAACGTATCCGACGCCCAACAAATAGAAGTCGGGGAGAAACTTTATACAGCATTAAATCAAGCGGGAGTGGAAACGCTGCTGGATGACCGCAACGAACGGGCGGGTGTAAAGTTTAAAGATGCAGACTTGATTGGCATACCTTACCGGATTGTCACCGGGCGATCGCTGCAATCGGGTAAAGTGGAAATCGTCGAACGCGCCACCCACAAATCCCAAGAAATTCCCATCGATGAAGTAGTATCCACCCTCAAGCAGTGGATCGAGGCAGCCATATCCTAAAGTAGGAAGAGCCGGTATTAGGCAGCTGCGGTGCGTTACACTTCGTTAACTCAGATCTTGCACCATTATCAACAAGCGTTGAAACCCTTGTTGCTTGACGAAAAACCTGAACCCATCACCTTAGTTTCTTTCTGCAATCTCTGGTTGCAAAGCAAAGATTTTTCCGAGAAACTTTAGTGTTTGCTGCTATTTGCCAGCAACTAAGGTGTTAGCCTTGGTGCAAGATGTGAGTTAACGCACCCTAGATTTAAAGGTAATTGCCAAAAAACCAATAACAATTAACAATGAGCCATGAGCAATTAACCATTAGCCATGAGCAATTCCCAATGGAAATCATTACCTATCTTTTATCTGCGGTATTTGGTTTGCTGTCTACGGCTGGGTTTTTCGTAGAGAGTATTGCTAGAAATAGCATCCGTTCCCAGTTTGATAGAGTAGAGCAACTGCAAGTCAGAGTAGACAACGTTCCCAGCTACCAGTTGGTACAAGGTAAACTAGAACGGGTGCGAATTGCTGGACGCGGATTGTGGCTCATCCCCGAAGCTCGCATCGCTGCATTAGAATTAGAAACCGATGCGGTTGACGTTAATATACAGCGTCTGAGACAGCGGGGACAGTTGCCTACCGCAGCTTTACGCCAACCTTTGCAAGCTGGGGTGCGCTTGGTTTTAACCGAAGCGGATATCAACAAAGCTTTACAGACACCCAGAATCAACGCTCTGTTGCAAAACCTGGTAACCCGCTATGCGGGTCCTTTTTTAAATCAAGGTTCCCAACGCTACACTTTCGTCAATCCCAGGGTAGAATTTTTGGCAAACAACCGCCTGCGGTTCCAGGTAGAGTTACAGCAGGAAGGCGAAACCCAAACCGATGCCGCCAATGCCAGGAAGTTACCGATTATACTTGAGTCTGGGATAGCTTTTGTATCGGGGCGGCGGTTGCAATTAATCGAGCCAAGTGCATCGATTGATAATAACGAGATCCCTTCTTTTCTGATTGGCCCGTTGAGCCAGAGTTTAACCGAACAGTTCGATCTCGGTCAATTGGAACAGTCGGGAATTACAGCGCGGCTTCTACAATTAAAGATAAATCCAGAGCAACTGGAGATCGCGGCTTTTGTAAGAGTTTTGCCCTCACCTTCGCTCCAGAAGGTCAACAACTAGCCGTTTTCATAAAATAGCTCTATTTTTGTCTCCTCACACCCAACTGGCTAATTTTGAAGGAGAAGCCAATCATGCAACAACAAATACTCTGTCGTATCCCTCGCAGCGTCATTGCGGGTGTCGTGACGCTGGCGTTAGTTACTGGTTGTGGAAGGGAAAACCAGACGGTAACAAATAATACTCCCACCCCATCCCCAGCTGTCCAGCAAGAACAACAGCAGACGGCTCAAGTTTACTTAGTTGAAGCTCAGGATAATAAAATACACCTGGTTGGTCGTCCGGTAGCGTCAACCAAGACGGGAAACGAAAATCCAAAAGAGTCTCTAGAAGCAGCGTTTAACCGCTTGTTATCGGCATCTACAGGTACTGAGGCGGGTGTTTCTTCCAGCATTCCCCAGGGAACCAAACTCCGGAACTTGGCGGTTAAAGATGATACCGTATCCCTTGATTTGTCCAAAGAATTCACGAGCGGCGGCGGTACGGCTTCGATGCAAAGCCGCTTGGGACAAGTGATTTACACCGCAACGAGTTTAAACCCCAAAGCCAAAGTGTATATATCTGTCGAGGGGAAACCCTTGACAGAGTTAGGGGGTGAAGGTTTGACTATCGACCAACCTATGACTCGCCAAAGTTTTGACGCGGATTTTCAGCTTTAGGGGTGATGGGTAATGGTTCAACTGATAAGTATAGACTCCAACCAATTACCAATTACCCATTACCCATTACCCAACTATTGTTTGCTGGCGAGGCTAAAATCGCGAAAGTGACGGGCTTGTTGTTCGATGCGGGTAGCTAGGCGATCGCATACCAAGTTACACAGCTCAAAAATTAACT
>DNGG01000215.1 GCA_003486675.1 Cyanobacteria bacterium UBA11372
CTAGGTACACCCATTTCAACTAATTCCTCAGCAATCCGAATATCGGTTGTATTGCGCTGAATCCAAATCTTTCCATCTTTGATATCCAAGTGCATTACACAGTTATAAATGCGATCGCAGCCCTCCCAGCCAATATCTAAAATCTGGTAATGGTCACGCTCAGTATCAAATAATAACTGTACTTCAATATCTTCTTCGGATGATTGATAGCTACTGTATTTCATCAGTAACTTTTGAATGTATTGACGATATTGTTCTATTTTTGCCATAGACAAACTCCACACCCAGCATATCAATGATATCGATTGCTTTGACAAGTGGGATAATTTTGATTTTGAACCGCGAAGACGCGAAGCACACGAAGGAAGAGGAGAAGAGACGCGATCGCTCATGTTTATATTCGCGCTTAAGCGCTAAAATCTGCAGATGAAGGTAAGTATCTTTCTTCGGTTTCTTCTCTGCCAATACATATCTAAAGGATTTGGTGAATACTCTCAACAACTTGTTCAATAAAGTTAACTGCATCATTGACTAGGATTTCATCAATAGGCCAGCGACTTCCAATGCCAAAAGTAGGATCTATATCAGCCTCATGAGCAATTTTGTTTCTCCGATCAACTATTGCGCTGAGTTGCTGCTTAACATCTTTTGCTGGCTTGCCAATTTTAGTGGCAACTTCATCCCATAATTTCTTATCTGAAATCAGCCTAATTGCATCAGCTATTTTATCGGGTTGCTGAAAGCTTTGATATGAGAGTCGTTCTCGAACTTCGTCTTCTAACCAAGAAGCATTATTAAGCCTATTCAGAATACTATTTGATATAACTGGAAGCAAAGCTGAGACCAGATAGCTCTGTTGCAAAAATGAAGAGCCTTGATTTTGTTGGATTTCATTTTCTAACCAAGTGGCAATATCTATCGCTATTAACCGTTCCTGCCGTGCAGCACCCAACGAAACTTGAAAACGAGAAAATGCTGATTGAGAACTGTTAAGTGGAGGATTAGGTTCAGAACGTTGACCTCGATGAATTTCTAGCATCCCTAGCGTTACAACTTCATGGACATAGTAATCCAAAGCACTCACAGCTAGAACTAGAGCCGCTCTCAAAAGATCGGACAAATCTAGGGCAGGAGTGGATTGAGCTTTTACTGAGTTATGAATAGAAATTAGGTCTCGGACACGAACAATGCTAATTCGGAATTGGTCAAGCGCTGATTGCATAGGCGGCAGAGGTTAATGCGATAATCTTATCTGCCAGATCGGCAAACGTTTTTTGAAACTCTGCTTGCTTTGCCTGATTCTTTTTCAGCACTACTCCTGTTTGTCTTAATTGCTGAGGGGTCAAATCGTAAATAGGAGTCCGATGCTCCTGAGACAGTGCGATGAGGCTGTTAAAGTTTGAAATCTTCGTTAGACAAAAACTTCTGTCAACTCCCTGTTCGGCATAGACTTGCTCAGGTAACATCATGTTATTTTGACGCATAATTGGAACCAGCTTAGAGGAAACAACTTGCTCTATTTTTTGAATCAAGTTATCAAAAGCAGCAGTCTCTTTACCACGAATTATCTCAAAGGTTTGAACAATAATCCCTAGAAAACGCAGTGTAACTTGAGGAAATGGATATGTAGCATCTTTCAAATTTTGAAGTGAACTTGCTGCCTTTGCCCATGCGTACCATTTTGGCAACACTTTAGCTAAGGAATCAATTGCCATCACAGAAAAGAAATCTGCCGTGGTAGGAACTATGAAAAAGTCGCTAATCATCAGTAAATTCTGATTGATTGCGCCCAAACTGGGACTGATATCAATCAAAATGTAATCTGCATTAAACTTTTTGGCAGTTTTTTCCAGCAAATCCGCAATAGATCCTGGTAAATTTTTCAGAGACTGAATTGAACCACTTAGCTCTTGAGCAATACCTAGAGTCACTTCATATTCTGAAAATCCAACATGACCTGGCAATAAAAATAATCCATCTCTCCCTTCAATAGGAATACAGTCAACAGCTTCAATGGCTTTTGGCTGGAATTCAAAAGCTGGCGCTAAACCTGTTTTAATATTTGAACCTGTATCGTATATTGCTTCTATTCTTGCTTCGTCGTCCTCTGTTTCCTCTCCTAAAGCCATACGAGTTAGGTTACATTGTGGGTCAGCATCCACAAGAATAACCCTTTTACCTTTTGCGGCAAGCATCCAACCCAGATTGAATGTAGTTGTAGTCTTGCTAATTCCACTGTTGTGATTGAATAGAGCAATTTTCTGAACCATTGAACTCACAGCCTCTTATGCTTTCAAAACTTTGCACCTGCTGGCTATATACACTGCAATTGGGAAAATATTGGCTTTCAGCTTTCAACACTGAAGTCTTTTGGGGATTGTGGATAAATCTATAGTAGCTTGCGCTACAAGACTCCGATGAGAACCTGAAATTCGTTTGACTTCCCACCCGATACGTAACAAGGCGGCAAGGACGCGCTTTGCTTTTGTGCTAGACCATTGACTCATGCTGCGGCAAAGGAAACGCTAACTAGCTCTGGGGTGACTTCCCCATGTTCAAGTTTATCTGCAA
>DNGG01000075.1:0-122 GCA_003486675.1 Cyanobacteria bacterium UBA11372
ATACATAAAAATCTAGGTTTAAAGTTTAGCAATATACAACAAAAGTATTCCGATGAACATAAACATAGTGATAGTATAATAAAAGTAAACAAATACAATATAAATAAATCGAGTATCACAAC
>DNGG01000075.1:377-770 GCA_003486675.1 Cyanobacteria bacterium UBA11372
GCGATATTTATTGGGAGCAAGTAGTCAACTTTAAAGAAAAGGTGTGGTCAAAAACTGAACAGATAATTAAATCGATATTTCAGGCTGAAGTAAAAATAGCAACCGAAGCTATTGATGAAGCGATCGCATTTTACAATAACTTCCTAGAACTGCAAAATCGATATCAGCAAGAGACACCAGAACAGCGAGAAGCTGAAAAAGCTTGGATTGACCAACAGCGTCAGCAACTTAACCAAGTTCAGCAAGGGATTAAAGAAATTTTAAATCAAAGCGCTGGGTAGAGATGATTAACCACAACAGCTAGAGATAGAGTGCGTGGCTTGCTAGGTATTTAATATGATGTCGGTTGAATTACCAATCATAAAAAAACATCACTCTGTTGTTGCGTAGGGA
>DNGG01000075.1:1029-8140 GCA_003486675.1 Cyanobacteria bacterium UBA11372
GCATCAGAGATATCTCGGACAAATAGATAACGTTAATCGTGCCGTGTCCCGCCTGATGATTATGGGTAATCTTAAGGACATGATATAACTCGTAAATTTGGGCATAATTTGTCACGCAACCTACCGGATTTTTTAAGTTTCAAGCCGAATTCGTTAATTCCTCAATTATTTCCACCTCGCATGGTGGCATTTTAACGGGGGAAGCGATCGCTAAGTTACCCGCTTCATCAACTATGCCTTTGAGTTTGTAAGCTTGCATGATATTTCTCAATTATCTCTGCTTCTAGATTATGCCGCGCTAGCAAAAAATTTGTTGGCTGTCACCCCTCATCAAGGTGCGCCCCAGGGGGATTAAGATAGCATGGGGTTATGCGATCGCACACCTATCACCAGTCTCCGTCACCCTCAAGCCGTCACCCTCAAGGGTGCCGCTACACAAACTTGCGTCCACCTGCGCGGACTATAAAATCAACGGCTTTAAAGCCTGCGTAGGCAGGCTTTGTTTGTGTAGTCCTACCCTTCGAGGGTAGGTCACCCATCCCATCCAATCATTATCACCATGCCCACCTACACCGGAATCGCCAGCAACGCCTTTCGTCACCCCCTAGATTTGGAAGCAGAACAAAGCTTACGCAACTTACCCGGCTTCGATCTGATCGCGCGCAAATTTGTCGAATTTCTCTACGAACGTCCCCAATTTGTCTTTCACATGGGCAACAGCATTCAAGTGGGGCCGCGTCAATATTCCACCCTTTATCAAATGTTTCGCGAATGCGTGCGCGATTTAGATATCTACCCAGAACCATCTTTATTTGTCAGTCAATATCCCATCTCCAATGCTTATGCTTTAGGTCAAGAACAACCTTCAATCGTTCTCAATTCTGGCTTATTAGACTTAATGGATGAAACCGAACTGCGTTCGGTGATTGCCCACGAATTAGGCCATATCAAATGCGGTCACACAACTTTAACTCAAATGGCAATTTGGGCGATTAGTACCGCTTCTTTAATCGGTGAAATGACTCTGGGATTGGGAAATGTCATCGGCAGCGGTTTAGTTTTTGCTTTTTATGAGTGGAAGCGCAAAGCCGAATTATCTGCCGATCGGGCGGCTTTATTAGTTGTAGATGACATCAATCCCGTTATGCGTGGGATGATGAAATTAGCGGGCGGTAGCAGTAAATATGCCAACGAATGCAGCTTAGAAGAATTTATCCGACAATCGGAAAGGTATCAAGAACTCGACCGAGAAGAACTCAATCAAGTTTATAAATTTCTGCTTTATAATAACTTGGCGCAAGGTGTATTTCTCAGCCATCCTTTCTTAGTCGAACGCATCAGTCACTTGCGCCAGTGGTCAACTTCAGAAGACTACCGCCAAATTCGCAACGGTAATTATCAACGCTCCGCCGCCGAGGGAGCAGTTGAAGTTGAAGCTAAAGCCCCCAACAACCAAGTTAACGATTTGAAACGACAAATTGAAGAATTGCAACAAGAAATTGACAGAATTAAAAAGAATAAATCCAATTAACGCACTATCCTGTGAAACAGTAGTGATATCATGTCCGGTAGCATCCTGTGGAGCATATTTAATCGTGTTGTAGGGGCGGGTTTTACAGACAATTTAGCCAAGTAACAGACAATTTATATAAACCCGCCCCGCCTCTATACAATACCGCTGCAACCGGACTTGATATGAGAGGGAGAAAATTAGTAACTGCGATCGCCTAGCTAGCCCTTGGCATATCCCATGAACCCAGAAACCTCAACTCCAGCCAGTCAGTCCATAGCCGCTCCCATCGCAGAAGTGACAGTTTATACAAATCAAGCTTTAGTGACTCGGCGCGGTATGGTGTCCCTGACGGGTTCTGAGCGCGAATTGATCGTTTCTGGATTGCCGTTAACCCTCCAGACGGAATCGTTACGGGCAAAAGTTAGCGGTAGCGTGCCGGTTAAATTAGTGGGGGTGCGAACCGAAAAAGTTTTTGCTTCTGAAACCTTTGCCAAGCGCATCGTTCAGCTCGGTCAGCAAATACGGCAGTTAGAAGAACAACAGCGTTACCTGCGGGATTTACTGAGATCGGTGGGACTGCAACGGGATTTTGTCCGAGGTTTGGGGGAAAAGTCGGTAGAACGTTATTCGGGATTGAATAGCCCAGACAAGATCAGTTTGAATGAGATTAAGGAGTTCCTGGACTTTTTGGGACAGCAGCACGGCGAATATGCTAAAACAATTGCCCAACGGGAAAAAGAACAGCAAGAAATCGACAGACAATTAGAAGCATTGCGCCAGCAGCGACAGCAAATGGTGCAACCTGCTTATAAAGAGACGCTGAGTAGTTACAAGATCGTTGTTAGTGTAGAGCTTGCTAATCCTGTGGATTTCGAGCTAGAAGTAGCTTACCTGGTCAATCGAGCGATTTGGACAGCCGTATACGATTTGCGGACTAGCAGCGCCAGCAAGCGGGTAAATTTAAGATATTTAGCTGAAGTGAGGCAAAAGACGGGGGAAGATTGGATGGGTGTTGCTTTGAAACTTTCCACCGCCAAACCAGCGCTGACAACGATGCCTCCCAAGCTCAAACCCTGGTATATTGACAGCCTGGATGCGACTCCAGCACCGGCGCTGGAGTTGAGAGAGGATACAGATTTCGCCGAATTAGAAGCGCTGTTGGCAGATGAAACCGATGCGGTTAAGAAACAAAATGTCGTAGAAACGCAGAAAGTGGTCAGTTCATTGGGTAGCGTCGTCACATTCTGCGTGGATGGGGGGTGCAATATTCCTGCCGATGCGGCGGCGCATAAAGTCGTGATTTTTAGCCAAGATTATCCTTGCCGTACAGAGTACGTCGCAGTGCCGCGATTATTTAGCTTTGCCTATCTTGAAGCTACGGTAAAGAATAGCGTGCTGGGGGCGACGCTGCTACCGGGTAAGGCGAATATTTTTCGCAATAATACCCTGGTAGGGACGACCCAGCTAGAGCAAGTGGCACCGGGAGAAGAGTTTAAACTGAATTTAGGTGTTGATGAGGGTTTGAAAGTTGAGCGCGAATTAGTTGAACGGGAGGTAGAACTGATAGGGAATTATCGCCGCACCACTTATGGTTATCGATTGGTAGTTACCAATTTACGCGATCGCGCCACTACCATAAGAGTAATCGAACAACTGCCCGTGAGCCGCAACGAGCAAATTAAAGTCCATCTCAAATCCACCAATCCCCCAATTGGGCTGGGCAAGATGGGTCAGTTAGAATGGTTGCTGGCGCTGCAACGTCAATCCAGGGGCAAGCATAAACGGGAACTATACTATCAGTTTACCGTTGAGCATCCCGCCGATTTAACTGTGGTAAGTTTGGATATTTAGCCGTTGTTTGTAAAGATAACATAAAAACATTAGCCTTTTGGCGTCCAAACCCCGATCCTGCTGTATTATGTGAGTAATATTACTACTATAGAAGCATCGAAACCCGCTCAAGTTGTTCATGAAAAAATCAATGGTAAAACATGGATACTCGAAACACAACAATCCTAGTGGTAGATGATGAACCCAATAACCTGCGGGTTCTATCCACAATATTGAATAAACGGGGTTACAAAGTCCAAAAAGCCATTTGCGGCAACCTGGCTTTAAAGGCAGCGCTCGCATCTCCACCCGATCTGATTTTGCTCGATATCATCATGCCAAAAATTAATGGTTATGAAGTTTGTAAACAATTAAAATCAATAGATAATACGCGGGAAATACCCGTAATTTTTCTGAGCGCTTTAGACCAAACAACAGATAAAGTAAAAGCCTTTGAATTAGGTGGAGTTGATTATATAACTAAACCATTCCAAGTCGAAGAAGTATTAGCGAGGATTGAGAATCAGCTAACGATCAAGAACCTGCAAAATAAACTACAGAAACAAAACGATCGCTTGCAACGGGAAATAGAAGCCCGCAAGCAGGCAGAGGAAAAGAAAGACGAACTGATTTCCATCGTCAGCCACGAATTACGGACACCTTTGGCTTGTATCAGGACGGCATTAGAGCTATTGAGTACGGGGCATTATGGCGTTCTAGAAGCGAAGGGACATCAATTTATAGACATTGCCCTGACGAATAGCGATCGCTTGTTACGCCTGCTCAACGATCTTCTGGACTTGGAACGCATCGAAGCCGGTATAGACTTAACCTGTAGAGAAAACTGCAATATTGCCGATTTGATGGAGCAGGCGGCAGATAGTTTGCAAGCAATGGCTGAACAATCTGAAGTGACCTTATCGGTTTCCACCATGCCGGTAAAGCGATACGTCAACCCAGACCATATCATCCAAGTGCTAACCAATTTACTCAGTAATGCGATTAAATTTTCCAACCCAGGTAGTACAGTCTGGCTAACAGCAGAATTGCCAGAAACTGGGGATGTGGAAGCGGGATCTAATCCCCAGTTACAAAACTTACTAATCAAAGTAAAAGATCGAGGACGGGGCATTCCATCGGATAAACTCGAATCAATTTTTGGTCGCTTCGAGCAAGTCTATCCTTCCGACTCACACCAAAAAGGCGGTTCTGGGCTTGGTTTAGCGATCTGCCGCAGTATTATTGAGCAGTATGGCGGACGCATTTGGGTTGAAAGTAGCCTGGGTGGAGGCAGTACTTTCTACTTTACTTTGCCAGATTTGCCAGCCAATTACCCTGAATTTTCTCCAGCATCTGAGCGAGCTATAGATTTGGCGGCGAGGTGAATAGGGAATAACATTTAGCTTTCACTTGCTGGCGAAGTTGGTTCGGTATATTCGCAAAAAATGCCGATCCCGACTTTGAGGATATACAAAATAATAATAGTAGCGATCGCTGGATTTATAGGCAAGGTTGTAATCCCAGACAAAGTGACGACCAACGTAGTCAATAAAGCCGCGTTTCCTGGATTTTTAAGATATTCATTGAGAATCGCCCGAAAACCCTCGTGCCCGCAAAGTTCATCCCGCATAACTTTCAGCGTCACTTGCCAGATAGATTTTTGAGCTGCGAGTGCTTCGATTCCGTTGGCATCAGTCCACAACTGCTCGAAAGTAGTGTCGAGTCTGCCGTTGTGTTTTTTGAGCAGTGCCATTGCTGATTCAGCGGGGGGATAATCGTGCAAGATTTCTTGCATTTGATCGATTTCTGTGAAATTTAACAAGATTGGGTTCATAGGTTTTTTGCGGTGAGGATGGAAGACTTCGCTACTTTATTCCATCGTAATTAAAAGCGAAGGAACTTGACGGGCGACACCCTCTCTCTAGAAACCCGGTTTTTGTAAAAAACCGGGTTTCTGACTTTATAATATAAATTCACTATCAGCCTATGCTGAAATTAACTTTAGCATCAGGGCGCAAAGCGATCGCTTATAAAAAATATCACCATGTCCTCCGATCAGTCTCCAAAAGAACACGACTCAACCCTAGAAGAAATCCGCGCTACCCGACTAGAGAAAGTCGAACAGATTAAGCAACTCGGTTTCAATCCCTACGCCTACCGTTGGGAGTCTACCCACCACGCAGCGGAACTTCAAGAGAAATACGCCGAGTTAGCCAGCGGTGAAGAAGTTGACCTAGAAGTTGCGATCGCAGGACGTATCTTAGCGCGTCGCGTCTTCGGGAAACTCGCCTTCTTTAGCTTGCAAGACGAAACAGGCACTATTCAGCTGTATCTCGATAAAAAAAGAATCTCCGAAAAGATGGCAGATATCGATGGGGAAGCTTTTAACCACTTGAAGCAACTCACCGATGTCGGCGATATTATCGGCGTTAAAGGGACGATTAAACGCACTGAAAAAGGCGAACTATCGGTTTATGTCAACCAATACGCGATTTTAACTAAATCCTTACTACCCTTACCCGATAAGTGGCACGGACTCACCGACGTTGCCAAACGCTACCGCCAACGCTACGTTGACTTAATTGTAAATCCTCAAGTGCGCGAAACCTTCCGCCGTCGCGCTCAAATTACCGCCGGAATTCGCCGCTATTTAGATGAAAGGGGTTTCTTAGAAATAGAAACGCCAGTGCTGCAATCAGAAGCAGGCGGTGCCGATGCCCGTCCTTTTATCACCTACCACAATACGCTGGAAATGGAATTGTACCTGCGAATCGCGACAGAGTTGCACCTGAAGCGGTTAATTGTGGGTGGGTTGGAAAAAGTGTACGAACTGGGGCGAATTTTCCGCAACGAAGGCATCTCCACGCGCCACAATCCCGAATTCACCTCGATTGAAGTGTACCAAGCTTACGCCGACTACAACGACATGATGGCGCTGACGGAAAATTTAATTACTAGCGTCGCCCAAGAAGTGTTAGGTACGCTGAAAATTACTTATCAAGGGCAAGAAATTGATTTAACAACCCCTTGGCGTCGCGCTACGATGCACGAGTTAGTACTAGAAAAAACCGGCTTAGATTTGAACCGTTTCCAATCGGTTCACGAAGCAAGAAAAGCTGCCCACGAGTTTGGCGTTGAAGGTTTGGAAGACTGCGAAACGATGGGACATTTGCTGAATGAAATGTTTGAGCAAACGGTAGAATCCCATCTGATTCAACCTACCTTTGTAATTGATTATCCGGTGGAAATTTCTCCCCTGGCGAAACCTCACCGGGAAAAACCGGGTTTGGTTGAGCGATTTGAGCTATTTATAGTAGGGCGCGAAACTGCTAATAGCTTTTCTGAATTAACCGATCCCATCGATCAGCGACTGCGACTCGAAGCGCAAGCGGAAAGGAAGGCGGCGGGAGATTTGGAAGCGCAAGGCGTGGATGAAGATTTCCTCACCGCGTTGGAATACGGAATGCCGCCGACGGGGGGATTGGGAATTGGCATCGATCGCTTGGTGATGTTGCTGACTGATTGTGCCAGTATTCGGGATGCGATCGCTTTCCCCCTCCTAAAAGCAGAAAAGTCTGAAAATTAAAGTTGCAAAAGAAACCGGGTTTTTCTAACAATGCCCTCGCCAACTTTCTTAAACGCCCCCAGCCCCCAGGTTAAAACCTGGGGCTACACAAACAAAGCCCGCCTTCGCGGGCTAAAATTTTTACAGCCCGCGAAGGCGGGCTTTGTTTGTGTAGCCCCACCCTTAAGGGTGGGGGCGTTTGA
>DNGG01000491.1 GCA_003486675.1 Cyanobacteria bacterium UBA11372
TTTAAAGATATTACTCCAGTGTGTTGCGAGGAGATGTTTGAGTCTAGAGGATATTCTTTTTAATTGGTAATGGGTAATGGGTAATGGGTAATAGGCAATAGACATCTCCAACAAATAATCTCAAAGACAGGCTCGTGTCGCCTATCCCACAAGAGTTATTAGAGAAAGCTAATAGGAAATATCAATTACCAATTACCAATTACCAATTACCAATTACCAATCATAAACGATTTATCCGTCTTTCTATAGCAAAACTAATGGCAATGAATAATACGGTTAATCCTTGAATTGCGTAAACGACGGTAACGGGAACACCTGCACTGCGTTGCATGACGTTTGCACCGCTGCGGAGGATGGCGAAAAAGACGGAGGTGAGGAGGATACCGCCAATGTTACCGCGACTGAGGAGAGCGATCGCAATAGCATCAAATCCATATCCGGGGGAAAAACGGTCGAATAAGCGATATTTTAGCCCCATTACTTCACCTGCACCCGCCAATCCTGCCAATCCTCCCGCTATCGCCATCACAGCAATTATAGTGCCTTCGACGGACATGCCTGCATAACGCGCGGCAACTGGGTTTAAACCGACAGCTTCGATTTGGTATCCTAGAGGCGATCGCGCCAAGATTACCCACAATACAATCGTCGCCAATAACCCAATAAAAATCCCCCCATGAGCTTGAGTTTGAGGCATAATAATCGGCAATCTAGCAGATTCAGAAATCAGGGAAGAATAAGCACTTGGCGCACCGGGTTCTTTTAAAGGATTGTTGGCTAAATATCCAATAAAATTTAGCGCTACGTAGTTGAGTAATAGGGTAGTTATTACTTCATTTACACCTCGCATTGCTTTGAGATATCCGGGAATTAATCCCCAAACTGCACCGAAAATAAATCCGCCCAATAATGCGAGGGTTACGTGAATCAATCCCGGTATTCCTTGCCAGAATAATCCCACCAAGGCGCTACCGAGTCCACCCATGTAAATTTGTCCTTCGGCGCCGATATTAAATAAGCCTGCTTTTAATGCTAGCAGTACACCTAAACTGGATAACAATAAAGGTGCGGTTTTGGTTAGCATATTGCCAAAACCGTAATAGTTGGTGAGAGATTCTTGAATCAGGATGCCGTAAGCGGTGATGGGGTTGGCTTTTGCTAGCAGAATTAGGATAGCGCCGACACCGAGGGCGAGTGCGATCGCTATCAGCGGTGATATAATCGGTAGTATAATGGGGTGAATCCGATGAAGTTTTGTCATGTAAGCTAGATAGAATAAGTAGGAAAAGTAGGAAAAGTAGGAAAATATGAAAGTGGATGTACGTTCTGCTGTGTATACAGCACAAAACTATATTCAGTCTATACAAGATAGAGACTATAAAATATTTAAAATAGATGCGGAAACAGGAGATGTCAAGTCAAATTGCAGATAAGCTTTAAACCTCGCTATCTAAAATAATGGCTTACGCACTCAGGTAGGATCGTTAGATCCGCAAAAACACGCAGTTTCTGAGTATTTGCGCGTAAGTCATAAAATAGACTCAGAAGCAATACCAATTCTATAAAATCGTGGAACAGTAACCTATATCGATCGAATTTAATTACTCTGTCCTACTCGATTAGTATTGTAGCAGATAACGTTATGGGGTGTGCGCCCTGCACCTTACACGCAGACTAAAATTTCAAGTCTCAAGTTTCAAATAGGATTGATATGCAAAAGAAAATAAATCTGTTTCTGCGACTTTTACCAGCTAAAAATTGGCAATATTTAGCCCAAGTAGCTGTAATTTCTATCATTTATGCTTTGGCAGGAAAACTGGCTGCTTCTATTCCGGGAGTCAATACATTAGGTACCTGCGTCTGGCCGCCTGCTGGCATTGCCCAAGCAGCACTTTTATTGTTCGGGTGGCGCATTTGGCCCGGAATAGCTTTAGGTGCCTTCTTTTACCAGACTATCGGCGTCAATTTATCCGTATCGATCGGACTGGTAGTTTCTGTAGGTGCTTCCCTGCAAGCTTTGTGCGCCTTTACATTACTGAAATATTTCAAGTTTCGCACGTCGCTCGTTCGGCTCATAGATGTGGTTAATTTGGTTGTGTTTGGCGGAATAATTGCCACTCAAATTAGCTGTACGATCGGGACTTTCTGGCTGTGTGTAGCAGGTCTAGTTAAGTGGAGCGAATATTGGTCCCATCGATGGAATTGGTATACGGGAGACAGCTTAGGAGTTTTAATTTTTACCCCGTTATTATTAATACTATATAAGAGTTTTACACGTAAAAAGAAAGATAGAGTCCCTAAAACTCTGAAATATAAAATAGGGACTGCATTATTTCTGCTGTCATTAATCACAGTCAGTTTGCTAGTATTCAAGTCCGATGCGAAGGTCGGTCTCTCCGGTTACCCGCTGGAATATTTGCCTTTTCCTTTAGTAATTTGGGCAACCATTCAATTCGGGCAGCGCGGTGCCATCCTCTCCTCTTTTATCGTATCGAGCATTGCTATATGGGGAGGTTCCCAGGGATTAGGTCCGTTTATTCACAAAGCCGAAAATATCAATCAGGCTATCTTATTTTTGCAAGCTTTCATGAGCGTAATTGTCATTACCTCGCTGCTGCTGGCAGCAGCAGTAGCCGAACGCGCGGCGGCAGAGGATTCGCTGCGGCAAAGCGAAATTAAATACCGAGAATTGGTGGAAAATGCTAACAGCATTATTTTAAAATTAGATCCGGAAGGAAATATTACTTTTTTCAACGAATTCGCGCAGCAGTTTTTCGGTTATACAGAAGCAGAAATTCTGGGTAAAAATGCAGTGGGTACGATTATTCCCGAGACAGATACAGCAGGAAACGACCTAGCAGCATTATTGAGCAAGATTTTACATAACCCGAAAAATTACGCACGAAGTGAAAATGAAAACATCCAACGCAACGGTTCTCGCGTGTGGGTTTCCTGGGCAAATAAACCGCTGTTTGATGCTGATGGTAAGTTAGCGGGACTGCTGGCGATCGGTACGGATATCACCGATCGCAGGCGGGCGGAAATGCAGCTTTACCAACTGAATGAAGAGTTAGAATTTAGAGTAGAAGAAAGAACCAATGCTCTCAACAATACTTTAAAAGCGCTGCGAGTGCAGCAGGAACAATCAGAACGCTTGCTGCTGAATATTTTACCAGAAGAAATAGCCAGCCGCCTCAAGCAAGGAAACAGCACGATCGCGGATACTTTCACAGAAGTTACAGTATTATTTGCCGATATTGTCGGTTTCACTCAACTCAGTTCCTGTGTTTCGCCGACGGAATTAGTTGTCATGTTAAATGATATTTTTTCAACCTTTGACTACCTAGCAGAAAGGCACGGCTTGGAAAAAATTAAAACAATTGGTGACGCTTATATGGTAGTAGGAGGATTGCCGGTGCCGCGCAGCGATCATGCCGAAGCGATCGCCGACATGGCGCTCGATATGCAGCAGGCTATTACTGAGTTTAGCAAAACGCACGATCGAGATTTTAGCATCAGAATCGGCATCAATAGCGGTCCGGTAGTTGCGGGAGTAATTGGCATTAAAAAATTCATTTACGACTTGTGGGGAGATACAGTTAATACGGCTTCTCGGATGGAATCTCACAGCTTGCCGGGGTGCATTCAAGTGACAGCGGCAACTTATCAAATATTGGAAGATAAGTATTTATTTGAAAGTCGGGGTTCGATCGAAGTGAAAGGCAAAGGTTTGATGAAAACTTATTTATTGCAAGGTAGAAAGTAAATAGATGCGGAAACAGGGGATGTCAAGTAAATGAAAATTAGAGAAAGCGTAAGTCCTGAGTATCTAACATAAGTAGAGAAACATTGCATTTCCCTTTTCAGCAGCACCTTGGTAATATTGCACCATTGGATTATAAGTATAATCAAATAAATAATCAAACATATCTTCTGGTAAACCTCTAAACTTCAACCTTTCCTGAATCATTGCTTGAGAAAACCTTGATAAAGCTTCTGCTACTCGTTTAACTTCATCGGTTGTCAAGTATCGCAAAAGTCCGTAGCCAGTATAATACTCTATTTCCGAGCCGCCTAAAACAGCATTGATTGCAGGTAGACAATCTTCGTCATTCTTACCGATTAAAAAGGTTGGGCGAACTGAATCGTCATATCCAGTTAGTATAAAATGTATTTGCCTCCAGGTTTTATCAAGATCTAAAGGCAATATTATGCCTTCAGCAATCATCTGAGGAATGTCTGCTTTCATTTGTTCAAACTCTTCTGGCTTTTCTGCTTTTAATTTCTGCAACGTTTCGGGAACCCAATTGATAAAGTCCTCATAATCCTCAACCTCTGATAGATTAGTAGAATCGACTGGATACTTTTGCCAGTGTTCTGATTCCGGTAGCAATTCTGCATAAAAGAAAACATCTGCGAATTCTGGGTGTTTTTTGAGCTTTTCTAGCAGATAGGCAGAGACTTGTTTTAATTCTGCTTGTATTCCCATATTAGTAGGAGTATGCGAATTTTGTAAAATCTACGCGATCGCTCATGAGAACTTTTATCATATCTAACCTAATTGATAGATATCAATATAGCGTTACCTCTTTCCGAGGCATTTTTGTAATACTCTACAAAATTGGTGAAGTCTATAAAATTTTCATCCCAATCGTCTTCTATATACCAAAAATATATTCTACTTGTTCTAGGTGGTTGTTTGAGTTTTTTCCACCTTTCTACAAAATTCTCTTCTTTGGCAATTATAGATAAAGCTTTTGCTACTTGCTTAACTTCATCAGGCGTGAAATATCTTAAATCAAAATCAGCCTTGATTCTCGTTCCTCCCAAAACCGCATTCACTAATAAAGGTTCGTTTCTGTTGGGAATTTCACTAACTATGAAGGGTAAGTTATACTCCTCGGACTCACCTGTAAAAAACCAGTGCATTGAATGCCAACCTGTAACTAAATCTAAAAACTCAGTTTTTCCTTCAGCAATAATGAGAGAAATATCATCATTGAATTTCTCAATCAATTCTCTAAGCCAGCCATGAGGTTCAGATATATGTTCAGACCAAGAAAGTAGCGTCAAAATATCTGGGTATTCTTTGACCTTCTCTAGGATATAAGGCGATACTTGCCAAACTTTTCCCAGCAATGACATACTTAGTTTTCCTGTAAAAAGCTATATCGATCGCAATCATGAAATGGTAAAATTGTTTAGCGATCGCACATCATAAGATGCAGCAGCGATAGCCCTCACCAACCTTTCATCAAGCGTCAATAGGGGTGCATTCACTTGCTGAGAAAGCGCCACATAACACGCATCATACGCGGTAATTCCATAAGTCAAACCGATATTAACAGCTTCCTCCATTAACTCAGCCGTGGAAACAACTCGCAATGGTAAAGCTTTGAGAGTAGCTAAATCCGCTTGTACCTCAGCAGCAGTGTAAAGCCTTGCACGTACATATTTCCAAAATGCGTTAGCAGATTCGATGTAAAATAAGTCAGGTACAAAAATTTCCGTTTCGGAATAAGCAAGGCGATCGAATAGTAGATTAACTTTGGATGTTAGCGGATCGGCAATAAAGTGCTTGATACCAACACTTGTATCTACAACGCAGCGGAGAGGGGTAGTCATTTATCTGTCCCTGTCTTCTCTGATTAAAATAGTACTATCAGGCAAGCCAAAGTCAGATGGATTGACGCGGCGACGGCTGCGACTCTCTGCCAAAAGCTGTACGACGTACTGATTTGGCGCTTCTATTTGGAGTGGCTGTGTCTGAGTATGCAAAGCACTTTCTAATAGTGTAAGCACTTGTGCATCAATTGAGCGATTTTGGGCTGCGGCTAATTGTTGCAATTTTGCATACAATTCATCGGGGATGTTTTCTAAGTAAAGGGTTGCCATACATTCACCTTGAAATAGTTTTTCCTCAATTTTACATAACAACTACTGCACCCGCTACTCTTCTCTTCTCAAAACCTTACCACCTGTCATCAAATAACCGATTTGTTCTACAGTAGCAGTGCTAGCATCTAGGATATCTACAAATTTTCCTTCATACATGACGGCGATGCGATCGCTCATCATCATCACTTCTTCTAATTCTGTCGAAATATACAGTATCGCCGCCCCTCTTTCACGTTCAGCTAATAATTTTTGCTGCACGTATTCCGTCGCGCCTACATCCAATCCGCGCGTCGGTTGCATGGCGATAATTAAATCTGGTTCCCCAGAAAGTTCCCGCGCCAATACAACTTTTTGTTGATTCCCACCCGATAATTGACTAACTTTAACAGAGGGATTTTCAGCCCGAATATCAAACTTGTTAATTGCCGATGAAGCGTTATCGTTAATTATTCCATACTGAAGCAACCAATGGCGACAGAACGGCAGCAAATTAAACACTTTCATAATCAGATTTCTGGCGATGCTAAATCCCAAAACCAATCCCATTTTTTGCCGATCTTCAGGAATATAAGCAATTGCTTTTGTTTGCTGGCAAATTTTTCCCGCAGCCAGAGGACGCAAACATGCTAAAGCATCTGCCAATTCCCTTTGTCCATTCCCATCTACTCCAGCAATTCCTAATATTTCTCCTGCGTGCAATTGAAAGGAAACATCCCGCACAGCCAATAATTTTCGCTCATCCTGAACTTGCAATCCTTCCACTTCCAACACCACCTCGCCTAACTTTTGGGCAGGTTTATCCAACTGAAATAATACTTCCCTTCCTACCATCAATTCTGCTAATTCCTGACGGGTTGTATTTGCAGTGAGTGTCGTCGCAACTACTTGTCCTCGCCGCAACACCGTGACAGTATCGCAGAGATTCATTACCTCTTCTAACTTATGGCTAATAAAAATAATGGTCTTGCCATTTGCAGCAAGTTGGCGTAAAATATCAATTAAAACCTCAACTTCTGGTGGAGTTAATACCGCTGTTGGTTCATCTAAAATTAACAGTTGCGCTTGGCGATAAAGTGCTTTGAGAATTTCCACACGCTGCTGCACGCCTACAGGTAAATCGCCCACTTTTGCTAAAGGATCGACTTCGAGATTGTAGGATTTGGATAGAGATGAAATCGTCTCGGCTTTCTGCTTTAAATTTAGCCGCAAAATCCAATCTTTGCCAAGGATGATATTTTCCGTAACGGTGAGTTGGGGGACTAGCATGAAGTGCTGGTGAATCATGGCGATGTTGCGGGCGATCGCATCGCTAGGCGAAGATATCTTTATCGGCTTATCTTCCAAATAAATTTGTCCCGAATCTGGCTGATAAAGTCCGCACAAGATATTCATTAAAGTGGTTTTACCCGCCCCATTTTCCCCCAGCAACGCATGAATCGAACCGCGATTGACGCTGAAACTGATATTGTCATTGGCGACAAAATTGCCAAAGCGTTTGGTAATGTTTTCCAGGCGTAAATATGTCATACTTAGATTTGCAACATTCAGGGGATAAATGGTTCTCCCGCAATCAGTGTACTAAATTATACTGAAGGCTGCGATCGCACATTTCCCCCAGCACCAGGAGTGCGATCGCTCACCTTCCCCTGAGTGGGGTTAGAAGTTTTGGGTGATTCGGATTAGGGACTTTAGTAGCCTACCCCTTAAGGGTACTCTTGAGAGCAGGTTTCTGGAGTTCATAGGGAATTGGCGGTAGTTAGTTTTGATCGACGTTAGCTAAAGGAACTGCTCTAACAAGGGTAAAATCGAGCTGAACACATTGCACTACTTGACTAGCGTTGATAGCAGCTACCTGCCATCCCTTTGGCTTCTGAGCAAGGATGAAATTTATGGTAAAAACATCGGAAAATTCTAGCAATTTTGACTATGTTATTGAATGCGGAACCGTTAATAGTACCGCTGCCAAACCTATTGGTGGCATTCTATTGATTGGCGGCGCAGAAGGGGAAAAATCTGGAGAAGATGCAGCCACTCGATGGTTCCTCAAACGAGCAAATCGGGGCGACTATTTAGTTCTGCGCTGCGGTGGGATTGGCTCTCAGGCTGCTTGGATTTGCGATAATTATAGAGATTTTGTCAGTTCAGCCGCTGAACTTTCTATCGACAGCCGACAAGCAGCCAACAATCCCAAAGTTATCCAATACATCCGCGATGCTGACGCCCTGTTTATCTCTGGAGGGAATCAAAATCAGTATGAAGACTATTGGGAAGGATCGGCGGTAGAAGACGCGATTAATTACTTGATTAATCGCAAAAAAGTTCCGATTGCTGGAACCAGTGCTGGCATGGCTATTCTGGGAGACTATTATTATGCACCAGCCCATGAAGGGCTGCTGAGTTCAGAAATTTTGAATAATCCCTTTCACCACAACACGAAAGATATTTATCGCAGCGACTTTATTCAAGTACCCATCCTCAAAAATGTCATAACCGACACCCATTTAGACCGAATTGATGACGACCATCCGGAAACAAGATATGGGAGACTTTTTGGCTTGATGGCTAGAATCGTGCATGACAAAAACAATCAACTTCCAGTTTTTGGCATTGGGTTAGAAGAAGGTGCCTTTGTTGCCATTGACGAGAAAGGAATCGCTCAGGTTTTTGGCAATGGAACCACTCAAGGGCAAGATGCCTATTTTCTGCAAACAAATGGGGCAGTCCCCGAACAAATTGAACCGGATTTGCCCTTAATTTGGCATCATAACGGACAAGCCGTTAAAGTCTATAAAATTTCAGGCACGCCAAAAGGTAGTGGACGCTTTGATCTCAATAATTGGTCAACTGCTTCTGGTGGAAGTTGGGAATATTGGTTTACCACGGGATCTGAGTCTGGCTTTAAACGAAAACCGATTTCGTCTTAATCGGTGGTACAAAGAAATGTAACCACTCATTTGCGTCAGTTTTGGGGAAGTTAGTGATATCATGTCCGCTTAATTACTTGGCGCCCTTGTAACTAGCAACTTGAGCTATCAACCCGGAAATAGATTTCCGGGCGGTCTTTGCATTATAGTTAATATAATTACGTCTGCTTCACGCATCGAGTATCTTTGCCATTTTCCTTGCAAGGTTCAAACAGAATTTTTTTAGCCAAAATTGCCTGTTTTGTCTGCATTGCTTTTTGCTGCACCTCCTGGGAAACCATCGCGCCAAACTTGCCCAGATGTAAAATTTCTGGAGTTTCTAAACCTATCTTGTAAATTTCTCCCTTCAGATTTCCTTTGAGCGCCAAATCTGCTAAATAAGCAATTGCCAAATCAATTCGCTTTACCGCGCTGGTTAACACTGCCTTGGGCGCCAGATCTAATTGATCTGCCGTATTCCCAAAGGCAAATACACCCTTTTCCGCAGCAGTTTGCAACACGGCGGGCGAGGCATTATCTAACCACTGATAAACCACATC
>DNGG01000553.1 GCA_003486675.1 Cyanobacteria bacterium UBA11372
CGGGTTCGGAACAAGTATCCCAAGCTACATCACTCGGACGATATAAGCGCCGAGGATTAACCACAGAAACAATCTTCACGCCAATCTCTTCTGTTTCCAAAAATGCGGCGGCTTCAAATACAGGCATTAGCGTCATATCGCCAATAACTGCAAACACAACTTTCTTGCTACCTTCGACTTCGTGCAACACAACTGCACCATCTTGCAATGCTTGGCGCGTTTGTTCAAAAGTGGTGTGAATTGGCAGGGGAGATTTGCTAGCAGTAATCACAACTCCCTTATTCTTTGTACTCAAACCCCATTCGTAACAAACTTGAATGCTATTCGCATCGGGTGGGAATAAAGGAAATACATTTCCATTCCGCATCATCGCCGCGAAATAGGCTTCAATTTCCGGACGTTGGTGCGTCCATCCGTTGCGCCCTTGTTCCAATGCCCCGGCTGTAAATAAAGTAATTGTCGCAGGTGTAGCACGGCGCAATTCTGCCATTGCTTGCGTTACCGTTTGCCAAATTGGTAACCCGTTGATGGCAAAAGATTCGTAAGAACACCACAAAGTCCGGCTACCCATTAACGCCAAACCTGCGGCTAACCCCGCACAAGCATCTTCGCTCAAAGGTTCGTAAACTTGTCCCCCTGGTGCTTGGTTGTACAAGTCATCAGTTGTCGGGTGAATAATTTTCAGCGCTTGGTTAATATTGGCAATTCCAGATGCTTCGTTACCGTCGGCGTTGGTGACTAAATAGCCAGGATCTGTTTGTCCTACATGTGCCACTAAACGCCCCATTGATGTGGTGGAAACTTTGGGATGTTCGTCGCCAATGGCGTATTCTTCTAAAGGCAATTGGCCTAATTCTGGCAAGGGTAATTCAAATTCTGTCACGACGGTTTTAGCCGCAGGACCACCACCTGCCCGTTCGCAATTTGTCCGCACTAACTGCCAAGCTTCTTGAGGCAATGCACGGGTTTTCAAAGCGCCGATAATGTGGGGACTATCAAGGGTATCTTTGGCATAAAGGTTGTGGGATTTTGCTCCCCGTGCGTGGACACCCGCGCCTTTGAGTTGTTTAATAATAAATGCGGTTAGTTTGCCTCCGAGTGCAGAACGAGCAGCTTTGTCAATTCCTACAACAACTGCTTTAGTAAAAGCAAGTCGTTGCTCGAAGGAAAAAGCAGTACTATCGACGTAATCTCCGGGTTGATTTTGGTCGTCGAATTCTTTGGCATCGATTAAAACAACTTCTTCAAAACCGTTACCTTGCCAGTAGGCGATCATTTCTTCGTTGGTTTTGAGCGATACCATGCTGTGGTGTTCTTGAGAATAACCATTCCAAACCAATACGGGTAAGAAATTCGTCGCTTGGGGATAGGCGGTGTGGAAGTGTGCCATACCGCTCATAATATAAGGTTCGCCTAACCCGCCATCGCCGATGGTGAAGGGGAATAGCTTGTCTTTGTGGAGTAACGCCGCTGCCATGGCGAAGTGTTCCCCTTGTCCGAGGGGGCCTGCGGGTGCGAGAATACCGGGAATGTAGCCGGAGAGGTGTCCTAAGAGTCCGTGTTTTTCCCGGAAGCGATCGCGCAACTGCTGCACCGTATTTATCCCCATGTCCTCTAGCGACCGATCCAAGAACATGGCACTATAAAATCCCGGCGCGTGGTGTCCCACTTCCGTAATAATGTTCTTGTAACCCAGCATGACTAACGCCGCGTAAGCTTCCGCTTGCGAAGCAAAACCCCCTGGGTGTCCAGAAGCTTTACTTCCCGTAACTTGCAGCGTTAAATAGCGCAAGGCGTCGGCATAAAGTAAAGTTTGGTAAACGGCAGCCGCATCGGTGGGATCTGCGATCGCTACACTGCCCTCTGCGATCGCCGCTGTTTTCCCGTAAGTATCAAAATCCGGTATCCCTTCACCAAAATACTGTATTCCCTCGCAAAAACTCGCAGTCGCCGACGTTGCCTTTGGTGTAGTTGCTGTCATGCTTATTACCTTAATCTCTCTTTAGAGAACCGTAGCTGCTCGATTGATTTAACAAAAATTTTACAACTTTTATGTTGCAAAAGTTGATTACTGATAAGTAATACAAAGATAAATTAAGTTAAAGCTGAAATGGTGCAAGATTGTGGTAAGGAGCAACATTCTTTTTGTTGAACATCACGTGCTATTACAGCCGATCGCAATCAAAGTGAGGTACAACATCTCGAAGATGGGGAAGATGGGGCAAAAGGTGCAGGTGTGCAGGTGTGCAGAGGTGCAAAGGGGCAGAGGTGTAGAGGGGAATTTGGATGTAAATTCTCCCCTGCTCACCTGCTCACCTGCTCACCTGCTCACCTGCTCACCTGCTATGTCACTACGGTGTAGCTTGAGGTGTGGGTGTTTGCAGCCGTCGTAATTGCTCTAACTCAGATTCTACATTGAGCAATTCGGGTGGTACTTTTTCGGGAACTACCCATAAACCAACTATATGCTCGCGTCTGGGGCCTTTGACTCGTTCGACTCTTTCAGGTTTCCAGATGCCCATGTCGAAGTCGTGGGAGACGATGCGAGTACCGGGTTTGAGAGTTCTCAGCAGGGTTGGTCTTAACCTTAAATTGAGTTCGGGTAACAAGTATAAGGTAACGACGGTTGCTGAGCTGATGTCGGTTTGAAATAAGTCTTGTTCCAGAAACTGCACGCGATCGCTCACTTTCGCCTTTTCAGCATTCGTCGTTGCTTGCTTCACGAGTTTTGGGTCAATTTCTATACCAGTACCTTTGGTGCCAAACTTTTCGGCGGCGGTAATCACAATCCGCCCGTCGCCGCTGCCAAGGTCGTAAAGTACGTCATTTTTGCCCACTTTTGCCATTTCCAGCATTTTATCCACCACTACCTGGGGTGTGGGCACGTAAACCACATCGGGAACCTTTTTCGGGGTAGGGGTGCCTGGTGCATTGGCAGCAGGGGGCGTAGTCTCCTGCTTAGGCTTCGCTTGCTCGGTGCAACCTGCGAGTAATAAGCTGGTTGCGATCGCGGCTTTCGTGGCGACCTTTAGTAGTTGCGTTCCCATACAATCTTCCTCCATTTAACATTTCCTCACCCTACTCGCTTTCCCTAGTTTGACGAGAAAGCAGCAGTAGGGGAATGCCTGTCAGCAAAACTACTACGCCGAGAGTTCCCCCAATGCCGGTATAAACGAGACTCGAATAAAGCAAATAACCACAGGTGGCGCAAAAAAGCAATGGGATAACCGGATAAAATGGCACGGGAAACGGACGGGGTACGTTTGGTTCTTTCCGCCGCAGCACCATGAGGGCGATTCCAGATAATAGAAAAAACAACCAGAATACTGGGGCGGTATAATCTACCATTGTTTCAAAGCCTTTGCGGGTCATTGCTCCGAGAAAGACTAGCAATAGTGCGATCGCTCCTTGGACGAAGAGCGCATTACTGGGAGTATTCCCACGCGCTTGCCAGCTTCCCAGGAAACGAAACATCGAGAAATCCTGCCCCAAGGCATAATTCGTCCGCGCCCCCGTAAAAATAGTAGCGTTAGCCGCGCCCAATGCTGAAAGCGCAATCAGAAAGCTGACGAATTTTGCCCCATTTTCTCCCAGTGCGAGGCGCATTAAGTCGGCTGCGACTGCCTTTGATTTTGCCATTTCTTCCAGCCCTAAGCCGTGGATGTAAGCAAAGTTAATCAGCAGGTAAATTGCGGCGATAATGCTGATGCTTCCTAGCAATACCCGCACCATGTTACGCTGGTTTTCTCGCAGTTCGGCTGAAATATAAGCGGCTTCATTCCACCCGCCATAAGTGAGCAAGACAAAAATCATCGCTAGTCCAAAGGTAGTTTTAGGTGCAGTTGCGGTGATGGTATCTGGCGGTAGGGGTTTAGCGAGGGCGATTCCGGCTACGATGACTAATAGCAATCCCAGGACTTTGGCGGCGGTGAGCCAGTTTTGCGTCCACTTGCCTTGCCGGACGCCTAGTACGTTTAAACTGGTTAGGAGTGCGATCGCAATTCCGGCATAAATTGCCGCGGAATCATCTCCCAAACGCAGCAACTCGGTAGCATAGTCCCCAAATACAAATGCTACCAGCGCGATCGACCCGGTTTGAACGATTGTCATCCGCGCCCAAGCAAATAAAAAGGCTACATTTCTACCAAAGGCACGCATTAGGTAGTGGTAATTTCCCCCTGGGTGGGGATAGGCAGTTGCTAATTCTGCATAGCAAATAGCACCTATGAAGGATATCCCTCCACCAAGTAACCAAGCGAATAAAGCTAGGGAGGCACTCGCGGTATTCGCCGCTACCAAAGCTGGTGTTTCAAAAATGCCTGCACCTATTACCATGCCTACTATCAGCGCACCGGCGTCGATGGCTGAAAGTGTGGGATGGGGGGCTGTTCCTTTTGTTGTCATAATTTACGATCTGGTCTTTCTCTTGGGGCAATAATTTAGGCTGGGAGGATTTGTTTTACTTTACTTTTTTATAGTTGATTTTTTATCTAGCGCCAGGGGGAGGGGCAACAACAATTTATACCTTATGCGCTTGCTATTTACTTTTTTTTAATGAACCGCCATAGACGCCAAGTACGCCAAGAAGAAGAGGAAGAAGTAAAGAGGTTTTTCAGGTAGATGCCCCGTCGCCCCATGGGATTTTTGTCTGCAATTGTTGATAATCTTGTGGTGTATCGATGTCAATTGCGCCTTGTGGGAAGGGTAGGCTGAAGGTTTGGTGGTGGTGTTTTTTGATGATTTTTTTGGCGCCTTCGGTTTGTTTTAAGGTGATTAGTTCTGCGAAAATAGTGCGATCGAATAAAGCGGGGACGCCGCATGTTTCTGCGTATTCGGAGGCAATAATCGGTTGGCCTGTGGTATGATATGCTTCGACAAGGCGATTAATTATTTGAGTTGAAATAAAGGGCTGATCGCCAAGGGTGAGAATGATTGCTTCTATTTTTTCATGTAGGTGAGAAAGCGATTCAATTCCGGTTTTAATCGATGTCCCGATTCCTTGGTTCCAGTTTAAGTTTTCGACGATTTGAATGGGGAGTTGGTTGAGTGATGGATATATTTTTTCGGCATTCGCACCCAGAACAACTATAATAGGTTGGCAGACTGAAGCGATCGCTTGTTCTACTACGTGTCGCAATAAGGTTGTTCCCCGATAAGGTAAGAGTTGTTTTGGCGTTCCCATGCGTGTGGATGCACCGGCTGCTAAGATAATTGTGGCTACGGTTTTGGTCATTGGTAATTGCTAATTGGTTTTTGATGGGATGGTGGTTGATGAATCGATCCCTGGCGGTTTTTCAAGAATCCTCCGCTACGATTGGCTAATACGGCTTGGATTTCAGCGATAATTGCGATCGCTATTTCTTCGGGTGTCTCCGATCCGATATCGATTCCTACTGGTGCGTGCAATCTGTTTTCTCGATCTTTGGTATAAAATATTTCTTCTTTACTCAAGTCTCGCAGCAATCTTTCAGTGCGTTCCTTTGACCCTAAAGCGCCAATATACGGCACGGGGGAAGGTAGGAGCATTTTCAATATTTCTAAATCGTCTAAGTAATTGTGGGTCATTATTACTACTACGGTATTTTCATCTACGGATAGTTGTTGGCGGAGAGTTTCCCGGCAGGCGAGAAGGATTTGATCGGCGAGGGGAAAGCGAAGTTTTGTTGTGTCAGAAGCTCGACAATCAACTACGGTAACGTGCCAACCTAATGCTTTAGCAAATTTTACTACAGGTACGGCATCGCGACTGGCACCAAAAATTATCAGCGGTGTGGGAGGGTGAATAATGTCGATGAATGCTTCTACGATTCCTGATGATAATTGATATTTTTTGACTGTGTTATGTTGATTTTGCAGCGCAGTTTGAGCATCTGCCATTATTGCCGATTTTAAATCTATATCTGCAATATTGCTGGTATAATTGCCATCTCTGTTTAGCATTAAGCGGTTGCCAATTTTGGCATTTACTTCCCCTTCCATTCCAAAAATAGTGGCGATAGCACCTAGATGTTTTTGCTCGAAGCATTGGTCAATAAAAGTAAGTGGATTAAATTTGTTATCTGGAGCTAACGGTTCGAGCAAAACTTGCACAGCGCCGTTGCATCCCAATCCAAATCCCCAGACAATATCTTCATCGGCGGTAGTATCGTAAGTGATGACAATGGGTGCGCCGGATGGCATTGAGTAGCGAGTATGTTGATATATATCGTTTTCCAGACACCCACCGCTTACCATTCCTACCATTTGACCGGCGTTTGTTATCAACATTTTTGCACCTCTGCGGCGATAGGTGGAACCTTTGGTGCTGACAACTGTGGCGAGAAAAGCAGTTTCGCCATTTTTTTGACTTGCTGCAAATGCGTTGAGGATTGCTTGTAGTTCATTCATTTAATGGGTAATTGGTAATGGGTAATTGGTAATTGGGTAGTTGGGAGTGGGGAGGGTGCGATCGCTCTAACTAAGCATCATATTAATGTTAACCGAGGCAGCAGCCCCGCTTGTTCTTGTTCCCAGGCTCAGCCTGGGAACGAAGTATGGGAG
>DNGG01000555.1 GCA_003486675.1 Cyanobacteria bacterium UBA11372
CACCGGCTGGTTAAGTTCAAAAGCAGTTTGCCGGATCAGGCGCAGATTGCGCTGGTGTTCTTCGTGAGTGCCGTGAGAAAAGTTGAGTCGCAGCGTGGTGGCACCGGCTTCGATCATCGCCCGCAGGACTTCGGGATCGCGGCTGGCAGGGCCAATGGTGGCAACTATTTTGGTTCGACGTTGGGAATTTGGCAGTGGCATAGGTGAGTGGGGACTGAGGACTGGGAAATAGAGACTAGGTAGGCAAATTCTTCATTTTAACATTGTTTAATTGTCTTTTAGTAGTTAGCATCTAGCATCTAGTTTCTAGCTAAACAAAACTTTATTGTGACTGTGTCAGTATCGTATACTACGCGATTGAAGCGATCGGGAGTACAGATACTGATGTCGGAGGCACAGCAGGTGCTGACAGTTCCTAAAGAGTTATTGGGGCCGCCAGCAGAGATTTTTAATTTAACGTTACTGATGTTTTTAACTGCCGTCGCTCTGGTCGTGGTTTCGACCTGCGGTTACTGGCTATGGAACTGGCCTGATTGGTGTTGTTTTTTGACGACGGTATTGGCGTTGCACCTGTCAGGGACGGTGATTCACGATGCCTCGCACAATGCTGCTCACAAAAACCGGGTGATGAATGCGATTTTGGGTCATGGCAGCGCGTTGATGTTGGGTTTTGCGTTTCCGGTGTTTACGCGGGTTCACTTGCAGCACCACGCTCACGTTAACGATCCGGATAACGACCCGGATCATTTTGTGTCCACGGGTGGGCCTTTATGGCTGATTGCAGCGCGGTTTTTTTATCACGAGGTGTATTTCTTCAAGCGGCGTTTGTGGCGCAAGTACGAGCTTTTAGAGTGGTTCCTCAGCCGCATGGTGGTGGTGGCGATTGTCTATTACTCTTGCCAGCAGGGCTTTTTGGGCTATATTCTCAATTTTTGGTTTTCACCGGCTTTGGTAGTTGGGCTAGCGTTGGGGTTGTTTTTTGATTATTTGCCCCATCGTCCGTTTGTGGAGCGCGATCGCTGGAAAAATGCCCGCGTCTATCCCAGTCCCATCCTCAATATCCTGATTTTAGGGCAAAATTACCATCTGATTCACCATTTATGGCCTTCTATTCCCTGGTATCATTACCAAACAGCTTACCGCGCCACTCAACCCCTTCTAGACGCTAAAGGCTGCCATCAATCTCTGGGACTGCTGCAAGGCAAAGACTTTTGGAATTTTGTTTATGACATTTTTCTGGGCATCCGCTTTCATAAAAAAAGCTCAGCCCAGAAGAGTCCAGAAGTCAGCTAATTGGTAATGGGTAATCGGTAATCGGTAATAGCTAATTTGTAAATCCATTTGCTTCGGAATTACGATGGCGCAGTCACGGCAATTACCAATTACCAATTACCAATTACCGATTACCATGAATTTTCCTATAACTCAACAGCCAATTAGCCGCTGTTGCCCGCCGCGTCTGACGCGGGCCAAATTCACCGATTTTGTAGCCTTTAAATCCCAGTTCTTCTTTCAAAAGCTGCTTGTTTTCTGGAGGAATCGAACGAGTCAGCTTGACGGTAGCCGGACGGCTATCGATAAAATCAGGCGGTTCTGGATACTCCTGACCCCAATCATCGACGACACTGGTAGTATCCCACTTGCCATTAGCTTCGTCGTAACGATAACCCAAGCAATGCCAGACGAGTCGGTTAACGGTAGCATCCTCAATCGTATCGTTGAGAATTGCCCACATTGTGTCAGTATTGAGCGGTGGCAGGTCAGACATAGTAATGTTCGTAGTCAGGACTTCAGTCCTTAATATACTCAGAGTTTAGCTTGCCATATCCCCCTAATAAAACCAGCCACACAAGTAAAGTCAGCCAGTGAATCGCAACGGGCAACCAAAAAGAACCGCTTTGCAGATAGGCAAGCGTACAGGCGACACCTAAAAATCCAGCCAATAATAAGAAAATCGGATTAAAAAATAACTGGCGTCCCGGTGGATAGAAGCTGACGCCATTCAAAGGATGGTAAATAATAAAAATTACCAAACTAACGCCACCCCAAAACCACCCAACAGCAAGCGTTGTACTTTCATGGGGATGAGGTAGGAATAATACTCGAAAAAATAGCTCTTCACTTAACGCCGTTACCAACGAACCTGCTGCCACACTAGCAACTGTTCTCCTCGTTGCTTTTAAAATATCAAATTGTAAAAAACCAAAATAAAATCCCAAGGGTAAGGAAATCAGTGTCAATAGCAACAACAGAACGGCTGTGTACAACCAAGCTTGAGCGCTAGGCAGGGTTGAAATTGCCGTAATAAAGCGATAAACTAATGTCTGTAATGCAGCCATAGGAAAAAAGATTTAAGCAGAGTAAACAATTTAATTTTATCAACACACTGACTAATTTATGGAAAACCAATTAGCTCCAAATCAGCGAGTCCGCGCCCATGTTTTTGTTTCGGGAACCGTTCATCGAGTAGGCTTTAGATTAGCAGCTTGGGATAAAGCCAACCAGTGGGGAATAGGTGGTTGGGTAGAAGAAATTCCCGACGGACGGGTGGAAATTGTGTTTGAAGGAACCAAAGAACTTGTAGAAGCGGTTGTCCGCTGGTGTTACCGAGGTAGTCCGGAAGCTGTGGTAAAAAGCGTTACGGTTGAGTATGAAGAACCTGAAGGATTAAAGGAATTTATTATTAGGCGTTCTCATAAAGTTGGAGTTTCCCCATCGCTCAGCGGTCAGGCTAAAACTATCAATATCCTGATTTTTATTCCGGGTATAATGAGAGAAGATAACCCCCAACCTGAGTCGATGTTATTTGATAGTTTATGGTCAGCGGTGCAAAAGTATCATAATTTATCCGAGCGAATTGAGGAAATAGTTAATATTAATTGGCAAGAAACTGATGAAACAAAAGATGCTAAAATATATTTAGCGCAAAAGTTTGTTGCCGAACAACTAAGCCCAGAACGTTGGCGCCAAAATCCCGAGGAAAATAATATTTTATTGAGCGATGGAGAAAGCGATTCTCCTTCGCAGACGCTGCGCGATCGCAACGCCCAACCCTGGTGGCGATTATTGGTTCAACCGCTGCGGCAAAGTTTATTATTGCAGGGATTGGGGGATTTAGTCTACTACGCAGGGGTTGAAGGGCAAAAGGCAGTTCAACTAGCGGTTCACAGTCAAGTGTTAGAAATTTTAGCAAAATATCGCTCCAAAGTTGAAAAAGATTTAGGAAAACAAGAACAAACTATTAAAGTGAGGTTGCACCTGATTGGTTACGGTTTGGGTGGTGCGATCGCCTACGATTTTCTCCAAGGTTTATTCTCAAATAAAGCCAATATCGCCAGCGATATTTTGCTAGCAGAAGATCGGGAAACAGTAGAAGGCTATCAGTTTTGGCGGCGGGCAGCAGTTGGAGGCAGAATCGAACTAGGTTCAATCGTGAGTATGGCATCGCCGTTGCCTATTTTGATGATGCGATCGCAGCATATAATTGACTCTTTCGCTCGAGGTGAAACCTTGCTACCGGAGCAAATTGGCATCCCCAACAATGCCAAAGAAATTATCTGGAAAAACTTCTACAATTGTGAGTATTTGCAAGCATTTCCGATTCGTCCTCTATTTGGCGATCGCGCGGCAATTCAAGATATTGAAGTTGATGCAAATTTTGGGTTTAATGAAGAAATAAATCAACAAGTGGCTGAACTTTTGAATCGTCGGGTGGTTAGTTAGTTTTAGATCGTGTCGAATTGCTCAGCCTCGACATCATCTGCTAATTTGTTTAACAAAGCTTGATTCACTCAGACACACCGGAATCTTAATCCAAAATTCCGTTCCTTTTCCGGGTGTCGATTCGCACCACAAGGATCCCTTATGCTTATCCACGACAATTTGGTAACTGATAGATAGCCCCAAACCCGTTCCCTTACCCACTGGCTTTGTAGTGAAAAAGGGGTCAAATAACCGTTTTTTTACCTCCTTTGGTATGCCGTGACCGTTATCAGCGATTCGCACAACAACATCATTTTTAGGTAAATATTGCGTGTCAATAGTAATTAGCGGAGGATTCTCTAGAATCTCCTGATAATCTCGTTGACTGTTGTAACTTTCAATCGCATCAATTCCATTGACTAAAATATTCATAAAAACTTGATTTAATTGTCCGGCATAGCACTCAACTAAAGGTAAATCGCCATAGTTCTTAATTACTTCAATTGCAGGGCGATCGTGTTTTGCTTTTAGTCTATTTTGTAGAATTAGCAGAGTACTATCAATACCTTCATGGAGATTAACAGGCTTCATTCCAACCTCATCTAAGCGAGAGAAGTTTCGCAAAGATTGAACAATCTGAAGTATGCGCTCAGAACCCATTCGCATCGAGGATAGCATTTTGGGCATATCCTCGTTGATAAATTCAAAGTCAATTTCTTGCCTATACTTAAAAACTTCTGGGTGGGGATTGGGATAATATTGTTGGTATAGTTCTACCAAATGCAATAAATCTTGAGCGTATTGATGGGTGTATTCGAGGTTGCCGTGGATAAAAGTAAGTGGGTTGTTGACTTCGTGGGCAATACCTGCAACCAATAATCCTAAGCTAGACATTTTTTCTGTATGAACCAGTTGGGATTGAGTTTCTTGTAATTCTTGTAAGGCTTCCTGAAGTTGTTGAGATTGAGCCGTGCGCTCTCCGACCACTTCTTCTATTTGTTCGGTATATTTCAGCAATTTTATTAAATAGAAAATTACCATACGGGTTAGAAGTAATCCAAAGGCTAAGGTTACCCAGGCTCGCCAATATTTTTGAATAGTTAGGTATTCTGGGACTAACACCAGCTGGACTAACCAGCGGCGATTTTCAATATTGATGATGCGAGTGCAACCGCTGTAGTCGCCACAATTGGCTTTTTTACCAATTAACAGTAGCTTTAGCCTGTCGTTGGTTGGATCGGTTATTACCCATCTTTTTTCGGTTTGATAAAATGCTAAAAAGCTTTCACTTTCGGGGGCGGTAATATCTTGTAAATATAAATTTACGTCGGTGAGTTTTACGCCATCTAAAGCAGACCTGATGAGGGATTCAAACTGAAATACACCCAGAACAAAACCTTGCAAATTTTGACGTTGCAGCGGTGATAATGCTGGGGTAGCGTCGGGGTTTATTAGATTCGATCTTTTTTGCCGGAAGACTGGCAGGAATGCGAAAAACTTCGGTTGAAGATCGGTTATTTCCACAAGTTGGGTGCGACCTGTGACAAAGATTTTGTTTTCGTTTTGCTGTACTGCTGTCTCTAAGATGGCTCGTTCTGTGGGAATCGAGGCAAAGTCGAAGCCTAAAATATTCTCATTGACGAAGTTGGGAAATACATATTTGATTGGGAAGTATTCGGCTCGCTCTTTGGCTGGAATAATTTTTCCTTGGTCGGTTTTTTCTACGATCTGGTAATTTGGACGTACCTGGGTTTGAGCCGTTTGTTCGTAAGCAAGTCTTTGGCTCGCACTAATTCGAGGTAGCCAAGCGATCGCTTGAAAGCTCGGCTGAAGATAAACTGAAGAATGAAACACCCTTTGAAACTCCGGTTCTGTCAGTTCCTCCACTCCACTATGTAAAGCACCGACTGCCCGCACCACCTCCAAATTAGCGTTCACATCTCTCTGAATGTTTGCCGCTATTCTATCAAGCTGAGCTTTCAAGTCAGCTTGCATCGATTTCTGTTCCGAGTTGTACACAATGAAACAGGCGATCGCAGACAATCCAATACCTAAAACCAGCGTCCATCCTACTGGGATATAACGGCGATACTTAGGTAAAACCTTCAGGGTGGACTTGAGCAATTTATCTAGATCGGTCATGTGCTTGGCTGAAAATTTTAATCTTAAGATTGTTTTTATATTAAAAAATTAAATTTTTCTGTCGCTCGCCAACTCTACTGCTTTTAGTTCTTGCAACCTTATTTTACGTTATATCGATAGGAATACCGTATTTTATAGTAATCAAGATAGCACAGAGACTTACCAGAAAGCAAGTCTGATGTGGGTTATAAGGGCTAAAAACCGGGTTTCTACGTAGAGCGATCGTTCCTGGCTCGACTATTTTTCATAGAAACCCGGTTTTACTTGCGGCGAGCTAAAGCCTAAATTCACTCATCCTCAGATGGCGTTCCAACCTCCGGCACTTCTGCCTGTTGGCGTCCACCAATCCGAAGCGAAACTAATCGCCTGATTCGCTTGACTCCACTCAAGGTGATTAACGTCAATAAAGCTCCCAATACTCCCATTTGCCACAAACCGCAGCCAATCGCGGCTCCCAGTGCGGCGGCAATCCAGATAGAGGCGGCGGTGGTTAATCCGCGCACTTTGGGAGTTTCCGATTCTTCGGGCGACTGTTGCAAAATCAATCCAGCGCCGAGAAAGCCAACGCCTGTGGTTACTCCTTGAATCGTGCGGCTGAGTGCATTGGTTGCTGCATAGGGACTGTCGCCTTCAATTTGCAACGGAATCATTACAAATAGGGCGGCTCCCATACTTACCAGCATAAAAGTTCTCATGCCAGCGGGTCTGCCTTTGCGTTCGCGGTTGAGTCCGATGAGGCAACCCACCAGTAGCGCTAGTGTCAGTCTGAATGCGATGTGCAGCCAGTCATTGGAAGTGAGAAACATAGCGCTCATTGCTCGTACTCCTGTAGGCGTAGAACGGGATTTCACCCGCTCGGAACTCTCGGAACTGGGATATTCCAAGTGGAGCAAACCGAATTACGGTAGTTTGATGGGTTTACTGTACATTTATTTTAGGTTAAGAATAGGTTAAGTACAAGGAAGCGATCGCACAATACAACGATGTCAAAGTAAAGAAGCAAAAGATGTTGTTAATGAAATCAAATCTTTTGCTTCGTTATAGCGGATTGCAGCCGCATGAGGTACACCGAAGGACAGCGGTGTGCGGGCTGCCATTTTTGCGGCCGCTACACTTGCCTTGCGCCAAAAAGCTGTACCTCACTCATAGTGCAATC
>DNGG01000552.1 GCA_003486675.1 Cyanobacteria bacterium UBA11372
ACATCGTACTCGCGATCGCGCAACCTACCCAATAAATTACCCCAATCTGCCGGACTGTTGCGATCCTTGAAATCGTACAGCAACACATCGTTGACCGACTTACAAACTCTATATGCACCCGCAGATCTAGGTTCGACCACCACATCAATATCGGCGTCGGGATAAGACCGCTTTAAGTCGTCCAGGGTCGGAAAGAACAGGATTTGATCGCCAATCCCGCCAGGAACTAGGGCCACTACTCGCATAATTCTCCAGACAGGCTTTTCCGCTCCTCATTTTACCTCCTAGACGGGTAGTCCCCCGCTATAGCGAAGCTGCTTGGGCAAAATGAAAGGCGCGGCGAAGGATGAGCCAGAAATTGCCAATCTCTTATCGAGCAGACCAGAAGCCTGTAATCTAGCCATATCAGCAGTTTTGGGCTATAATAAACATGGTACAAGCGACCCGCCGATTGAGAGTAAAAAGTAGGCAATTTGCCGGAACCTCCAAAGTTCGGGAATAGCCAAGCACCTTGACAACTGAGGTTATGGGGTTCCACAGCGGAAATGAGTAGCACGGTTGCGGCTCGGGTCTGTGGGTAATAACCTGATTGTATAAAAGTCAAGCTTTGAAAAAAAGCTGTACCCAGGGACTCTGGGAATTGGAAACTGCCTGGGCAGTCGGTCTGTCGGGGAACCAACGGTGGGAGAAGTTTATTTGGTTTTCGTTCGTACCACCGCGTTCTAGATCAGTGGCGAAACTCCGTTGCGGAAATAACCAGGAATGCCTACTCGTAAGGGTAGGAAGCCTACACTGTATGCGTAGCATCAGTATAGGAGGATGTCACGGGAAGATATCTCTAGTTCAACCATTGTTAAACAAGACCGTGTATTTATTAATTCCAGCAGCCGGGATGGGGCGTCGCATGGGTAGCGATCGCAACAAGCTTTTGTTGAGTCTGTTGGGTAAACCCCTAATTGCCTGGACGCTTCTAGCCGCGGAAGCTTCGCGCCGCATCGGTTGGATTGGCATTGTTTCCCAGCCAGACGACTGGGCAGATTTAAAGGAAATTCTGGCTGAACTATCTCTAACTAAGCCAGTACAGCTAATCCAGGGGGGCGCTACCCGTCAGGAGTCGGTATATAACGGATTACAAGCGCTACCCGCCCAAGCTCAACAAGTGCTAATTCACGACGGTGCTAGGTGTTTGGCGACGCCAGATTTACTCGACCGATGTGCCGAAGCGATTCTTTCCTGTCCGGGTTTAATTGCCGCCGTGCCGGTGAAGGATACGATTAAAATCGTCAATGGCTCTGGTTTGATTGAGGATACGCCCGATAGAAGCTTTCTGTGGGCAGCGCAGACGCCGCAAGCGTTTGATGTCCAACAACTGAAACAATGCCACGCCCAAGGACGAGAGGCGGGGTGGGAAGTCACTGACGATGCGGCTTTGTTTGAAAAATGCGGTTTGCCGGTGCGAATTGTGGCAGGGGAAGAGACAAATTTAAAGATTACAACGCCGGTGGATTTAGCGATCGCAGAATTTATCCTTCGCCAGCGTCAGTGATATCATGTCCGTTTGATTACCCATAGTGGTGACTGACGCGGAGAATCGGAGACAGGGGGACGCGGAGAGGTTTAATTATGGGCGATCAAACCGACATCAGATAACCTACTCCCCCATCTAAAGACGAAATACCATTTTTCCTGAAGTCTGTAGCAGATCCCCCTAAATCCCCCTTAAAAAGGGGGAATTTAACTTGTACGGTTCCCCCCTTGCCAAGGGGGGTTAGGGGGGATCGGCTCTGTAGCATCAAGACGGAAAAATGATATTAGCAGGCTAGGTAAGGAAGACTGATAAATTTTTTGCTGACAGACTCCAATGTAAACTGGTCAAGCCAGGTTGAATCAACAGGCTTTGCACCATTAGATAAAACGTTAATAATTGCCTCTGCCAAAGCATTACTATCCCCAACTGGCGTCAGCAAGCCATACTGACCATGATTGAGAATCTCTGCTGGTCCACTTTCGCAGTTGGTAGAAACTACTGGAGTGCCTGTAGCCATCGCTTCTACCAGCACATTACCAAACCCCTCCCAAATTGAAGACAAAGCAAACACTCCGGCTCGAGCCATGTAAGCATAAGGATTTGGCAAAAAACCAAGCAAGGCTACATCGCTTTCCAAACCTAACTTAGTTACCAAAGATTCAAGCATCGGCTTTTGCGGTCCCGAACCTAAAATCACCAGTCGGGCTTTCTGTTTTTTTCTGACTTGGTCAAATGCACGGATCAGAGTATAGAAATCTTTTTGCTCTACCAATCTTCCTACTGCCAAAACTACTGGAGGCTCACCCGGAGCAAACCAAGGATGAGCGACAGGTTCCTTTGCCTTTTCAGTAAGTTCAGAACTGACAATCGGATTGTAAATTACTTTAATTCGCTCCACAGGTAAGCCAGTTATACGAGCCAAATCTTTCGCTACCCCCTGGGAAACTGCCACAATATCATCAGCTAAAGGATATATGAATCGTATTAATGATGTGGGACGGCTGGGCGTTAAACCAAGGAAATGTAGAGGCTGCCTGATAGAGCAGCGCTCGATTTGAGAAGGAGTGCCATGCTCGATCGCTACTACATAAGTAGAAAGCTTGAAAAGACGTTTAGCCAATATGGCTATCTCAGTGTTGTAGTGCATATTCGAGAACATTACTTTAGGTTGCTCTTGTTTTAGGTAACGCGCTACCCAGGAAATACGTTCCCGCAACCGTGGAGCTTTCATATCTATAAGTCGCGCTCCCGATGGTATTTGTTCTACGAAAGGTCCCACTAATCTATCAATCACTAAATCTACTTTGATCCCTTGCTCGAGCAAGCCATGAGCTAAGTTGATTACCATTCGCTGGACACCACCTTCACTCAGGTTGGGAAGATAGAAACTGACAAGTGTTTGATCGCAAGTCATAAATCTGCTCTCCTTTAGCTTCAGTTTTGCAATTTCAGGACTGACAAAGGCTGGCATATTCAATTGGGTTTATAGTAGCCCTTACCCAGGGCGTCTATAGGGCTAAAAACAGTAAAAACAGCACTACTACAAATCTCAAAAATCACATGTGTTGTGCGATCCTGGCTTCAATCCTACCCAGATTTAATCCGCATTCCTTACTAATTTGTCGGCAAGCACAGCAAATTTTGCCATCTTGATAGATTTTCCTGATTACAAGGTGCTAAACTTCCCCTTTCATTTATAAAGTAGAAGTTATAACCAAATTGACGTAAGTATTTCAGGATATCTATACCTTGATAACCGGCTCTTTCACATGCCTCTTCATTCACTTCGATTAATATCTTAGGGCGGAAAGTTTTCAGGGTTTCTTTTGCACCCCTGAGCGCCATTAACTCGGCTCCTTCAATATCAATCTTCACAAAATCAATCCGCTGCAGTTGTTGTTGTTGCACGAAAGAGTCAAGAGTTTTTAAACAAACAACTTCTTCAGCACGCCATCCTTCCTTCTCAGAAAAAAGACTAGCCATTCCATCATTAAATGTTCCATGATTATCGCTTTCTATAGGAAAATAAATCTTCATTTCACTGTCCCTATCAGAAAGCCCTAAACGGAAGAGGTGAACTTGCTGAAACCCATTTGCCTCTACATTAGTTGATAGCCGCTTAAACAAAACTGATGCAGGTTCAAAGGCATAGACTTGACCCGAGTGCAGCCTTTTGGCAGCAAAGAGGGTGAACAAACCTATATTGGCTCCTATATCAATAAATGTGTCATCTACAGCCAAATGATTTTTTAAAACATCTAACTCATTCTGAGAGTAACTTCCTTGCCAGAAAATCTTACTTCCAATATGCTCAGACAAGTCCACCTGTATTTTTAGATTGCTGTCTAGATCGTCTATAATAACAGACTGAGGAACCTGGGCATAATATTTTCTGACTTGCTCGCAGAGGGAATATAATTTTAAGGTTCTGCGACCAGGAACTTTATATCCAAGCTTCATCAATGTGCGAATTATAGACAGTTTAGGACTTGGACGACTAACACTGCTTTGTGGATTCATGTTATTCTCCATAAATAAGATATTTTCTAAAAAATTCACAATCCTGGCAGTGGAAATATGTATGAAACTAATGCTTTACCAAGCATTAGATATATTTTTTCACTAGGTTGATAAAATTTTCTATTTCAGAATAGCATGAAGTCTTCAAAAACTAAAAATTTTTATATTTTGTTAACAACCAGCTCACCAGTAAAACTCTAAAACAATATAAATTGAAGCCTACTTCTTAGATGATACCGCTGGCGAATCAAGGGTCTGGCTGCTCACCCCAACGATAAAATCGTTGGGGTGAGGGGTGCGATCTCATGTCCGCTTAAATACCCATTGCCAATGGTGATTTAATTCACACTAGGTTATCAGCGAGGAGTTGGCTAAATATTAATAAATATTGCGAGGTAGCGAGTTGGGATAAAGTTTTAATTAATAATGACGGCAAAATATTCGGTTCGTTTTAAAGGTAGGTAAAAATACGTCTGAGGTTTACTTCTCAAGCACCGATCTGGGTCTATAGCACAAAATTCTTTATCTCCTAAAACCACTTTGGTATAATTACTTAATATTCGCCCCGTCAGGCCGGAGTGCTTATGACTTCTCCTACAGCAACCCTACTCATTTCTTGCCCCGACCAACGAGGATTGGTCGCAAAATTTGCCAATTTCATCTATGCCTATGGGGGCAACATCGTTCATGCCGATCAGCATACCGACTTTGCTGCCGGACTGTTTCTAACCCGCCTGGAATGGCAGTTAGACGGGTTTGGTCTGTCCCGCGAATTGATCGCCCCTGCTTTCAATGCGATCGCTCAACCCTTGCAAGCAACCTGGCAACTTCACTTATCTGACACGGTGCGCCGAATTGCTATTTGGGTAAGTCGTCAGGAACATTGTTTGTTAGATTTGATCTGGAGACAGCGAGCGGGCGAGTTACCGGCTGAAATTAATCTGATTATTAGCAATCATGAGGATTTACGCGCGATCGCAGAACAATTCAACATCGACTATCACCACATTCCGATTACCAAAGAGAACAAACTTGAGCAGGAAGCCAAACAGTTAGAATTGCTGCGAGATTATAACATAGATTTGGTTGTTCTGGCTAAGTATATGCAGATTCTTAGCCCTAGTTTTATCGATCAATTTCCCAACGCGATCAACATTCACCATTCATTTTTACCTGCATTTGTGGGAGCAAATCCTTACCAACAAGCGTATAAACGGGGAGTGAAAATTATTGGAGCAACGGCTCACTATGTCACTGCCAACTTAGACCAAGGGCCGATTATAGAGCAAGAAGTAGCCCGCGTCAGCCATCGAGATGAAGTAGCAGATTTGATTCGCAAAGGCAAAGATTTAGAACGAATGGTACTATCAAGAGCCGTGCGATCGCATTTGCAAAATCGAGTCTTGGTTTACGGCGATCGCACGGTGGTATTTGAGTAGACTGGTTGCTAAAAGCGATTCGCTTTTAACTGCCAACCGAGCTGCCTTGTTGCAGTTGGCGCAGGGCGTTTTCGGCTTGTTTAACTCCCTCGTTTTGGCCTTGACTTTGAAATAAATCGCGGGCTTTTTTAAACGATGCGATCGCTTCTCCGGTAAATCCAGCTTTCGCCAAAGCGACTCCCAAATTATAGTGCGCGGCAGCTTCGCGGGGAGCGATTTCAATCAGGCGACGATAGGCACTTACGGCTTGGGAAAAATTTTGCTGAAGCAGCAAAACTTCCCCCACCCCTGCCTGTGCTTCGATTAATTTGTCATCTAATTCTACCGCTCGCTGATAAGCGGCTAAGGCTCTGGGCAAATTATTTTGCTGCCGTAGAATCTTGCCCATTTGCAACTGAATGTCAGCGTTGCGGGGTTCGAGTCTAGCGGCGCGTTCTAAAGCCGATAATGCCCCACGTTGGTTACCTTTTGCGATTAAGGCATAAGCCAGTTGTAGCCGTAAGCGGCTGTTATTAGGAGCGAGGGTGACCGCTCGTTCTAACACGTCGATGGCGTCATCATAGCGCTTGAGTTGCATCAACGCTGCAACGATGGACTCGCGGATATCGACGCTTCTAGGCTGAAGACGAATAGCGCGTTCGTAGCTCCTTAAAGCGCCTTGATAATCTTTCTGGCGGAATAATACCGCGCCCAGTCCCAATAAAGCTTGAGTGTTGCCCCTGTTGAGTTCTGAAGCACGCCGATAGGCATTAGCAGCACCGACATTATCGCCTAAGTGAGCAAGGCTATATCCCAAGGCATAGTGAAATACATCGTTGTTGGGTTCGAGAGCGATCGCTTGTCGATATGCATTAGCAGCTTCCTGGAATTTGCCCTGACGGGCTTGTATAAATCCTATAGCGGAAAAGATGCGGGCATTGTTACGCTCTAAGTTAGCAGCCTGTTGATATACCGCTAAAGCTGGGGCGAAGTTACCAGCTTCCGTTAGCTGACGCCCTTGCTGCAATAAGCGATCGAGTTCGGAGGTAGGTTGTTGGGGAGTCGGGTTAAGTAACCGACGCTGTGGCTGCAAAAATTCTTCGGGTTCAGAGGGTTCAGAGGGTTCGGCAATGCTATCACCGTTCACAAACGGTTCATTTGCAAAGGATAGTTGCGGACAACTTAACGCCATCCCTCCCAATAACAGCCAACTGACTGCGAACAAGATCCGCTTTTGCATGGTCTATATCCCTTGTGTTTGGAGCTATTCCTAGATTGTCACTATGCCTTGGATATTTAATCAGGGATTGCTCAATTTGGGAACTGGTTGTTGCCAACAAAGTTTAATCGGTGCTTAAACAGCTTAGAGGAATAGTAATGATTGTCACAACAACTGATGTGATTCAGGGATCGGAAATTCAATCCTACTTGGGTCTGGTGACCGCTGAGGTGGTCTATGGCACCAACGTGTTCCGGGATTTCTTTGCCGGTATTCGAGATGTTATAGGCGGGCGTACCGGCAGCTATGAGGAAGTTTTTCAGAAAGGTCAGCAAGAAGCGATCGCCGAACTAGAACGACGTGCCCAACGTCTCGGTGCTAATGCGGTTGTTGGTGTTGAAGTTGATACCGGCACGATCAATGTCGATCAAAACGGTTGCTTATTGCTAATTACCGCTATCGGTACTGCTGTCAGAGTCAGATAGATTTCCCCCAAGGAAGCAGAAACCAGGTTTAGTTGATAAACCTGGTTTCTTGCTATGAACGCTCAAAGAGTAATCAGAAGCCGGGACACGGCACGATGAACGTTATCTGTTTATCAGATAAATCTAGGATGCCGTGTCCTTACGCAACGACTCTGTGAGGTTTTTTTATTATGGGCAATTCAACTGACATCATATAATTGCTAATTGCTAATTAACAGAAAAAATGGGTTGTTAGCCTCCTCGTTTTAAGGGGAAAGGAAAAGTTAATTTTGCTTCGCTCACAATCCTCTTTGTTTTAGGGAGAGGTAACTGTCAACTGTCAACTGTTGAAAACAACTTCCAGAAAATAATATTATACTCTCCTTCTTTGGATAGATATAGCAATTCTTTCCACTGGTAGATATTCACCCAAGGCTTTTCACCATACAGTAAAGCTCAAGAGTAAATAAAACCAGAGATAAAAAACTGGTTAAGAGTAAGGCCGTAACGGAGGAAAAAACCGTGACATACGTAAATAGACCAGGAGACAATATCGTTGCTGAGCCAGTCGTCGGGACTCGCGTTGTTGATTACCACGACCGCGTCAGATGGGGGCCAATTATTGCAGGCGTTCTGGTTGCTTTAGCAACGCAATTAATTTTAAGCGCTTTGGGTGCTGCCATCGGTCTGAGCGGCCTTTCCACCTCTGGGGCGCCCAGAACGAATGCTGGAGATGTTGGCACTGGTATAGGCATTTGGTCAATTATCAGTTTGTTTATTAGTTTATTCGTAGGTAGTTGGGTAGCAGCGCGTGCTAGCGGTCCGATGAACCGCAATACGGCAATGCTCAACGGTGCTATTTTGTGGGCAACAACCTTAGCACTGGGCTCTTGGCTGTTAGCGAGTGGAGTAGCGGGTACGTTTGGAGTCATCGCATCTAACGCTGGGGAAGCGATCAACCAAGTTCAGCGGGGCGCGGTGAACGTACCAAACCAAGCCCCCAACGTATCGGCGCAACAAGCGCGGGAATTGGCTGGGAATGCGGCTAGAGTAGGTTGGTCGTTTGTATTTGGATCTTTGCTGGGTTTAGTCGCGTCCTTGGCGGGTTCTGCGGTGGGAGCGCGCGATCGCAATACTTACAGAACGGAGCGTTAAAGGCGGTATTAGAAACTCAATGGAAAAGTTCAAATCCTCATGCTTGTATTTAGCACCTTAAAAAGGTGCTATTTTTTTGCAAGCGATCGCTAAAATAAAAGCAGCCTTCCCAGGTTCGCGAGGCAGCAACATGGTAAAACAACTTCTGACCTTTGTGGAATTAGACTGAGAGAACAAGAAAAGCAACTGGCTGATAATGCGATATGCCTCCGGCACGCTGTAGGCAGACAGCGCTATCAAGATTTAGAGGCATTATTGCGAGAACGAGGGATTAATCTGGAGGAGTTGTAAGTGCGATCGCGCCGCCAACAATCTGGCACAGAAACCCGGTTTTTTAGAAAAACCGGGTTTCTAAAAGTGCGATCGCACTATCCCAATAATCTCGAAATCTCATTCAATACATCTGCCAACATAGGTGCATTGGAAGAGATTACATTATCTTCGCTGCCATCATGTTTATGATGGGGATAATTTAGGAGATTCAGCTTTTTGTGATGCCGGGTGTTGTCATAACGAAAGAGCAGATTTTTGGAGGCATTTTCATAATGATATGAGTACATTTCTCTAACGATTGTTGTTTTAACATCCACAAACTCACGCAGGTAAAGAACAGAACCATCCGAAAACTTTAGTTCACCACGCATGAAGCCTCTGTAAATGCTTCGACTGTCGTAGTTGACGTTGCTTAATTGCA
>DNGG01000352.1:0-5261 GCA_003486675.1 Cyanobacteria bacterium UBA11372
ATAATAAAAAAACCTCACGGAGTCGTTGCGTAGGGACACGGCATCATAGATATCAGGGACACAGATAACGTTAATCGTGCCGTGCAAGGGCTGATGATTATGGATAATCGACCGGACATGATATCAAACGAGCAGCTAATGGCTAATGTCAGGAAAAATACTATATTAGCAATTAGCAATTAGCAATTAGCAATTAGCATTAAATAATTTGATACGGTCGCATCATTTCGTGGTCTTCGTGAGAAAGGATGTGGCAGTGCCAAACATACTCTCCCGGCAGATCGAACTTAGCGACGATGCGGGCAACTTCCCCCGGATTCACCACTACCGTATCTTTCCACCCAGCCTCATTGGCAGCAGGCGGCTTCGGCTGTCCTAAAAGATTGATATTAGTTAAAGGTGCCGTCGGGGATAGCTGAGTCGCCGTAAACTTCTGCCGATTGAGAATTTGGAAAGAAGTTTCGTGCAAGTGGATCGGATGGGCGTCGGGGGTGGTGTTGTAGAATTCCCACACCTCCGTATTGCCCAACTTCACAAATTCAGTAATCGGATCTTCCCACTTTAAGGCACCGTTGGCGACGGTTCCGAGTTGGGGTTTGATGCGGGAGGCATCATCGAGTCCTTCAAACAAAGCCAGTTTCTTCGTTATTGGCTGTCCTGTTACCGGATCGATGGTGGGGGATAAAGGTGCGATCGCTGCTGGCTGATTTGCCCCTCCGCGCAAAGTTGCAGGCACCGGCGTCAGCGGATAATTCGCGTCTAAAGGTTTATTAACGCGAAACGCCATAATCTGACCCGTCGTTTGCGGATCTAGTATCATCGGGCGGCGCATCGGTCCCCCCGCGTTATTTTGCATCACGATTGTTTTCCCCGCCAATTTGGAGAAATCAACCACAACATCAGCTCGTTCCCCTGGCGCCAGGAACAATTTATTCACATCTACCGGCGCATTCAGCAAGGCGACATCCGTCCCGATTTGGGAGAACTTCACCCCCCCGTCAAAAAACAGATTGTACGATCGCGAGTCAGATCCGTTCAGCAAGCGGAAGCGATATTGGCGAGGTTCTACATCCAACACAGGCCAAGCTTTGCCGTTAACTAAAATCGTATCGCCGAAAAACTCTGGCAAAACGCTGGGATCTGGTGCGCCTGGAACAGGCGGCGCGGATGGGTAGAACAGCTGACCGTTTGCAGTAAACTGGCGGTCTTGAATCGCCAAGGGAATTTCATAGGAGCCACCTGGAAGTCCCAGGGGATTGCCTTCATTTTGTGGCGTTCTCAGATCGTCGTGACCCCCGGTATCGTACCGATCCCTAACGATGTAAAAACCTGCCAAACCAGCGTAAACATTCAGGCGGGTGATGCCCAGAGCGTGGTCGTGGTACCAGATGTTACCCGCTTCCTGGTCGTTGAAGTAAGTATAAGGTTGAACGTTGCCATTGTTGATCGCCAGTCTTCCTCCTTTGCCAGTAGAAGTAAACCAGGCATCTGGAAGGCCGTCGTATTGGGATCGATTACGTCCGCCATGTAGGTGGGTAACCACGGGAACGCCGTCGTTGCCGATGGTATAGTTAGTGCCTGTAAAAGCCCAGTGCAACGAGGTGTCTACCGGCAGCAGGTGTTGTTTTGGGAGATTGCTAGTCCAATTAACCGTAATCGGTACATCCTTCTGCACCACGATCGCAGGGCCAAGGTAATTCAAACCAGCAGCATCCCAAAGCGGAGCCGAAGCACTATGGTAACCCCATGCCTGCCCTTGGGGTATTCCCGTCCCCAAGCCAAAATTATGGGAACCCTGGCTCATCGAGATGTTGAACGTACCTCCATTCCTGGCATCAATAAAGAATCCAGGCGCCAGCAGGTTCGGTAATGGATTGACGAACTTGGGAACCGTTTGGGGATTTAGCAAAGCTGGCACGGCTAATGGAGCGATCGCTTGATTTCCCCCAACCATCCCAACCATAGTGGCATTGTTGTCGGTAACCATATAGGTAATTTCCGTCTTTATTTAATCGGAATTAGCGCTTACTCCCTTCCCATCCAAAGATGATTTATTTGCAGCCGGGGAAGGCATTAGGTAGACATTAACGAACGCGGCTATATAAGCGAGGAAAAACTAATCCTATTTAGCTGTGTTGCCCATTTGGCAAACTTTTACAAAAGCTTACATATCCGAGTTGTAATTAGGATCGCCTACTTGCTTAAAGTATAAATTTCTCCTGCCTGTTATTCAATTAATTAAATCTGAAGAAATTCCCTGTCCGATAGCTGATTCTTCACCTCGCTATTGGGTAAAAATTCATACTCTTTAAATCGATATTCTTTAAATTTTCAATCATACATATCTACTCAGCCAAACACTGCTGCGTAAAATCCCATAGGGTCGATGTACGGAATTTAAATCAGAACACTGGATTGGTGCGTGTCTCGAAACAAATCTTTTTTTTATTTAACCTGTCTTTAGACAAGGACGCGGGCTTTCTTGCCCGCTGGCGAATGATATTATGCTCGGAAAGCCTGGTGCGCGTCGAGGTGGATTTAAAAAGATATTTCCTGGTGCCACAGTATGGTTGATAAAACCCGCCCCTACTCCCGTCAAAAACATCACCTTTCCTGGCAAGTTATAACAAAATATTGGCATCGGAATGATTAATCTCTCTTCTCTTGATCTGCGTTCTGGAGCGCCTGGAGTGCGACACTTGGGTTGGGGCGGGTTTAGTTAAATTGTTTGTTTTGTACCAAAGGTGATTGGTAAAACCCGCCCCTACAATTGGTAAATGGTGATGTGTAGCATTTTCACAGGAAATTGGTATTATTCATTCAGACACAACCAGAAGTGAAAACTGACTCAAATAGCTAGATACCCAACCTATGGCGAAAAGTCGGGGATCTTACCCAGTCGGGTTAAGTTTAAGCTAGGTGCGATCGCTAGAATCTTGACTTTGGTCTTGCCCTTGCTTTTGGGCAGCTAATTTAGCCTTCGCTTGTTGCCAAAGATGTTCCAACTCATCTAAAGTGTAATCGGACAGAGGACGGTCTGCTGCTGCTTCCATTTTTATCAGTCGCTGAATAAATCTTTCGTTTGTGCCTTGCAAAGCTTCTGCAGGATCGAGAGCGTACCAACGAGCTAATTGAATTACAGCAAAAAGTAAATCTCCCAACTCAGCTTGCTGTTCTGCTTTTGTTTCGTGAGCGATCGCATGTTGAAATTCCGCCAACTCTTCTTGAAACTTCGCCCAAACACCCTCAATATTTTCCCACTCAAACCCAACTGCTGCCGCTTTTTGGGAAATCTTCATCGCTGCTGTTAACGGCGGTAGAGTACGGGAATATCGACTCAGTTTAGAACTGAGTAACTGTTGTGCTTCAGGAGTTTCACCTTTTTCTGCCGCTTTGATTTGTTCCCAATTGTGCCGGACTTCATCGACACTCTGAACTTCCACATCTCCAAATACATGAGGATGACGGCGAATTAACTTCTGGGCAATCCCTTGCGCCACTTCTTTCAGGCTAAATTGACCGTATTCCCCAGCAATTTGAGCTTGCAAAACTACCTGTAACAACAAATCCCCCAACTCTTCAGCGATCGCATCCTTATCCCCACTGCCAATTGCATACACAGTCTCGTAGGCTTCTTCAAGCACATAAGGTATCAGAGATGCAGGCGTTTGAGCCAAATCCCAAGGACAACCCCCATCAGGACTCCGCAACTTAGCCACCACCTCAATCAACTGTTGCAGCGCGTCAATTGCAGATTCAGTCGATGCCTCAAAATTGGACATAGAAAAACACCCTGCGAAAACCCCCCTCCATCTTACCTTCGCGTCCTTTGCGCCTTCGCGGTTTTTTTCCCTCTTACCCTTGGCGTGCTGGGCGTCTTGGCGGTTGCTTTCTTCCTCACCTTAGTCTTAAAGCGCTTGTAGACACTCCCGCCCCAATCGCTGACATAATGACTCATTGCGCCCAATTCCAAACCGAGAAAAACAGCAATCGATTCCCCATAGTGCTGTTGGATGCGGGCGATCGCTAATTCGGCAATTTCCTCTGATGTCCAGCTGACATCCCAAATTGCTTGGGCAACGAGTAACCCCAAAAATCCTACCACCGCGATCCAACCCAGAAGGTAGAGACTTCGCACCACCGTCCCGATAATTACCCCATGAGACAGCATCGACCGATGGCGCAGGCTTTTTTGGTAAGGTATCCAGATCCAGCGCAAGAAGCCCCAGCGTTGATATTGCCGCGAGTAGATATCCAAGTCTGGACCAAACATCAACCCCGCGAATAAAAAGCTTCCCGACAGCAACAAGGTTATATTGCCCTTGTGGGTAAGCGCGTAACTACCGCTCGCCACAACGGGCAAGCTCCATAACGTGATGCGATCGTGCGTCCTACCAGAGGGCATGAACTTTGCTTCTGTATCATCAGAAAAATATTCTCGAAAAATACTATCGCTTTTCTCGCGACCCTGTGCTATGATAAGAAAGTTGGTTAAACACCGGGCGGTTAACTCAGCGGTAGAGTGCTTGCCTTACAAGCAAGACGCCACTGGTTCAAATCCAGTACCGCCCATTTATGTATCATAAGCGATACAGGCTGCAACGTAATTTTTTAAGGCTGATTTTTTTGCGGCTTATTTTTGGTTGATTGCACTATGAGCCATGTGTCATGGCGATCGCACCATCGCCGTAGAGCGAATGCTCTCTAATTTCGATGCCTAATTCGGCGAGGCAGTTTTCCCATTCTTGGCGGGTACCGATTTGGTGGCGACGATCTAAAAGTCCGGCAATTTCTTCTTGGCGGGTTAATTCGGCAAATTGTTCGTAAAAGGGATAGTCGGGGGTAACGAAGGTTTCTTTGCGGTGCAAGATGGGCGGATTTTTTCTGATGCTGTAGTCTCCATATGTAACTTTAAGATCGGGTAATTTTATGGTCATGCTGCTTTCTAAAGCAGGATGGGCAACGCTGTTGAATTCAGGGTAGAAAAGATAAGAAATTTGGGGTTTATCGATATGGAATTTAACTAAAGTTGCCCCTTCCATGCGCCCGATGGTACGACTGGCACAACCTTCGTAAAGTCGCAACAAGGGGTTGAGTGCTTCTAAGGCAGAAACGTGGACGTAAAGCGCAGTGGGAAGATGTTTGCCGATTTTACTTTGTCGGCAGGCATTTTGAATTACTCCGGGTTTTCCTAAGCTAAAAAGCATATCTTCGGCAGCTTCGCAAGCTTCGTAATATGTGCCGAAAAAGGCTTTGATGTC
>DNGG01000352.1:5350-13049 GCA_003486675.1 Cyanobacteria bacterium UBA11372
GTGGGAAGATGTTTGCCGATTTTACTTTGTCGGCAGGCATTTTGAATTACTCCGGGTTTTCCTAAGCTAAAAAGCATATCTTCGGCAGCTTCGCAAGCTTCGTAATATGTGCCGAAAAAGGCTTTGATGTCTTGTCGCATTTCGGGGGCGAGATCTTTTAATTTGGGGCGATCGCTAAATTCGGTGAGGGCGAGGTAAACTTGGATATCTAAGGATCTGCGGTAGGCGATCGCATCCCATTCGGCTTCGTCGGTGGCTTGTAAAATCACTTTATAAGCCCGAGAAAAACTGCCAAATTCGAGGATTAATTCTTCGGATTCTGGTAATTCATTTTTAACAGGTAAGCGTCCGCGATCGCTAATAAATTCCATCAGCGGTTGCAATTGTTCTCGGTAGTCTTCAAACCGCTTGCTGGGCATTCTGATATGGGGAATGTAACTGCGCGATCGCCACCTGGAGGCGCGAAAGTTTTCTTTTGCTTGTTCCTCCCGAAAAACGAAGTAAATACCCAATGCTACTGGTACTGGATCGACGCTTAAAACTTGGGCAATATAAGTTTTTAATTCTTCCTGTTCGTAATATTTCTGGAACGTATTGCGGCAGGTAACAATACCGTCGCCGTAAGCAATTTGATCCTTACCTCGGTTATCAATTAAAACTTGGGCGGAAACAATTAAAACTTGCTGGGTAAGTTCCCAAGCTTTTAATAACGCTTCGCGGCGTTCCTCGGTATCTTCGATAACATTAAGCACGTAACCCAAGTTAACAATATCCGCAGGAACTAGAGGCGCATCGGGGAAGTAATAAGGGTCCCATCCGGCGCTAATATAACCTTTATGTGCCATGCGCGCTACATCGCCGCCGTAGCCGCAGCCGTAGTCAAAAAAGGTGGTAGTTTCGTTCAAAAGTTCGGCTGCTAAAGCGACGCGCACGGGTATAGAAAGCTCGGTGCGGATAATCGCGGCTCGATGGCGCTCTATTTCTATTGTGGGAGAAGATTCGTCCATATGCGAATCAGCGGTAATTGGTAATTGGTAATTGGTAATTGGTAATTGGATTAACAGGCTTTTGCTGTCAATACAATTATCTATTACCGATTACCGAGCGTCAGAAACCCGGTTTCTTCATAGATTTCTCGCTGTCAAACCCACGATTTTTCAGAGAAACCGGGTTTCTTTGGCTCGATGTAACTAGCAACTTACGTTAGTATTATTTGGCGATACTAGGGCGATTTGAATTAAGTCTTCAATTTTCTTAATATTTGGATCTCCGGCTAAATAACCGATACCGCGATGCAGGTGCAGGCGAAATTGATTAGCGAGGGTTTCTTTATCGGTTGGTAAACCGTCGTTATGACAGCGTTGTTTGAGGGCAATTAGTAAAATATCAGATAATTCTCCCCCAAAAACGCGCCAATTCATCTCGACGTTACTATCTGCTGGAATTGGTACGGGTGAGGGGATACTAGGTTCGGCGAGGGAACGACAAAATGCCCAGCGGCAGAGAATGTTCCACTGGTCAATTTTGGTGAGGCGCTTGAGTTTTGTCAGTTGTTCTTTTGCAGTTTGAGAAAGAACAATTCGGTTAGTTGGAGGTTCCATAAATTGATTTTAGATTTCAGATTTTAGATTTTAGATTTGAGGGCGATATGCCTACGGCACGCTACGCGATTCCGCGAAGCGGATCGCCCTTTGGGCGAATCGCATTTACCAAAAATATCCGGGTTCTACGTTGGTATGGCGCTCTTTGGGATTATACTTGAGCAGGTACTCGCGGGCGATCGCATCCTGCTGTCGCAAGTTTTCCACTTCTGTTTCCCCTATTTCCGTATCGGTGGAAAGCAATATCACTTGATGCGACGCGGAAGGGAAATATCGCTCAACTAAGTTACTGCGATGGGATGAATCTAACCGCCCCAATGGAGTGTCAATTGCTACTGGAAGTCTGCGCCCGGATACTCTTGCCAATCCCCATAAAAACGCGATCGCTAAAAGTTGTTTTTCTCCGGCGGATAGGCGATGTTTGGGTACGGGTTGTCCTTGAGGATCGTAGAGGGAAAGGCTGAAGGTATGGGTGTCAATCGCGACGCGATGCACTAAGTCTGATTTGTGCAATAAATAGCGGAAACATTCGGTTACTTCGCCTTCTAATTTGTTTAATTTTCTCAGCGTCAATCGTTGTTTAAATAGTTTGAGCGTGGCTTGGACTTTGGCGCTAGCATTGATGATATGTTGGTCGTTTTGGATTTGAATACTTTGCTCGCTGTAGCGGGTTAGTTCTTTTTTGGTTTTGGCGATCGCATCAGCTAATTCTTTACACTTGCGATCGCCTGCTTCATAAGCTGCCAAAGCTTTGGCATATTCGGTTTGTGCCTGTTTAACTGCGGTTTCTAATTCTGCATAAGCTTCGGGGGCGGCGGCGGCGGCTAGTTCTCTTTCAAAGGAAGTTATTTCTAAATCTAGATCTTTGAGAATTTGTATGCAATCTAAAGCGGCATTTTTATCGGTATTTATCTGAAATCGGAGCAGATTTCCCAGAGCCTCGATAATTTCGGCATCGGCGGCGATAAATGGCTCTAAATCTTCTTGCTCTAATGCTCGATTTTCTTGCATTAGGAAAGATTCTATTTTTTCTACTTGTTCGGGGATTAAGGAAATTTGCTTGATATAATTCAGCAACCGTTCATCCCGCGCTTTCAAGACATCCCTTGCGGTTTCTAGTTCCTGCTGACGCGCTTCTTTTTGCGCTTGGTTATTCCCCTGTTCCAGTAAAGGTGAAATTAACGCTAAAGGTATTGCACCTGCGGCTAATTCTACCAGGGATTCGCGAGTTTTTTCAGACTGATTTTTTAGGTTTGATAATTGTTGGTCTAACTGACTGCGTTGTGCGGCAATTCTACCACCTTCTGAGATGAATTTGTTTTGGGCATGATTTTGGCGATCGCGCGCTGTTTCTAATTTTTCTTGCAGCGTTTCAAACTGTTTTAAAGCCGCGTTATAAGCATTGATTTTATCCGTTAGGTTTTGTTCTATTTCTTCTATAGTTGCGAGTTGCTTGGTATCGGCTAAAGCTTTGCGTTTGCGAGTAGCTAAAATATCCAGATCCAGGGATAGACGTTCGGCTAATTCTAGTCCTAACAAAGATTGAATTGCTTCAACAACCATTGGCGGCGGGGTTTCGAGTTCGGCAAGTTCTTTCACCTGTTCGCCATCAAACAGAAACAGGTTAGAAATTCCGATCGGCAGGATGTTTTCTATATGATCGTCCCAGTTTTTAGCCAAATCGGAAGGCCAATATTCTCCTTCTAAAATGCCTAAATTATCTTTCCCGTCTTTCGGGTTTTTCGTCCAGTGTCGCACGACGCGATATTCGACTAATCTATCGTCTTGGATTTGTTCAAATAATAATTCAATCCGCGTGTCTTCTATGGGTGAGGTGCGATTATTGACGCACTGGGAGAGAAAATCGCTATAGCTTAAATTTCCCCGCGTGGAACATTGGGCGCGTTGTCCGTAAAGCGCGAGGCGAATCGCATCCATCAGGGTAGTTTTACCGCCGCCATTCATACCGCCAAATAGGATAATCGGGCGCGGTTCGTTATCTTTTTCTGGTCGAAGATCGATGACTTGGCGTCCCTGGTAGGGGCCGAAATTTTGCAGTACGAGTTCAAGAAATTTCATGGTTGAGGTTTTAGATGGGAAATGAACCGCCAAGACGCCAAGGACGCCAAGAGTAAGAGGATTTTAGGGGTTTTAAGATGAGCGGGAATTACGCAAAGATTTTATATGTAGGGTGCGTTAGCTTTCTTCGTAACGCACCATCTATCATATTTAGTGTAGCTGCGTAACTCTGAATTATATAGGAAGGGAAACCGGCATTTCCAGTAGGCGCGAGCTTAGTTTTATTTTCAAAGTTTAATCATCTGTATCTTCATCCTCTATATCCCCCCCTGGGAATTTTAAACTTGCCCAGTTTAGCTGTTTTACTTTGTCAACATTGCCTTGCTCGGCAGCATTTTTTAAGTCGCGTTTATAGCGGGCGTTAGCAATAGCTTCTTCTTTGGAACGAGAACTGGTTTCAAAACATTGTTCTAACGCATCATAAATTCCCGTGCGACGCGCTTTGTTACGATATTGGCGTTCGGTATCGAGTAGTTTTGCCATTAGTTCTAGGTGCATGGCATCGTCTTCGCAAATTTCTTCTAACACTGCCCATTCATCGCTGCCTAGCAGTGTTCTATCAGCACCGGGGCGGGGATCTTTAAATTTTTCGCCTGTCACTTGTTTGTATATACGGGGTAAGCTGTCATCAAATTCGTGTTTTTCTTCTAGCCAGATGCGCCGAATTTCGCTCAATTCTTCGCCTGTTATGAGGGTAATGTCGCGCATTTCTGGCGGTGCGGTTTGGCGGATTTTGGTTTGGGCTTCTAATACTCGTCTTAACCAATGTTCTCGCCAGTATTTAGTATAAGGGCCGGGGATTGGTTCAACTGAAGTTTCGCCATCGACATTGCGTTCAAAAAGTTGTACTTCACCCCAGATGCGGCGAAAGTCTCTCTTGTCGCGATCGTTTTCAAGATCTAATTCATTGCGGATATCGAGTAGCGGCTGCATCCATTCTTTTTCTTCATCATTTTGAATCATTGCCTCCATAGATTTGTCTTGGTTAACCATTGTACAAACCCAGCATCCAAAGCGCGAATCACCACAGCTAGGAGTCGAAGTATCGACAACTAAAGGACATTCGTTATCTGCCGTCGCACCTCGATACATAGAGAATAGATTTTTGTTGTTTCCTCCCCAAGGATTTTGCCATTGGTTGAGATAAATCCAAACTTCATCATTGCGCCAATCTTCGATCGGAGTGTAAATCAGAGAGTTAGGTAGGCGAGCATTAGGGCTTAAGCGATCGCGTAGTCTACCTGCTTCGTGTCTTTTCATTGTCGCCGCACGTGTGGCACTTTCAGCCTTGCGAGTACCTAAGACAACAATAGTTTCACCTTGTACTCGAATCATCTCTCGAATAAAGTGGTTAACCGGCTGAATTTTCATCCGATCTGTACACCAACGAAATCCATTGCGCGGTGCTGGATAACCTCTGCCAATTAAGCATACCCAAAATGTTTCTTGAACTGAAGGATGAAGCAGATTTGGTTCGATTGGCATTCCTTGTTCAAGCGCCGCCAACTTAACCTGTTTTATGCAATTGCGAACCCAAGCAGAAACTATAGGATTTTCTACCTGCGTGTCTGTGGTAATAACGTAGATTGTTTTGGTTCTTTTTTCTGGCGCTAAAGCAGCGATCGCATACCATATCAGTTGCAATACTGCGCTGGAATCTTTCCCAAACGATACTCCTACAATCCACGGTATATCGTCTTGACAATATAACTCTTGGATTTCTTTAGTTAGCTTTTCTATATCTTCTACTAACTCCTCCACCTTACGTCGAGGAAATAGTGACATCTGCTGAGCTTGTGTCATCTTGGAAAACTCCGATCTTGCTTGTCGATTCGTTATTGTTTTACCCGTTAAATTATACAAAATAACAGCAAGCGCAAATGCCGTGAGAATAGCAGTTAATATGCCAAAAACGCATTTGGGATCGATATAAGCGATCGCTTTAGATGTTCTTCGCCAGAATCGGGCTAAATCGATCTCACTTGCTTGTGGGGTGGGCATCTTGCCCGCCAGCCTCTAATTATTAAGATTCATTTACAACTATTGACAAATTAAGCACCATCTGATTATGTAATGAAGTTCGATAGATTTATTATCACACAGGTAACAATTTTTAAAAACTAAATTGACACATAAGTTATTAAAGGATAATTTTTTAAAATTAGCGGAAATATTTTCAAATAAAAATTCATGAACAAACCCAACAATCCAGGCGGCGACTTAGCGAGTCAAATTTTGGAGAGAGAAAATCAGGAAAGACAAGCGATCGCACTGCTTTTAGATCGCTATCTCAGCAGAAGCAACCAAATTTTGGTGCAAAAAATCGAAATGGGAGGTAGCGAAGCATACATCGGTTCCGTTACATTAGAATGGTTCGCCAGTCGAGTCCGCTTTGCATCGCGCCTGCCTTTATTTCGTCCTAAATTTAATCCAGACACGCAAAACATAGAAATAGACGCCGAAACCATCGAAGAAATACAACAACGCCCCTTAGATTGGTCAAGACAAGCAACATTAGCGCAATATTTAGCCGCCAGAAAGCATCACAAATTCCCGCCAGTATTAGTAGTAATGAATCAACCTTGGGTAGATAATCCCCAAGCAGAGGAATGGGGAAAAGACGGACGGGCAATTAAATCTACTGCTGATTATTCGCCCCTAGATAAAGATGGCAAAGCAGGATTATTAAACCTATCCGACAACGTAACAATATTTGCCTTAGACGGACAACACCGACTGATGGGAGTGCAGGGATTAATGGAATTAATTCAAACCGGAAAGCTCCAGCGCTACAAAAAAGATAAAAAACCATCCGGCAATTATATAACCGTCGATGATTTGCAACAAGAATACCAAGTAGACCCCGCTTATTTGCAAAACCTAGCCAAAGAAAAGATCGGAATAGAATTTATATCCGCTGTAGTTCCAGGAGAAACCCGCGACGAAGCAAGAAGGCGAATCCGGTCGATATTTGTTCACGTTAATTTAATGGCAGCACCATTAACAAAAGGTCAGTTAGCGCAACTCGATGAAAATGATGGTTTTTCGATTGTCGCCCGCAAAGTTGCCGTTACCCATCCCTTATTAAAAGACATCGAAGGTCGCAACCACCGCGTCAATTGGGATAGTGCAACTGTCGCCGCAAAAGCAACGGTTTTAACCACGCTTCAGGCACTACAAGAAATGTCCGAACGCTATTTAGGACAAAAATATTTTCACTGGAAACCTGCGATAAAAAAAGGTTTAATCCCATTGCGTCCGGAGGATGAAGAACTCGAAGGAGGATTTGCAGAATTTACCCAGCTTTTCGATTATATAGCCGATTTACCTACCTTGCGCCGATTGGAATATAGCGGAGAAACGACAGAAACAATGCGGCGATTTAGTTTTGAAAAAGGCGGCGGCGAAGGTAATATTTTATTTCGTCCTGTCGGACAAGTTGCCTTTGCTCAAGCTTTGGGAATTTTAGTTTATAGAAAAGGGTTTTCGCTCAAGTCTATATTTGAGAAACTTCAGAAATTCGAGGCGGATGGAGGATTCGCTAATATGGATAAACCCGAATCGATATTTTATGGAGTTTTGTACGATCCAAATAAGAAGCGGGTGCTAGTTGCAGGAAAAGATTTAGCTGCCAAATTGATCGTTTATATTCTAGGTGGAATTGACGACGATTTGGCACGGGCGGAACTGCGGCGAGAGTTAGCAGAAGCGAGGACAATTGAAGATAAAGCGGTTGGTTTTAATGGTAAATTTGTTGCACCAAAGCAGGTAGGATTGCCGCCTGTTCTTCAGTAGATTTGTGGTGCGTTACACTGGCGTTAACGCACCCTACTTAGAGCTTGATATTGATGAGTTCTGTCTGTACAGGCAGATGTTCCGAACCTGTTGTCGGTAAAATTTTAGTAGAACGAGAACCCCAATGTTTAGAATACCAAATATAGTCAATTCTGAAGATGGGATAGTTCCATTTCCAAGGTAAGTTTTTAATCAGAAAACTCAATTCCCAACCATGAGGCCAG
>DNGG01000352.1:13314-14395 GCA_003486675.1 Cyanobacteria bacterium UBA11372
ACTGTTTGCAAATAATTGTAATCTTGAGATTGGTCTGTCAGATTAAAGTCTCCAGCTACAATAACAGGTTGAGTTTCTTTCTGGAGTCGCTGAACTAAGTCTTGAATTTCTGCGGTTCTATCTGCATACTTATAAATTGGAATAGTGAGAAAGGGTAAAATGTTGTAGGGACGAATCCAGGGAGATAAAACTTGTATGTTATAAACGACTACATCTTGTTGGTTAATTCGGATAATTGCTCGTTGCTGAGTTTCTTTATGACCCGCCAGGTGTAAAGTTTCATTGAAAATAATTGGATATTTACTAAGAATAGCTACAGGTGGATTTCCTACTTGGTATGGGTAAGCTGCTTTTAACCAAACAAAAGCTCTTTGGGTATGTTTCTTAACTATTTCTTGTAAAAAAATGAGATCGGGTTGTTGTTGTTGAATCAGGTTAACCAAATTTGGCGACTGGGTTTTATACCAACTACAGTTGAGGGAAAAAATTTTGATACTGGGTTGGGAGGAACTGGCGTTAATGGGATGAGGAGAAAAGTATTTTACATGCATCCAGCTTACTAGCAAAATACTTGCGATCGCTCCTGCAATGGCAAACCATCGTTGCTTGAGGATAAAAAACCCTAAAACTGGTAAAATTAAAATGGGAAATAATATCCAAGGGATAAACGTGCTAATAAAAGCAACAACCCAAAAACGATCCCAAAAGATTAATCTGAGAATGAAATAGCCAATAATAAATCCAGAGTAAATGTAAGCAAACAGCTTGGTAGCTTGCTGCAAAATTCGTAATGGTTTAATCCTAATTGTTATCGGCTTCATATTTAACTCAAGTTGCTAGTTAACGCAAGTTGCTAGTTATAAGTTGTAGCAGTGGTAATTGGTAATAGGTAATTGGATTAAAAGGCTTGTTGATTCAGTACAATTACACATTACCCATTACCCATTACCTATTACCAGTGTCTTTTGATGTAACTAGCAACTTGAGTTATTAGATAAGTCTACACTTGCGGTTCAATTCCAGCTGCTCGCAACTGAGCGCGCAATTGCTCTAGTTGTTGTTCTGCTAGTTCAGCTCTTTG
>DNGG01000353.1:0-9744 GCA_003486675.1 Cyanobacteria bacterium UBA11372
AGCGTCGCCAAACTGTAGTCAGAGGTGACGTAGAAAGTTTCCCACATCCGGTTGCTTTGGAAGTAACTATAATAGAGGGGATGGCTCATTTTTGCTTGGAAAGGTAGGGGAATTTCCTTGCGCGCGATCGCTCTCAATTCTACAGGCGGGCGGTACGTACTCAACGCTGCTGGCAATGCTAACCAAGCACTTTTTTCATCCATCCGATTTGCTGCTTCTGGACTATCGCCCCACCAGATCCAAGATACGGCACTCATACCGCTATCCCAAGTACCGCGATCGAAACCTCGACTTTCCGCACCTCCAGCAGTACCCCAACTCAAGCGCAATGCCATATTAGCGGCGTACCAATCTAAAGTAGCTTTTGCCAATTGTTTTAATTCGGGAGTTTTGGCAAAGTCGTAAAGATTGAGCAATCCGGCAATAGAATAACCGTAATAAGTCGAAGAATGAAATTCGCCTTGTCCGATAGTCAAAAACTTGTTAAGTTCCGAACGCAACCATGCTTCATTAGTAGCAGCACTCGCCGGATCGCCATTAGGAAAACCGCTACCATCCATTAAAGCAAGTCCCGACATGCGTTTCATAAACATGTGGTTTTCGGTACCAGTACCTACCCATTGTAAAACGCGATTTGGTTCCAGCATACTGCGATAAGATGCTGTTACGTTATCTGGCATTTGGTCGCGAAATAAGAAAAAAATGCGAACGTCGTGAATGGTGCGAAAATGGTAAATACTCGACTTGGCACGCTCGATTCCCATCAGGATATCCCAGCTTTCTTGGCGATTGTAGCGATCGCCTAAACTCAAACGAGCTAAAATAACCGGGAGCAAGTATTTGTGCGGATCTTCGATGTTCTCCCGCTGCCACCAAGCATCGAGTTTATTTAAGTCTTCGGCGGCTAATTTTTCCCTGATCGCCATACTGCGTCCTTCAAACGTTGCCGGTAGACGGCTGATTTGCGTGCTGGTAGGCGCTGGAGTGCTTTGTGCAAGCGGCTTTGATTCCGTTTTGGGGAGGGAACAGGCGGCGGTAAACTGGGTGAGGAGGAATGCGATCGCGAGAATTCGCAGTTTCATTAGTTTGGCTCTTCCGTACTTAATGCGATCAAGTTTGCTGATTGAAGATTAGCTAAGATCGTAGCAGTTTGATTAGAGTAAAAAGTTACTCAATTACGTGAGAGGCAACAGTGAGTAAAAAGCGCTATAATCCATCCGCACCGCTAGGCGATCGCACTCTTTGTGTTATTGTATAGATGGAACAGGACGACGTTTAATACCTGTTTCAACAACTCGCTCTACATAAATTTGATAACTAAAGACAATATGAATCCAGATTTACAGCTAAAATCTATCTCTAATACATCAAACCTTTACGATACAGATTTCTATTTGTGGGCGCAAACGACTGCACAATTGTTAAAAGAAAAAAGACTAGATATGGTAGACTTTGAGAATTTAATAGAAGAAATTGAAAGCATGGGTAAAAGCGATAAGAAAGAATTAAAAAGCCGAATAACAACGTTAATAGAACATCTTTTGAAAATTAAATATTGGCAATCCGAAAAAGCTAATAATGCTAGAGGATGGCGGCAAACTATTGTCGAACAAAGAAGGCAAATTGAATATTTATTGGAAGATAGTCCCAGTCTGAGAGGATTGTTATCAGAAATATGGAGTGAATGTTATGTTAATGCTAGGAAAGATATAATAAAAAAATATGAATTAGATGCAGAAATATTTCCCAGCGAACCTGCATTTAGTTTAGAGGATATCCTCAATGAGAATTATATACCAGAGTAATTACCAGAGAAGGCTTTGGTAAGAAAAGGAATAAGAGGTCTAACAGCGATTGTAGGCGATACGTGCTTTGTCTGCAAAAGTGCGTTCGCGTAGCGTGCCGGAGGCATATCGCTTCGCTAGCCGCAAGGCAATATCGCCTATCAACAAAAAAGTGAGGGGCGATCGCTTCTTGAATGAGTACGTAAGTCTTAAAATGGAACATTGTCGATCGGTTGAAGAGCATGAGGGCTGATTTTGAATGAAGTTGAGGAGCAAGCCAAAAGACTGCTGCAAACGCTATTATCTGTGCCGTTTGAGTCTTGTGCATTAATCACCCGTGAATTTCGAGATCTCCCACTGTCACCTGGACTGTATGCCGTCAAGCATCGGGAGCATGGGCTACTTTATCTTGGCAAAGCAAAAAAACTCCGAGAGCGATTTAGAGGTGGACACAAAGCCTGCACCTGGTCATGGTTGGATGATTATAACCATCGAGACGTTGCAATCGCGTTCGTACCGCTGTCAATGGTTGATGTTCTAAAATTGGGAGATGAGCTAGAAAGCATTCTGATTCATGCGACACAGCCCCCATACAATGCGAGATATCCTAGTAGAGACTAAAGGTAGTAACTATGCAAACTCTCCCACAAACTGATAGGAAACATCTCAGCCATGATGCGGCATTGATGTTATTGGCAGTGTTACCGGAGCGCATTCGCGATGCTTATTTGAATTATGCCAAACAGATTGACTACTCCATCGAAATGGTACTGGAGATGGCACTAGCCGACTTCCTCGACCCTGATTCATTGACGTTTACAGACTGTAAGCCTCAGATCGGTTTACCTCTAAACGAAGATCGGGTTGCATGATCGGGAATCGGAGGGCGATCGCGCTATACAAAGAGTGCGATCGCCTCTCAGTAAAAAAGTGAGGGGCGATCGCCTATCAATAAAAAAGTAAAAAGCGATCGCATCCACACAAAGAGTGCGATCGCCTCTCAGTAAAAAAGTGAGGGGCGATCGCATTTAGCTACCCAACGATTGGAATTAAAAACCTTGAACGTTTGAGGGGATATCCAAACTCAATTTTGCCTATTGCAGCATCTGTTATCTGAGATTATAAGTGAAATTTTGAACCCGACCTCCACCTATATCGACCTGTTGAAAACGTTCTATTCTTGAATTGGGAAAGTTAGTATTAGGAGAAGTATCCAGCCTATAGCAGTTTCCTCCCAGGTTAAGAATAGTAAAAACGGAAGAAGCAACGCAAAAAGAATGGTTGCCACTCCAAACGCTTCTGCCGTCAGTACTTCTTGCGTAAACATAATAGTACCTATTTCTTCTCCAAAGTTCATGAGGGTAAACCTGAGTACACTGACCTGGCTTTAATTTCCACCACCCCTCTGAAAGCCAACTTCCTCCTATGCTATCAGCAAACGTTTCTCGATTATCGACACTATTCCAATATCCAAATGCTAGTTCAACCTGTTTATTTGATCTATTACAAACTGAGAACCATGCGTTAGCCTGCTTGGGAAATAACAAGAAAAAAGCTAAAAAGAATACTGTGCCTGTAAAAAAAGAATATTTTTTCATATGCATATCTTAGATAGATGATGTACTTCACAATAAACCTTTAGCAGCAAATGCAGGCTAATTGAACGTGAAGGTGAAAAAACTAGATGCATTTCCTGTTGTAAAGAAAGGAACCATTCGTCCACCTCGCGATCGACATTCACTGCTGGAATAATTGACTTCACTATTAAAAGTAAATGGATTTGTAGGATGAATACAGTACTGATATGAGTTACCCCAAATCCTCCCACTGCCTTGTGCATATACAGCCACTACGTCACTGGCATTACCTGTGTAAATCACCTGGCATTGACCCGACCTCAAATTCCACCATCCTTGACTATTAGTAATAGTGCTTGCACCTGCACCATTACTTCCAAAACGTCCTATTCTTTTTGTTGTATAGGCAACGTAAATAGGATTTGTGGAGGAGTTGTTACAGACTCGAAAACCAACAGGTTCTGGTGGGCTGGGTGGGTTTGGACTAGTTCCTCGGATTGTTTGCGGACAACCTATACCTAAATTACGACAAGCCCAAGTTCTGGCATAAGTAGATGGCTGGATTGATAACACTGTTGCGAAACTGAGTACAGTAATCACTACTGCTGAGTGTGTAAGTTTCATTGTTTGTCTTCCTCTTCTTCTGGATCTAGTACCGCTTAATTTGAGCAAAACTTGGATATACCCACCTTTAAGATTTGACTACACTTTATTCAACTGCTGGATGCAGGATAATACCTAGCTAGGCACAAAGAAATTAACACAATATAAGTGGTGGTTACTTTTTTGGGTTATAGTACATCCTCTTTAAGGAGGAATTCTTTGTCTTTTCTATCAAACCCCAAGACTGATCGCTTTGTCAGTCGGATCGAGATCGGAACTTTTTCCCAAAAATTCCCGATTTGTAGGAAAAATGTCGGAAAGATCGGATAGCATAGGAATTACCGCACCCATCTGACCGATCTATGGACATCGCAGAAGTCTTGAAACTCGCTGATGAACTGCTCTTCACGCATACGGGCGAACACCTAGACCATCTGCAAGAAACAATTCTTAAAGGTACTTTACAAGGTCAGAAATATGCCAAAATTGCCTCGGAAAACCATTTAAGTGAAGGTCATGTTCGAGATACTGCATCGGAATTATGGCAAGCTTTATCCGATGTTTTAGGGGAAGATGTTAATAAATTAAATGCACGGAATATTTTAGAAAAAATTATTATTTCTAACAGTGGCTCAATTGGATATTTGGTAAATGGGAATAAAGTAAGTATTTGTTCAAAACAAAAGCGATCGCCTAAATCTTCTCCCCAATCCAAGCCAACTGCAAACAAACCCTACTTAGACATAGATAACGCCCCAGAAATTACCGCCTTTTACGGACGAACTGATGAATTAAACACTTTAAAAACCTGGCTAATTCAAGATTGCACCCGCATCATTACCTTAACTGGCATTATCGGAATTGGCAAAACGACGCTAGCCATCAAACTAATTGAACAAATCCAAACGCAATTTGAATATATTGTTTATCGCAGTCTCCGGTATTGTCCAACTATAGATAGTTTTTTAACCGATATATTGCCAACCTTTATCTCTCCCATTATTCCCAATACCCTCGATCGCCAAGTCGATGTATTGCTTAAATTTTTACGCAAACATCGCTGCTTAATTATTATAGATGATTTACAGATGTTGTTTCAGCCAGGACAATTTGCTGGTCAATATAAACCAGAATTTGAAGGATACGCTCTTTTATTTAAACAGATTGCCGAATTGTCTCATGCAAGTAGTTTGTTATTGATTAGTAGCGAACAACCGGAAGATGCGATATGCCATCCGGCACGCTGCGCGATCGCAACTCGTAATAAATACACCCGTTGTTTAAAACTTACAGGTTTGGGAGAGTTTGCTAAACAAATATTAAAGGATAAAGAATTGTCAGATGAACAGATGTGGGATACGTTAATTGAAAAGTATCAAGGTCATCCTTTATGGTTAGAAATAACAGCCACGATGATTGAAGAATTATTCGCTGGCAAAGTCGCGGAATTTTTAGCTTATCCTGCCTTGGTATTGAGTAATTCGCTTGAATCTCAACTCAGTCGTTTGTGGATAAGATTAACCGAGTCAGAAAAACAGGTAATGAATTATTTAGCCACACAAGAAGATGCGGTTACTTTGAGCCATATTTTACAGGAAATATCTCATCCTCCCACAGACTTATTAAAAGCCATACAATCCTTAAAAAGACGTTTTTTTTTAGAAGATATGCCGAACACCATTGCCGCTAGTCATGGGGAGAATCATCGCTCTTCTTTACTAAAAATTAATCCAATTTTAAAACATTATCTCCTTTCTCTGCCATCGTTACCAACTTGAACCGTAAAGCCCCCCTTGGCAAGGGGAGTTGGGGGGATCGATGCGTAAGTCCTATTGAACTCAAAATCTCAGTTCTTGCACTATCTTTAAGTATAGGAGCGGGCAAATTTTGGCCTAAAGACGCCATTACCCATTACCAATTACCCATTACCCATTACCCATTACCTAATTTATGATCGACCTCTACACTTTCACCACCCCCAACGGACGCAAAGTTTCCATCATGCTGGAAGAAGTCGAACTTCCCTACAACGTCCATAAAATCGACATCACCAAAGGCGACCAATTTACCCCCGAATTCGTCGCCATTAATCCCAATAGCAAAATTCCCGCTATCATCGACTCCGATACCGGCATGACTGTATTTGAGTCGGGTGCAATCTTGATTTATCTAGCCGAAAAAACCGGACAATTCTTGCCTAGCGAACAAAAAAGTCGCTTCCAAGTTATCGAGTGGTTAATGTTCCAAATGGCAAGTGTAGGACCAATGTTTGGACAGCTTAACCACTTCAAGCGCTTCGCACCGGAAAAAATTCCCTACGCCATCGAACGTTATGAAAAAGAAACCTTGCGACTTTATGGCGTATTAGACAAGCAATTATCCGACAAAGAATTCATCTGCGGCGACTATTCTATTGCCGATATTGCTACCTATCCTTGGGTTGCTAGTTATGAATTTCAAGGATTAACCCTCGATAACCATCCCAATCTTAAACGTTGGTTTGAAACAATTCAACAGCGTCCAGCCGTTCAACGCGGGATGGCAGTTCCAGCATAACCGAGGCAGCTGATCTCCTGCGCCAATCGAGGCGGAGCCTCGCGATCGCTCGTCGCTCGTTCCCAGGCTCCAGCCTGGGAACGAGAGTAGGGAGGCTCTGCCTCCCGGAATCGCAAGTTCCAGGTTAACCGAGGCAGCAGCCCTCCTACGCTAACCGAGGCAGAGCCTCGCGATCGCTCGTTCCCAGGCTCCAGCCTGGGAACGAGATCCGGGAGGCTCTGCCTCCCCTTGTGCAAGATTTAAGTTGTACTGTAATACTCATTCTTAGCATACACGCTAATAATGGTATCCCCTACCTCAAAAAACGCTCCCTCTTGCTCATCTTTGGAAAATTGCAAGTTACCGTACTTAGCACCAATTGCATCAGCAGTCTGCGCTAAAGTATCCATTTCATCGGGTAAAAGTCCAGTGGAACCAATATAAAAAACTAGCGGACTAATCTTTTCCCGATACACTTTCTCTGCATAGTCTTCCAATTTCTCTTTTGCCGCTGTCAAAGCTGTCACAAATTCGTCTCGGTTGACTTTTTCTCCTTGCCATTTTACCTGCAACAGTCGCGTCAGACTATCCCCACCCACTTTTGATAAGATCGCTGCAACGCTACCGTTATCTTCAATTCCCAGAAAGTTATCAAAAATCTGCTTCATCCAATCATCAACCTTGGTAATCTTTGTGCGAGATGATAAGGTTTTGTGTCCGAAAACAACATCCTCATCCAAGGTGATGTCGAAGGTTGGTTTATCTACTTTCTCGCCGGTATCTTGATTAAATCCCTCATACAAGCGATCGAGGAATTTATTCGCCGAGTAAAGTTTGCCGAGATTGAGGATATCTTTGCTACCAATATCGACTTTGTAGCTAACGCGAGTATCTACCGTACCGTTTGCGATCGCTTCCTTTAAATCGCTATACTCTGTCGTTGTGGGAAAGTTGATATAAAGGCTCTTGGAAAGATAGTGCTTTTTCAACTCCGCCAACTGTTCATCAGTGTAAACATCCGATTCTTCTTTCAAATGAGCCGCTAAAATACTAGCCAGTATTTTAATTTCGGCTAACTCATCGAACGTCCCATCAATATTACCATAACTGCCAGTAAAAGGCACGAGGGGCAAATTGTCTAACCGCAAAGTGTATTCGGTGCGGAAATCGAAAGTTTCGGCTTCTATTACACCCTTTGACTTCAACAAATCAAAGACTTTCTTACTGCTAATTTTGATTTGCAGCGACTTGACGTTTACCTCGCCGTCGCTGACAATTGTGTAATTGTTGAAACTTTCCAGATTGGTAATCAGCACGCCAGCTACTTCGCTGATTTGGCTGCTATCTTCAACCTTTACCAGTTTAACAGGTCTGGTAATCAGCATATTGATCGTAGCGGTATTGCGATTAATTTCAAACGTCCCCATGCTGACATATTCGCCACCATCTAAAAATTCTGTCTTCAACCCAGGTTCGATAAGGTTTCCATTTTCATCTCTCGAACCGTTAATCCTCTTGACTCCTTTGCGGCGATAGTTTTTCTGCAATTCCTTGATATTGATAATGATGCTGCTGTTGTTTTCCTCCAACAGGTTGACTAACTCCAGCACGGATATTTTATCGTTGACTTTGACGCTATCCAAGATTTCGTGCTTCGCCAACGCCGACGCATCGAAAATAGCCAAATCAATGTCTTGAGTTAACTCAGCAATTTCGGCATTTGTCAGCGCCTTGGCGTGTTTTTCTGTCAAGGTGGCATCAAAGGTACTCGCCAGCGCATACTTGGCAGTATTCAAGTTTCCATTAGCCAAATTCGCCTTCGCAAAAGCCAAGACAGATTCATCTGTTTGCGCCACAGGAACCTCGGTTAATTTGTCGTAGTCTTCTTTGCTAATTTTCCGATATTTGTAGAAGACGCCATCATCATCTGCCTTAAGTCCGATAATCTTCAAAGTGCTGGAGGAACCATTAATTTTTTGACCACTTTTAGAGACAAAAACTTGGTAATCGTACTCCTTAATTAAAGGTTCTTCAATCGCCGTTGCTACCGCATTACCTAATAGTTTGGCACTTTGGTAAAGTCCATCATAAACTTGCCTGACTTCCCCCGCGCGAATGCATGTTCCCGATACGGTGTTGGCGAGTTTCGAGAGCAATCGGAAGTCAGCAGAAGAATAGGAAATGGTATTAACAAACACATCCATGTTTTTTAGTTCTTCGCAAATCTTCTCCAGGGTATTTGCTTCCGAATTAGCACTAGGATCGTTGGCGTATCCGTCGCTGTGTAAATTGATAGCAGTAAGCTCTCCCTCTCGCAAGAAAGACTTAGCCATTGTCATCGATTGAGATATGCAGGTAGTGAAACCTGTTTGGATTCTTTGAATTTCTTGGATATAGGAAGAATTAGCTTTCATTACTTCCTGGATGGGAACTCGCTGGAAGTGACAAGTAACGTCTCCCTGGGATGCATAAGATATCAGGGTAACCAGTAGCTGGTAATTGTTGTATTCATCCAAGGTCAAAAGTTTAATCAGGGTTTCTTTCAACGGCCCTATGTCATAATACATAGAACCGGAGCGATCGATAATGATAATGCTATGAGCAATAGCTTTTTCTGGGGTGTCATCGGCAGTTAATTGACGCTTAACTCGGTCAACTAAATAGTATGCTTTTGGTTTTCCGGCAAAATTGTAGAGGGTGAATTTTGTTTGGTTATTCTGTGCATCTGTTGCTGACGGTTGATTTTTTTGGCGTGCCATATTTCGATTTTCCCTCAGTAACGACATCTGGTTTGAAAATTGCAGGCGAGACGCCTGCTCCACAAGAGTGCGCCAAAACGCAGATAAATCTGATAAACATCTGCGTTGATCTGGGTCGATCTTTTGTCAGTAATTGAAAAAGTTTGAGTAGATTGATAATGAAGTGGAACTAATATATATTATACTTCAAAAAGACTGGTTGTGGGGTATTGTTAAATTAATGTTGCATCAGGAGTCAAAACAATGGAAAGCACCGTACCGGAGAATGTTTCAGTACAACCTAGAACGCTGTTTAGCATTTCAGCAGAGATCGGCGAGTTAACGGCGTTGTTAGATGAGATTGAGGACAACGATCGCGAGGGCGAACAGTTGATTACCAGTTGGCTAGAGCAATTGGGAGAAGAGCGCGATCGCAAGCTAGATAATTACGCCGCCTTAATCTCCGAATTGCAAGCCAGAGCAGCTGTTCGCAAAGCAGAAGCCAAA
>DNGG01000353.1:9949-12999 GCA_003486675.1 Cyanobacteria bacterium UBA11372
CTGTTCGCAAAGCAGAAGCCAAACGCTTAAGCGACTTAGCCGCCAAGGATGAAAAAAAAGCCGAAATGCTCAAAGAAAGACTAAAATACTTTTTTGAAGTCAACAAGCTGAAATCGATTGATACAGCACGTTATAAATTAACCTTGGCAAAAAACGGTGGGAAAGCGCCTTTAATTGTCGATGAATCTGTATCGCCTACGGAGTTGCCAGAAAAGTTTCAGAAGATTAGCGTCGATCTAGATAAAGCCGCAATTAGAACCGCTCTGGAGGCAGGAGAATCGCTAGATTTTGCCCATTTAGGCGATCGCGGTTCGAGTCTCCGCATTAAGTAATTGCTAATTGCTAATTGCTAATTGCTAATTGGGTAAGAGTTTGCAGCGTGGGGATACGGCATCCGAAATATTCGGTACAAATGAACATTTTATGATTGCCGTTTCCCTACAACATTCCCGACGATTTTTCTCGCGAAATCCGGCTTAAGCGAGGCAGAGCCTCGCGATCTCGTTCCCAGGCTCCAGCCTGGGAACGAGTGAGGGGAGGCAGAGCCTCCCTCTGTTAGTCATGCATAGAATTTTTCCACGCAGCGGACAAACATTTCTACCCCCATTCCTAACGCGGTTTCATCAAAATCAAACCGGGGGTGATGGTGCGGATAAGCTAATCCTAAATCTGGATTGGCAGAACCTAAAAAGAAATAACATCCCGGCACTGCTTGCAAGAAGAAAGACATATCTTCCCCGCCCATTGTTTGGCATTCCGGCACAATTCCCAAGGGAGTTTCTACGATATCTAACCCTACAGAACGCACCATTTCTGCGATATCTGCATTGTTAATTACCGGCGGATAAAGTCCGTTGTAATCTAATTCGTATTTCGCTCCGTGACTGGCACAAATCCCGCTAATTATTTGCTCGATTCGTTGGGGAATCAATTTGCCTAATTCGGGATTAAAATATCGCACAGTGCCAGCTATTTCTGCTGTATCGGCTATGACATTCACCGCCTTTCCGGCGTGAAATCTTCCCACCGTTACTACTGCTGAATCAATGGGACTGACGTTGCGCGATACAATCGTTTGCAATGCGTTGACAATCTGCGCCCCCACCACAATAGAATCTACGGTTTGATGGGGAATTGCACCATGTCCGCCCTTGCCGTGAATTTTGCAAGTAAAACTTTCCGTTGCCGCCATTAACGCCCCTGTTCGGATACCCAACGTACCCAAGGGCAGGTTATTCCACAAGTGGAGGCCGATTATAGCATCAACATCGGGATTTGTCAAGACACCGGCTTCAATCATCGGCTTGGCGCCTCCCGGCCCTTCTTCTGCCGGTTGGAAGATAATCTTGACAGTGCCTGGGAAAGCTTCGCGGTGTTGGGAGAGGAAGTAGGCAGTGCCTAATGCGATCGCAATATGTCCATCGTGCCCGCAAGCGTGCATCATCCCATCGTGCTGCGATCGATAGGGTACTTCGTTTTCTTCCTGAATCGGCAACGCATCCATATCCGCCCTGATTGCCAAAACCTTGGGCTTTTGGATGGGAGAATCTTGTTGCTTGCCTTCGATGATGGCGACAATGCCCGTTTTAGCGATTCCGGTTTGATGGGTGATGCCCCATTCTGATAACTTTTGGGCAATAAACTCCGCCGTCAGCTTCTCTTTGAAACCAAGTTCCGGGCGTTGGTGCAACCTTCTGCGCCATTCGACAAGGCGGGGTTGCAATGACCTAATTTCTAAACGGATGCGCGATAAATCAACAGCAGCAGCATTTGGGAATGTAGATATCATTTTTGCTAATGGGTAATGGGTAATAGCGTTCCCAGGCGTAAGCCCGGAGAACGAGGGTCATGGATCGCCAAAATAACAAATGACTATCATAACGAATGGTATAGGCGTTCGCCCCCGTTATATGCAAACTTAGTCGAAGCGATCGCACCACAACAACCGCTGGCATAAAACAACATGCAATTGAAGCAAATCGGCAAGCAGTTAGGTTCAATTCGATTTTGGGTAAATATCCTAGCAGGAGGCGCGGCGCTGGCGACAGCGCTTAGCTTTGCGGGTTCCTGGTGGTGGATATTCGCGATGCTGGAACACTTTCGAGCGCAATACTGCTTGCTATTAGCGATCGCTCTATCCTTGGATCTAATCGATCGAGGACATTCGTCAAATCAACACTTTTATTTGCTGTGGGCGATTCCTTTAGCGATCAACATCAGCTTGCTGTTGCCATTATTTCTTCCATCCTTTAGAGATGCAACAAATTCGAGCGAACTGCGAGTTCTCCATGCCACCCTAGATAACGATAACCCGGATGTCAGTAAAGCCATCGATTATGTCAATCAGCAAGCACCAGATATTGTCTCTTTGCTCGAAGTCACACCTCAATCTTTACCCCAACTTCAGGCAGGTTTAACCAACTATCAATTAGTTATTGCAGAACCCCGCACCACCAGTCATGGTAGCGCCTGGTTTGTGTCGCGGCAACCTTCTTATCCGATTGAAGTTAAAGCAGCTGAGTTAATTCACCTACCGCCTACAAGCGATCGCCCCCTTCTCCAAATCACCATTACCTATGCCGGTAAACTGATTGACCTACTCTGCTTTCATGCCATACGTCCCCGCAGTGCCAATACGGTATACTTCCAGCGGGTAGAATTTGAAGCGCTGGCGCAATGGAGTCGCCAACGACAAGCGATCGCCATCGGCGATTTCAACAGTACACCCTGGTATCATTCTTTTCAGCAAATGCTGCGCCAAAGCGGTTTGGTCAACTCCCAAAACGGATTTGGACTGCAACCAACCTGGCACGGTAATCTACCAACAATTATGAGAATTCCCATCGACCATTGCTTGCACAGTCGCTCTATAGTTACCATCAAACGCACTATCGGTTCCCACATCGGATCGGATCATCTCCCCCTGCTAGTCACCCTAAGAATTTAACTATCTAACTCAAGTTGCTAGTTATAAACTTTGCCGTTGCAAGCTTGCAAGCTTGCAAGCTTGCTAATATAGGATTTTTACGCTCCATTAGCCATTAGCCATT
>DNGG01000353.1:13202-26615 GCA_003486675.1 Cyanobacteria bacterium UBA11372
ATTTTTACGCTCCATTAGCCATGAGCCATTAGCGATTAGCTGCTATGCATGAGATAACTAGCAACTTCTTGAGTTATCTAGTCTCTTCCTTTCTCTTACCTCTGTGTTCTGGAGCGCCTGGAGTGGTTCGTTAAGCATTCTTCTTCCATCAAGGCAGTATATGAAATTTACTCCCCCATTCCTCATCATTTTCATCTTGTTCATATCTGGCTGCAATTTTCTCAAGCATCCGCAGCCAACGGCGCTCTCGAACGCTGTAAAATCGGCTCAGCCTGGAGTACCCCCCCAGCCCAAATCTTATACAAAAGAAGCAAAACTAATTGCCGTCGGCGACATTTTGATGCATCTGGCTTTGACGCGCTCCGGTTACAATCCCCAACAAAATACCTATAATTTCGACCATTTCTTTAAAGAAGTTAAGCCGATTATTTCTCAGGGAGATTGGGCGATCGCAAATCTAGAAACCCCCGTAGCTGGCCCGGAATTCGGCTATTCCGAGTTTCCTCTGTTCAATGCCCCAGCCCAAATCGTCGATGCTGCCAAAAAAACTGGCTTCAACATCTTGACAACGGCAAACAATCATGCATTAGATAAAGGAGAAAGGGGAGTAATTAACACGATTAAAAATGTGCGATCGCGCGGAGTTGCTTTAGTTGGCACAGCCACCTCTGCCAAGGAAGCGGAAAAGATTTTAATCGTCAATAAAAACAACATTTCGATGGCAATTCTGGCTTATACATTTAGCACAAATGGCATCCCTATTCCTCAAGGTAAAAACTACCTCGTCTCGCTGATTGATGAAAAGAAAATTATCAAAGATATTGCCAGAGCCAGAAAGCAAGGAGCCGATGTGGTGACGATTTGCCTGCATTTTGGCGACGAATATCAGCGGCAACCAAACGCCAGACAAAAACAACTGGTTCAGCGGTTGATTGCAGCCGGAGCTGATATTATTCTCGGCAATCATCCCCATGTAGTTCAACCTTACCAAATCTTCAAGGTCAGGGGAAAAGATGGAAAAATGAGAACCAGAGTTGCTATTTATTCCCTGGGGAACTTTATCGCTTATCAATTGGGAAATTACAAAGATATTGGCGTCATTTTTTCCGTTAATATTCGCAAGCGCTTCCCAGAAAAAACTGTAGAAATTACCCAAGTAGAAGCAATTCCCACCTATACTCAGAATTATCGATTGAATAATCGGCTTAATTTTCGCGTTTTGCCGATAGAAGCTGTCGTAAATCGCCAAAAAGATCCGCTGATTCCCGCCAGCAAGTATCCAGTCCTAAAACGGCAATTAGTTGAAATGAAGCGTCACCTCAAATCTTTAAGCGCTCAATAGCTGAATGCGGCTTGGCTGAGGAATGCACCCCTTTCTGACGATCTCGACTAGATCCAAACCACGAAGCATTTGCTTATACAGCGGTTTGCAGCCCTTTGAACTAAGACGCCTTTTGTGTGGCGTTCCGCTACACAAAAGGCGCCCAATCGCTGTACAACACCCTGGTGGCAAACGGCTGTAAAGACCCTGACTTTCCCTAAAAATCTGGGCGCAAATGCTACGTCCCTACAGATATAAATCGACTTTTGCACGCACATTACTATACAGCCAACCACTGAGTTGGTTGTACTAACCAGGTCACATGAAGGCGGCGACAGGGCTCACGGGAAACGAACCAGACCCGATTAACCCCCCAAACCCGTTGCTGTCGGATCCCGGCAAAACCACCTGACCTACCTGTTGCAAGGTGCCCAGATTGTAGGCTGTGACTTGCTTGTCGGAGATGGCATACAGATCGTTGCCGATGCGCAGGCTGCGTCGAATCGGCTCGCCTTGGTGTTTGATATCTCCTAGCACGGTTAAACCGTCCACCCCATCGACGTGGAACACCCGCAGCCCTTGTTCGCTCCAACTTTTCTGGTATGGAATCGCCAGGATGTCAGAGCCAGGAAAATAACTGACCGCGTGGTGGTCCCACTGGGCTTCTGAGCTAGCGTATTGCCCTTCAAACAAGAAACTTTCCACCTCTTTGGGATTCTTGATATCCGTCACGTCGAACAGCGAGACTTTCAGCGTACGCATACCAGTCAACGGGTCCCTATCCTGACCGATGCCCAGTACCAGCTGCTTGCCTTGGCTCTCAATCACCTGAAGGTACTGGGAAAAGCCGGGAAGTTTCAACTCGCCAGCTAGCTGGGGATTGGTCGGCTGCCTCAAGTCCAGGGTGAAAAACGGATCGACCTCCCTGAAGGTGACCATAAAGCCATAATCGTCCATCAAGCGAGCCGAACGGATCGTTTCTCCCGGCGCTAGACCCTCCAGGCGACCCACAATGTCCAGCTTTTGGCCTTGCTGCTGCAAAACGTACAGGTTGTTTTTAGAGTTCCAACCCGAGCCGGTGGTGGTGGCGACACGCAGGAAGTCCTTGTGTTCATCCACCGAGAACTGGTTGTTTACCTGACCGGGCGCGTCCCCTGTGGCGACTAACTCCAGCGGGTTGAGATCGACCTTTAACAGCTTCGTCTGCAGGTTTGACCAATCCTGCCAATTCGTCCCTAGCAAGTAGAGATTGTCGGAGGACATGTAAGCCTTATCCAGGTAGCTAGTAGGGATGCCCGTCGAGAAGTCGGGTCCCGGCTTGCCATCATCCACGTCGAAGACCGAGACGTTGGCCACCTGGTAGGGCTGATTATCCAGTGGCTTGTAGATGTTAGTGGCTTGACTGAGCTGTCCTGAGCGCACTAGCTGTCCTTGACCATCCACCGTGGTAAAGTCAGGCAGAGCCAGCTTCAGCTCCTGACCTTGGATCCGCGCCAGGTATTGTTCTTTAGTTTCGTATGCGTAAGTGTATGTCTTGATCGAGGGGAGAGGGGAAATGTTTGAACTAATAGCTGGCTGGGACAGGTTAAAATTAATTGCTTTAGAAGAGAATTTGGTCAGGGGGGTGCCTGGATTGGTCGTCAGTTCCAATTTCGGTAATTCAACTGGCGGTCCAGGCACAAGTTTCGGCCCAGGCAAGCCAAAGCCAGTCTGCGTGGTGACCACGTACACCTGGTCGTTGATGGCGCGCGACGTCAGCAAACTTCCTTCCAGCTGCGATTTTTCCTCTATCTTCACCGACTTTGGGTCGGATACGTTGAACACGGTGACGTTGACCTTGGGACCAGACAAGGTGGGAATAGAGTCAGAGGATGTCTTCGCCAACGGCAACCCCCAAGACCAGTCATTGGATATCACCGTCAGCCGGTTGCCCTGGAGGTAGGCTCCTTCGATGTTGCCCAGAGAGCTTAAATCTGTTTGCGAGGCAATGTTCAGCTGTTGCGAATTGCGGGCATCGACAATCGTTAAAGTCTTACCGACCACCTCGTAAATGAACTTCCCGTCAGTTTCCACCAGGTCCGCCTCGTCCACCCCCTGCTCTTGGGTGTTCGTTGAGCTGGACTGGACGAAGGACTCCGATACCCCGGTATTCGCTATCCCTGTCACCGTTGTGAAGCTATTTGAGTTTGTCGCATCCGTTGTCCCTACCACCTCAGCGATGTTGCCCGTTAGCGAGCCCTGGTTAGGTACCAGATTGATGGAGTCCAGGAACCCGATACCACCTGTCTTCTGACCGAACAAACTCGAGTACTTCGTCAGCGCATCGTTGACCAAGTACGATTTTAATTCTGACTCGGATTTAAATTTCTCAATTGTTGGCGATTGATTGTTGGCGATCATCTTCTTTCTCCTTGGATTAATCCAGCTGGTTGTATGGACAAAACTCTGGGGAGGCTCTGATGCCAATGTTTCTTCATCGGAAGTTGCAACGGCCCGCTGCAACTTCCTTTCGCCCAAACCCTCTCCCCGTTTGACATATAGCCATTTGACACGAACATTGTGCAGTCATGTAAGGCTGGCAATATGTCTCCCTTCCGCTGCGCGTGAAGCGAAGCTATCGGGGAGCGCGAATCGCACAGAATATGTTTTACAATGGGTTTCGACGTAACATCGGCCCAAATCCCCGCCACGTAAGGGGTTCGTCGATTGTAGTCATGTAAGTGACTTACCACAATCACCGAAAGTCTCTCACTTTAATGGTTTCAGACGGAAGTTGGCCCCGCAGGAGGGCAACTGCCGCTTAATATTGTTGACTAAGCAAGTAATTAGACTTCATCAGTCTAATTTGATTAGCCCAACCTGAGTTGCCAAAATGCCAGTTAATCGAAAGTTGCCCCCAGGGAGGCAACTTCCGGCTATATCCCTTGTTTTTTCTATAATCCAGCCTTGGGTTGGGGAATTTACATGACTACAAATGCAGGCTAATCCCTAGTAAATCCAAAGCTTTTTTCTGCACCAGAGTAGGGCAAGTAATTTGATCAAAAGTCACCAAAAACCCGCTGGTCAGACCCTGAATTCAGCTATGGGGAGGATGGTTCTAAAGTCTCAGGACTAGAATCCAAAAATGTAAAACGGTAGAAATTACCCAAGTAGAAGCAATTCCCACCTATACTCAGAATTATCGATTGAATAATCAGCTTAATTTTCGCGTTCTCCCCATAGAAACTATCGTGAATCGCCAAAAAGATCCGTTGATTCCCCCCAGCAAGTATCGGGTCTTAAAACGTCAATTAGTTGAGATTAAGCGTCATCTTAAATCTTTAAAGGAAATACGCGATCGCTAGAAGAATGACTCCTAATATCGAATCAGAACGATATAACTCATGGTATAGGCGATCGCGCCCGTTATATGCAAACCTTGAACAGGATAGAGCTTATATCATCTCCAGTAGCTTTGGTTGTGTATAGTAGGGGCGGGTTTTACGAGAGATAATTGCGCTGAAGCGCGAAGAATAAATAAACCCGCCCCGGCTGGCGCTACCGATGCCAGCGGACATGATATTATCGCTCTTGTCTGGGCAATAAAGGAGCAATCAAACTCAACAACTCAGGGATATTGCGCCCAATCACTTGCCAAACGATATCGAGATCTATGCGATCGTATTGGTGGGCGATAACATCTCGCATTCCGGCAACATCATCCCAAGGAATCTCTGGGTGTGCGGCGCGAAACTCGCGAGATAGCCGTTTTGTTGCCTCTCCCATAATCGTAATTTGATAGAGAACGCCGATTGTCGCATCACATCTGCCGCTAGTTCCTCTCGATTCAGTCTGGAGCCAAACTGCAATACCCTTTGTCCAGCTTGGACGATATCCAGTAGCGATGCACTATCCCGCGACATAGAAAAGTTGTGCCGTACCTAAAATTTCTTGGCGACGAATCCAGTTTTCACTCTGTTCAATTGACTGTTTAGTAACCAGATCTACCTCCCGCCCCACGATAGTTTCCAGTTCTCGCTTCATCCGTACTAATTCCAATAGCCCCCAAGGTGCATTCGCCTGAAAGCTAACCATGACATCAATATCGCTATCAGGGCGAAAGTCTTGCCGCAATACCGAACCAAAAAGGTAAAACTCCTGAATTTTCCATCGCTGGCAAAACGCTGCAATTTGCTGTTGAGGCAGTTGAGTTTGAAGTTGTGGTATCAACGTAGTCAGCCTCTCGCTCTCTACCTCAAACACGATAGCAAACCGAGCAAGAGGTATTAACCGCTGCAAAACTTGCAGATGTCCTTCCGCATCGCTACGCCTGCGAAACCGCCCTACGGTTATTCTCTGCAAATTTGGTAGCAAGCGCACAATCGTCCACGGGAAAAGTGACGCCCGAATGGCGTTATTGTGAATATGGGACATAATTGCAATCCTTTTGGGAGAAAGCAAACGCTGGCAGCAACTACTTGCGGCGTTGTCTTAGATATAAGTTGACTTACACATAATAGACTATATCAGTCAATTTATGCAAGTTAACTTAAATAAATTGACTAGAATGACTGAAGAACAAGAACCCCTAACATTGGTAAAACTACGCGAACGTGCGGGTTTAACCCAGCGCGAACTAGCTCAAGCACTCGGAGTCACCATCACCACTGTGAGCGCCTGGGAAAACCAACGACACGAACCAAGATTGACATTCGCTCAGACCAAGTTATTGACGCAGATCTTACGATGTTCTCTCGATGAGCTAGTTGACGCGACGGGGGGACGATTGCCCAATGGGGAAAATTGAACAGATCTCAATGAAGAAGCAAAAGGAACACACAGAAAGTAAATCACCATTAGAGCGTTTAAGAGAATGTGTTGGCTTAACGCAGGAAGAACTGTGTCGCCGATGCGGTATTCCGCTGCGGACTTACGCCAGATGGGTTGCGGGAGATGGGATCAGCAGACCAACCATTCCCCAGATCAAAGCTTTGTGTCGCGAATTGGGGATTTCCATAGAAGAATTACCCGACGATTTTGGGCCATTGGAGCGATCGCCCAATCCAGAATAATCACACAACAACCCCTAACACTCGTGAGGAACAAGTGTGTCGGCGATCGCACCTCAAGATATTCTCCCTGGGTTTCGCTACTGCGGTTCTTCTGTTTCATCCAACTGAGAACCGCTATAGTATTTAGCTTCAGAGAGTGCGGCTTTAGCCAAACTCGCTACAACTTCATCACAGACATCGGATGGTAGTTGACTGCGAATATATTTGAACAGAGCTACTAGAATTTCTGCATTGCGTTTGGCAATAGATTCTATCGGCTCATCATGCTCTGTGGATGTAGGAAGGTTGGTAAAAGATTCTATCGGTGCATCACGCTCTATGGATGCAGGAAGGGGTGCAGGAGCATTATTTGCCTCTTCTGAAGCCTCAACATGTAGATAGGCGACGGTTTGCCAGTCTAGCCCCAATTGTTCACAAATCTCTATAAAATTCCAACGCTCAACAGGCTTACCATTCAGAAACTTGTGAACAGTGTCTCTACATACGCCCACAGTATCAGCCAAATCCATTTGGCGATAAAAGCGACGATGTAGAGCTTGCTTAACTGTTTGGATATGCTCGCTAGCCACTCTAATTCCTGAAGTTCTTGCCATAGTAGCTCAAGTGAATAGAAATGTTTTCGTGTCAAACAAAAGAAAACAAGGATGTGTGTATCGCCATTAAACCCAGGACTTACGCAAAACTATGAACTATTGCTAGTCTGGCATAAGTCAGGTATAAGTTCTATATTAATTCTACAAAATTAGGCATTTATCAGGCCATATCTCAGGTATCGGCAATTCATAATCTTAATAGAGAAATTATATCTAACAAAATATTGACAGGCGCGGAGAGTAGGTGCTAGGCTGTTTTTTAACAGCGAAGACCCCAGTGTGTTAGTAGGGCACGCTGGGGTCTTCAATTCGATTTCGTTAATTCGATTTCGTTAATTCGATTTCGTTAATTCGATTTCGGCTTCCTGGTGTCAACAGGAGCGGTATTTGTTCAAGGTATTTGTTCAAACTTCCAGCAGCCAAGGACTGCTCAGTTTGCTATGACAAAATACGATTATAACCCAACCATTGCTCAAAAGTCAATCCCAACTTGCACTCAAAGCAAGATGGCACAGGGTAGTCAATTAAACTTTGATTGTTACGCACCCTGCTTGCCGTAGAACTAAGTAGCTTCAGTAGCTGCCTTTTTAGCTAAAACGAATGGCAGCTAATACCAAGTTGAATTCAAACTTACTAGGTTGGGTTGAGGTAACGAAACCCAACTGGTGCCAAGTTGAATTCAAACTTACTAGGTTGGGTTGAGGTAACGAAACCCAACAAGCCTTCTGGTGTTGGGTTTCGCTGTCGCAAGGGCCCAACCTACAATCTACTAGAATCTAAGCTCCCAGCTTCAGGACGACAGAGCAATTAATTGCACAGACAGGATCGATCTGAAATAGCTGTAATGCTGTGGCGATCGCAATACCGCCACAGCATTAGGCATCGTGTCTGTCAATCAGAGTTTTGTGTGTCCTGGATTGAACCTTTTTTGTTGGCACAAAAACCTTCATTTTCTACAGCTACTATGGCAAGAACACCGGGTATCAAAGTGGCTAGCGAGCATATCTCAACAGTTAAGCAGGCTCTATACCGTCGCTTTTATCGCCAGCAGGATTTGGCTGAGGCGATAGGACTCAGTCGCTCCACTGTTTACAGCTATCTCAATGGTAGGCCAGTTTCTTATCTAAACTTTATCGAAATTAGCGAAAGATTACAATTGGATTGGCAAGCGATATGCCATCCGGCACGCTGCGCGAACGCTTTCCCACCTCCAGGCTCTCAACAAGTGGTAAGAGAGCCAAGAGAGTCTCTGACGGAAGCCGTGAAGAATGGGTATTCGGACATTGACTATGCCTTAGTCAGAGCTTGTTTGAATCAGGTGTTGACGAACCTGCAATCTTCTCTGGATGAGTTATTGGCAGCGACTCAAAAGCGATCGCTCGAAGCAAACAAGTCAATCAAACTGGCATCAACCGTTCTAGCTCCAGATTAGAGGCAACGTGAGCCAACTTGTTCAAATCCGTTGGCTGATCTAAATAGGGTATAACGCCTAAAACCAGGGTATTTGTCAAAGATTGGATCAAATCGATTGATGCCCAATCAGCTATTTCTTGATCGGAACGAGGTTTGACACAGTTGAGGACAATACCTTTAAGCTGTACTTTTGACTGACGCGCCAGGGCAACGTTAGCAACTGCTTGCCCAATGCAACCCAATTGTACCGGCACGACCAACACTGTAGGCAATCCCCAGTCCCTGGCTAAATCTGCCACCGTAAGTTCGTGGGTGATGGGAGAACCCAATCCCCCCAGCGCTTCGACTAAAACAAAATCCCGCTGTTTGTGCAAGCTCTCAAACGCCTGCCAAACCTTTCCTAATTCGATTTGGCGTCCTTCTCGTTCCGCTGCCAAAGGCGGGGCGAGGGGTGCGCTAAAGTGCAGCGGTGTAATTTCTTCGAGGGATTGATTAAGCGAGAATATTTGACTGTAGAGTTCGCGATCGCCCACTCCAGTCTGAAGCGGCTTCAAAATCCCTAAACTCCGACTCCGACAGTAAATTTGCCAGTACGCCGCCAGCGCTGACGTTAAAACTGTTTTTCCCGCATCCGTATCAGTACCAGCAATCAAAAGTGCATTCATTACCAATTAACCAAAGTTGCTAGTTACATCCAAGCATACTGGTAATTGGTAATGGGTAATCGGTAATTGTCAGAATTCAACAACCAATAGACTTCTGCAATAATTCTTGTGGGGTGGGACGTATTGCCCGCCAAAGATGGTAGTTTCTGGAGAAGTCTAATCAATCCAATTACCAATTACCAATTACCAATTACCAATTACCAATTAGCTACTATTGTCGAACATTTACCTCAATCGTAAAATTTGTGGCCTCATTTGTCGTGACATCAATTTTGTATTCACCGCTCGCATCCACCTTGCCTTCCCATTCTCCCAGGCCAGAGGCATTTTCCACCAATTGACCGTTGGGATAGCGAATATCCAACCTTGCCGCAGAAGCTCCGGTTTGAATTCTCGCGCTCAGTACCTGTCCTGCTTGAGCATAAACCAAGTAGCGCTTGATTCTGCGTTGACTCGTTCTACCAGAAATTTGGGCGCTGGCATTACCTGGTGGCAAATCCAGCGGTTCCTCCTCATATTCATTCGTAGCAGGCGGCGCTACCTTAAATTCCTCGCCCGGAAATGGATTTTCACCCAAGGTTGGTGTCGGCGTTGGCGTTTCTGTCGGCGTTGGTGTCGGCGTTGGTGTTTCTGTCGGCGTTGGTGTCGGCGTTGGTGTTTCTGTTGGCGTTGGCGTCGGTTCGGGGTTAGTTAAGCGCAGATTGAGCCTATAGAAACTGTCTTGAACCCCCCGCACCGTGCGTAGTTGGATCGTATAATTCCCATTATCTGGCAGTAACCCTTCCCAGCGCGTCACTCTTGTGGAACGGTCATCTACGGGTTCTTCGTTTGGCTTCAGAATGGTGATCAATACCCCTTCTTCTTCCAAAGACGCACTTAACTGTTGACCTTTCATACCGTTAATGATATAATTTACTGTCTCGTTAGCTTTGAGATTTCCTGGGGTAGAAAGACTATCTCCCGGCAACAAGTTGAGGCGTTCATCGGTGGTGACGGGTTCGGGTTCGGGGGTTGGTGCAGGGGTTTCGATCGGAGTAGGTGTCGGCGTTGAGTCGGTTGGACTATCAAAAACCGTGGGCGTCGGTATCGGCGTCAATATGGTTTTGACCTGGGCTGGATTGTTGAGGATAGTACTGACGATCGCCCAAGAGCCAACTCCCGCTAATATAGCGAAGAACATTCCCACAAAGATCACGAGCAAGGGGTTATCCCAACTCGAACGTTCTGTAGCTGCGGGAATTACTGGGTCGCTTTGGTTAGAAGGATACTGACTTTGAGTGGTAGCTGTAGCCGTCGCGGAGCGAACCGCCCCAGGACGATTAACTGCCAGCGTCTGCATTTGCGAGTATTGGGTAGCAGGGGTTGCTTGCACCTGGGTTGGCGGTATTTTGGACGCCGCTGGGTTGTTGTAGGAAGATTTTAGCGCTATGGCGACTTCGCGGGCATCCGAGTAGCGATCGCTCGGCTTATAACTCAACATCCGATTCAACACCGCCGTCAATCCCGGGTTGACCGGCGGTATCCATCGATACCAAGTCCAACTTAAGCTGGTTTCATCGTATAAATCTTGGGGGTCTTGTCCGGTGAGTAGAACGGCGCAGGTAACGGCTAAAGCGTAGAGGTCGCTGCTGGGGTAGGCTCTGCCGGTTTGAATTTGTTCTGGGGGTGCGTAGCCCATTTTACCCACTGTGGTGACCGTGGGTGCTTTTTGGGGGGATTGAAACCGGGTGACGAGTTCTTTGACCACGCCGAAGTCGATCAGGACGGGGAGGCGATCGCTCACGCGCAGGATGATATTGTCCGGAGAAATATCGCGATGAATAATCCCCTTAGCGTGAATGTGGTCTAATACCGGCAACATCTGCTGTAAAAATTGCAAAACCTCAGCTTCGGAGCATCTTTTTCCCTGTGACTTGCGATCGCCCAGCAGCGTGCTATAGGTTTTGCCTTCTACATAGTCTTGCACTAAAAACAGGCGTCCATCTTGTTCGATAGTGGCGCGGAACTGGGGAATTTGCGGATGCTGAATTTGATAAAGCGTAGCTGCTTCCCGTTGGAACAGTTCTTTAGACTTCTCTGGCGTGTAAGCACCCGTTTGCACGGGAATAAATTCCTTGAGCGCGCATCGTTCCTTAAAGCGCCCAGTATCTTCTGCCAGATAGGTTCGACCAAACCCACCTTGACCCAAAATCTTGAGCAAGCGGTAGCGGTTTTGCACAACGGTGCCAATGGGAAGCGGTGGTTGCATCGCGATCTTATCAGCCGTCACTAACAGGGGAAAAATCAAAGCTGGCTGCATTTTAGCGCGAACTACCCACTACCAGCTGACCTTGGGTTTGGTGGGTTTGTCAATTCCAAGGCACCACCAGAGCGGCCAGAATTTATCAAATAGGACTTACGCACACCCATCCGGGTTTGGATGAAAAATAGTTGATTTGGCAATCAGAGATCGAGTGCCATTCGTCCTGATTGCTTGGCAGAAGTTTTGCCGCGATCGCCAGCGTCGCCAAACTTCTGCCAACATTTAACTTCAACAAATCTTCTTAAATCTACCCAAACCGAGATGTTAAGATGGCGATGAACATGCTTCGAGGGTCTGCTGTGATCCGTTCTGGCACTTTGACGCTTCAGTCGCCACCACCGGAACTAGCAGCAAACAATCGCCTGCGATTGTTTGCTGGCTCTGCCAATCGTCCGCTGGCTCAGGAAGTTGCTGCTTACCTGGGAATTGAATTAGGTCCAATCGTCCTTAAACAATTTGCGGACGGAGAAATTTACCTTCAAATTCAGGAATCGATCCGGGGTTGCGATGTTTACCTTATACAGCCTACTTGCCGTCCGGTCAACGATCACCTGATGGAATTGATGATCATGATCGATGCCTGCCGTCGGGCATCGGCAAGGCAAATTACGGCTGTAATTCCTTACTACGGTTATGCCCGCGCCGATCGCAAGACGGCTGGGCGAGAATCGATTACAGCCAAGCTGGCAGCGAACCTGATTACCGAGTCAGGAGCCAATCGCGTGCTGGCAATGGATTTGCACTCGGCGCAAATTCAAGGCTATTTCGATATTCCCTTCGATCACGTCTACGCTTCACCCGTAGCGATCAATTATCTGGCAAACAAACAACTCTCTGACATCGTTGTCGTCTCGCCGGATGTAGGCGGCGTGGCGCGAGCTAGAGCGTTTGCCAAAAAGCTCAACGATGCGCCCCTGGCAATTATCGACAAGCGCCGCCAAGCTCATAACGTAGCAGAAGTTTTGAACGTTATTGGCGATGTCGCCGGTAAAACAGCGGTATTGGTAGATGACATGATCGACACGGGCGGCACGATCGCTCAAGGTGCGGCGTTATTGCGGAAAGAAGGCGCGCGTCAAGTTTACGCTTGTGCCACCCATGCCGTTTTCTCTCCCCCAGCAATTGAACGGCTATCAAGCGGTGTATTTGAAGAAGTCATCGTGACCAACACGATACCCATTCCCGAAGCAGATCGGTTTGAACAGCTGACAGTGCTTTCAGTGGCTAACGTGCTAGGCGAAGCGATCTGGCGCATTCACGAAGATAGTTCGGTTAGCAGTATGTTTCGCTAATAGGTAATAGGTAATAGGTAATAGGTAATAGGTAATTGGTAATTGGTATTCCTTGCCATTACCGATTAGCTATTACCTAATTTTTAGCAATCGGTATTGTTTTCCATTACCAATTACCAATTACCCATTACCCATTACCGAATTCACCGTTGCTGACTGCGAGGATCGAGGGCGTCGCGCAAACCATCGCCCAGTAAGTTAAAAGCCAATACTGTAACAATAATCAGAATTGCTGGAGGCCAAATCAGCCAAGGTTGCAATACCAAAATAGAAGCATTGGTTGCCACTGAAAGCAGATTACCCCAAGAAGGATCGGGCGGCTTAATTCCCAATCCGAGTAAGCTCAGTACCGATTCGGCGACGATAAAACCAGGCACCGCTAAAGTCGCCGAAATAATTAGGTAAGTAGCTGTTTGGGGTAAAACGTGACGGATAATGATGTACATTGGCTTAGCGCCCATCGCCCTTGCAGCTTGGACAAATTCCCTTTCTTTAATTGACAGCACCTGTCCTCGAATTACTCTTGCTAACCCCGCCCAGCTGACAAATGAGGTGATGACCACAATTAACAGAAACTGCTGGGCACTGCTGATTCCTGGGGGCAAAATTGTCGATAAGGCAACCAGAAGGTATATGTAAGGAATCGTCATCAATACTTCCACGACGCGCATCAAAACGCCGTCAATCCAGCCACCGAAGTAGCCGGAAATTCCACCTATTAGTACACCTAGAGGGAAGGAAATCGCAATTCCTACCAAACCGATGCTAAGGCTAAT
>DNGG01000353.1:26894-27021 GCA_003486675.1 Cyanobacteria bacterium UBA11372
ATAAGTTAATTTTGCCTTCGCCCGCCGTGCCGAATAGGTGCAGATTGCAGGGGATGCCTGGAAAAATTTTTACTTCTTGAAACTTGGGGGGTAAGGGGAGACTGAACTGAAACAGGTTGTAGGTTGA
>DNGG01000353.1:27312-28891 GCA_003486675.1 Cyanobacteria bacterium UBA11372
TCCAAATCCACCGCCCCTTGTGTCGTCGGATACACGTGCGGCCCGCTCAACTGTCCCCCTTCGGTGCGCCAGTAAATCTGAGTCGGTGGCAGTAAAGAACCGTTTAATTGAGAGGCATAGGGATCGTAAGGCGCAACAAAATCAGCCGCAATGACTGCCAAGTAGAAAATTAATAGGATAATTGCCCCCAAACTAGCCAGGGGATTCTTTTTCAGTTTCTGCCACCAGTTCATAGAATACTACCTGTGTTCAACCAGTTGTCTTCGATCCTCCTCCACCTTTTCGTGTTCCACCACAAACACATTCGAGTACAGGTTAGCAATGATTTGCTTTCCTTGCTGGGTTAGGGTGAGGTAGCGGAGTGCATCTTTGATGTAGGGATAAACCCCGTGCCAGTAAAACTTGGAATAGTTCTTGCGCAGATCTCCGGGATGGCTGTAGCCTAAAGCTTTATTCACCCCAGTTTCTTCAAATTCATAGTATAAAGAAGTGATTTTCTTGAGATAGCGGGGATCGCTCAGTTGACCGATTAAATCGGCGGCGCGCACTAAACCCGAATAATTAACCGTATCCTGGTGATCTTCTGCCACGGGGACAGGGAAACGGGTTAATTCAATATTGCGCTTGATAACTTCGGCATCGATCAGCTTGTGACCGCCAAACCGTTCTTCGATAAAAAGCTTGGCTCGATCTACATGATAAGGCGTCAGGCTGGCATCCGAAGCACCTGGGGGCAAAGCGACCATCCCGCCGTCTTTTCCAGTCGCATACAATCTTTCTTGATCTCTGTCAGCGCGACACACACCTTTAACGTAGCCAATGTCGTGACATAGCAGAGAGATAATGCAGTGCAACCAATCTTCGCAGGAAATACCACCTTCGCGGATATGTTTCCCGCGTAAGATTTCTTGCCCGACTAAGGTAACCAGGATCGTATGTTCGACGTTATGATAGAGGGCATCGCTGTTGGCGATATTTTCTAACGCCATACTTCCCGCCCAGCCAATGATGTCTTCGTAGTCGGTTTTCCATCCCCCGTAGGTGCGGTGGTAGCCATCCCGGAGGTTTTGTACGAAGGTGTTAATCAGGATTTCTGTGGGATTAAACATGCTGGTTACTCGCTCGCTCGTACTGCTTGCAATGTCTAGAGGGATTGGGGAACTATAGTTGTTTGTTGTCTTCTTTAATTTTTAATCAAGATTACGAATAAATCCCTCTTGTTTCCACAATTGCATAATATGGTAGCGCAACCAGCGCTGGAAGAGACTTTCGTAATATTCCCTATGGGATCGCTACGGTTGAGACTGGTTGGAGCAAGCGATCGCCGAGCGTGGCGGAGGCATATCGCCTCCTGATTTTGATCGATTCTGCCATAACGTGTTATACTAGACAATTGTATGCGGGTGTAGTTCAGTGGTAGAACGTCACCTTCCCAAGGTGAATGTCGTGGGTTCGAGTCCCTTCACCCGCTTTGATTACAGCTAAATATGCAGCCGGAAAAGGGTTGTTATTGGGATAAAAATGGGATAACCGTTTTATATCATGTCCGGTAGCTACACGTCGGGGCGGGTTTATTTAT
>DNGG01000053.1:0-131 GCA_003486675.1 Cyanobacteria bacterium UBA11372
ATGACAGGTGGAACTACGAATCACAATAAAATTGCGCTTGATTTTTGTAGAAACTTTCCCTTTACAGTGCAAGGGCAAAATTATGACATATACATGGGTGATGTAAAGTTATGGCTGCCTCAGTATCGCCT
>DNGG01000053.1:456-5878 GCA_003486675.1 Cyanobacteria bacterium UBA11372
AAAGATTATGACAAAACAGATAAGTTTAAATATTACCGCTCAATTCCGGAGTTTCAGGAATATATTTTAATTGACCAGTATAGTTTTTCCGTCGAACAATATGCTAAGCGATCGCCTGGAGAATGGCTTTTCAAAGAGTATGAAGGAGAGGATGCAGTTTTAGTGCTAGATTCTATTGAGTTTCAGATCGGTTTTCGCGATATTTATGCACGAGTTAATTTTGAGTTAGTTGAAGACTAAAAGGCATGATGACTGCCATCATGCCTGTTCTATCGATATTTATTACCTGGGAAGCTATTAACTATCGTCCGTCTTTATCGATGTCGCCTGGAATTGCGCGTTCAACTTTGTCCCATGCAGCGCGGGTGGCGTGCTTAGCTTTTTCCCAAGTTAAGTTTGAATTGCCATGATTCGCTTCGTATTCCCGCTGTAGATCTGGCTCTAATTCATCGTAGCTTTTGCCCGATTCGTAGTAGCGAGGAAACGCTTCATACCCAGTCCGATAAGCGGGTGCGTAGTCATCATAACCCACACCAGGTTCTACATAAGGTTCGGAGGTGTAGTTATTGCGCCAGTATTCATCCTCTTGGGTGGGGTCAATGGTTTCGGCGACGCTTTTTCCAGCCAAACCACCAGCAAATGCACCCACTGCAATGCCAACAGCTGCGCCCACTGGTCCACCAATCGCACCGCCGATGGCTGCACCCACTGCACCAGCTGTACCAGCACCAATTCCCGTACCAAGTGGATGCGCTCCTGTTTCACCAGAAATCGGATCGCGGTTTGCATCAGGTTCGTTGTTCATAAAATTTGTTTCCTTTGCTACATCTTTAGCTAAATTACTGCTAATTGTTTAAGCTATCTTCCACCTTGGGAATGAATTAAAATTATGCTTTTCTGTAACTTTCGGTAGAGAGAATGGATTGCGATCGCGCAGCTAGCCGCAAGGCAATATCGCCGACAATCCGCAAGGCGTGGGGTAGTAGGCGATCGCCAAATCACCCTACGCACTGAAGCAACATCATCGTCGCTGTTATAATAGCTAGGCGGGAACTGAGGAACAGAAAAACAATGTTGGTGACTTTAGATATCCCAGAAGAATTAGCGCTACGACTGACTCCCCTCAAAGATCAACTGCCGCAAATTTTAGAGTTAGGACTGCGCGAACTGAGTGCTAGCTCTCAAACTGGCTTTGCAGGTATTGCTGAGGTAATAGAGTTTTTAGCTAAACTACCAACACCAGAAGAAATCTTGGCATTGCGTCCATCAGAAACACTGCAAGCGCAAATTACTGCTTTATTGGATAAAAACAGAAGCGAAGGTTTAACGCCTAATGAAGAATTGGCTTGGGAACAATATCAGTATTTAGAACACCTGGTACGAATTGCTAAAGCTAAAGCCTATCTCAAGCTCAAAGCAGGTTGATTAATGAGCAAGAGTTATGTTCCGTCAGCCTTGCGGCAAACCGTTTATGAGCGTGCAGGTGGATGTTGTGAATACTGCCTTCTTCCTGAAATGTTTGTATTAGCAAGCCATGAAATAGACCATATTATTGCTGAAAAACACGGCGGCTTAACTAATGCCGAAAATTTAGCCATTTCCTGTGTTTTATGTAACAAGCACAAGGGCAGCGATATAGCCTCAGTTGACCCAGAAACAGGAAATATTGTTCCGCTTTATAATCCCCGTCAAGCTCGTTGGCTTGACCATTTTCAGTTAAGTGATGCTCAAATTCTTCCGCTTACACCAGTCGGTCGTGTAACTGTTCGATTATTACAGATGAATCGTTCAGATAGAGTTGAAGAACGTCAATTACTTGTAGAAGCTGGAATGTTTAATATTCCGATCTAGCGATTTCGTTTATATACGCTTGGGTGCGATCGCATACCATCTCATTTTAAGTGCTAATATCAACGGGCGATCGCATCCAATCCGGAAGGCACGTGGTAGTATGCGTCGCCAAAACACCCTACGCATTGAATAAACATCATCGTCGCTGTTATAATAGCTTGCAGGGTCTGAGCCGTAGAGAACCTATGTCTGAATCAGTGAATTACGTCACTAACCAGCAGGGAGAAAGAGTCGGTGTACTGTTAGATTTGGAAACGTATCATCGACTAACAAACCCATCACCATCTGATACTGAACTCTTAGCTGACTTAAGCCTGGACGAACTGCAAGCTTTAGCAGAAAGTATTTTAGCTTCAAAAGCCCAAGCTCAACTCGATGAGTTGCTAGCTCGGAATGCTGAAAATCAAATATCTGCCGATGAAATTGTTACTTTAGATTGTTTGTTGGCACAGATTGACCAACTCAACATTATCAAAACCAGAGCCAGGTATACCTTAAGTCGTCTTGAAGGGACATCAAAAGTCGCGTGAGCGTTTACATTCCTGTTGAGTTACAAAGGCAAATTCGCACTCATTTTGCGAATTGTTGTGCTTACTGTCTTACTGCTGAATCCCTAACCGTTACTATTTTTGAATTTGAACACATTATGCCTCGGTCGGCTGGTGGGGAAACTGTTTTTGATAACCTTTGCTTAGCTTGTCCTTCTTGTAATCGCTACAAAGCTTCCCGTCAAACAGCAGTTGATCCTATTTCTGATCGGGAAGTTAGTTTATTCCATCCTCAGCTTCAGTTGTGGAAAGAACATTTTGCTTGGAGTGAGGATGCTACAGAAATCATTGCACTTACATCAGTTGGTCGAGCAACGATTTCTGCTCTGAAAATGAACCGTCCTCAATTAACTCGCGTGCGTAAGATGTGGGTGACGATGGAGGAACATCCACCCAATATTTGAATGATTTGCGATCGCATACCATCATATTTTAAGTGTCAATCTCAACGGGCGATCGCTTCAACCTACCCAACTCGGTTTGATTTTACGATAGAGTTTAGCTTACATCAATCCAATTCTACTGAGCCTGTGGCACATTTAGGTGTACCTCCTACTAACTTAGGTGGAGCGGGAGGAGTTTTAGATGGTTCTGGGCTTTGACAAATGAGCGATATGGTACTATCAACTTTTGCGTTTAACATTACTCCACCCGTATAACTTTTCAAACCATCCTGTTTAGGGGTGGCTGTGTTAATAGCATATGCTTTTTCTCCCGCTCCCACAGCTTGAGTTTTATAGGTATAATATGTAGTTTCTGTAGCGATACCAATACCTAACTCTGCCAAGTTGGATGAGAACTTTCCCTTTTCTGTATAAAAAGCTTGTTGCCCTTTATTCATAGCACTAACATATTGTTTAGCTTCTGCTTGTTTTGCTTTAGTTGCCTGATTTAGAAAAAATGGCACAGTAATAATAGCAGACAATACCAATAACAACAAGCTCAGGCAACCAATACGCGCAACTGGCAGTCCAGTACTTTTGCTATGTGGAGTAACATTCGTTAAATCTCCTTGGTCAAGGTTTGACTGAGATGTTTTTGGTGGCTGAGGTTGAGGTTGAGCTATTTCCCTTCGTGGCACATACCTTGTTTCAACAGGCGCAATATCTTGATCCCTGAGTCCTAGAAACTCTTGGTAATGTTTCAATTCATCGCGAATGGCATCACTGATGCCATTTTCTTGCTGAACTGCCTCAGCGAAAGCCTGCTCATACCGTTGCAATTTTTTCTGGTACTCTCGATAGGGTTTTAGAACTTCATCTTCAATTGCAGTAGCATTCTCAGGCGTTAGTCCCAGACTATCTCGTAGATCGTCCAAGAATCTGCGACCAACCACTGAAATTTGACCGCGAATTGAACGATTTTCCACTTCCTTGCGATACTTAAGGTTGGGGTCATCCTTGGGTGATTTTGCCAGGAGAATCTTGTGACCTTCCTCAACTGGGAAGAATTTGGGGGTCATTGCTGGAAAAGCTTCTTTTACTTTGCCGCTGGCATACTCGTGTAACTCATCGACGGAAATATAACCATCCCCATCTTGATCGGCTGCACCTTTTTCAATTCCCTCCACAAGATAACGAGTGTAGATTGAGAGTTCCGAACCTTCCTGTTCAAACGAGTACTGGGTGGAAGTGGTAGCAGTGAGAATTGCCCGTCCTTTGCCGCCTAGCTGTTCCTGAAGGTTCACTGTGCCGTCATCCTTGACAGTCATGCCTTGGGCGATCGCTCCACTAAAGCAACAGTCCAGAATCAAGATCTGTCTCTGGGATTTGCTCTCGTTAATGCTTTCATGCAAAAAACTAGCAGCAACTGCTGATGGCTTAACCAGTCTTCCATTCTCTTTGCGAGTAGTACGGGTAGAAAGATAAAGCTTGCCGCTTTCATCTTTGACTCCGTGACCAGAGAAGTAAAATAGCAACAAGTCATCCCTCTGGCGATTGCTAAACAGTCGGTAGATGGCATCTTCCATCTCTTGGCGTTGGGGATTTTTTAGTACGGTAATATCTGACGCGGCAAAGCCACCCATTTCTGGGTTTGCTAAGACTCGTCCCATTGCCTCCACATCTTTGACAGCGGCAGGCAGCGGGTTTAATCCCAGTTCGTACTCGCTGACCCCAATTAGCAATGCTACCTTTGCCATGTTGCCAGTTTACCCTTTGAGAAATTCCTGTGCTTTTTGATATGCGTAGTCAAACTCGGCTTGGCTGCTGGCTTCGATGTTCAGTTCTCTGCCATCGGCTGCTTTGACGCTTATTTTAATTGGTTGACCGCCTAAGCGATCGCCCAGAAATCCAAACAATGCCTTGATATTAGCTACACTCACCTCAGCTTGTAACATACCTAACAAAAAGCCCCCTAAAGCTTTTGAACCTTTGGGGGCTTCTGTAACTGGCACTAAGTCCACATTTTCTACCCCATCCACCTCTTTGATCTGGGGTAGTAAGTTCTCTACTTCTGCTTGTAATTCATCGTCGTCTAAACTCGGATCTTGCAAGGAAATCGTTATCTTAACGTTGGATGTGCTTGCCATTTCGGTAAATCTATTGAGAAACGCTAATATTAGCGATACAACAAATTACTCTCTACATCCGGAAAATCTTGATCGGATTTTATACCCCAACAACGGACGCCGACACACAGATGCCGACAGGCTGAAGCCTGTGGCTACACAAACAAAGTCCGCCTGCGCGGACTTCGGACAATTAAGGGTTTGCAGTCCAGCTAGGCAGGCAAATCCTTATGCCATTACAATATGCTCCAGCAATCGGGGATTGTTTACGTGTTTAGAAGCATCGAGGATTTCTATCCCCACAATATTGCCTGATGCATCATAATCTAGAATTACTCCTGGCTTATCTTCATTACTCTCTTCAATTGGGGTATCGTTAAAAACAATCCGCAGCACATCAACTTCTGGGTCATAAATTACTTTCATATCATGTCCGGTCGTTTACCCATAATCATCAGCCGGGACACGGCATGATTAACGTTATCTATTTGTCCGAGATATCTATGATGCCGTG